>CAXTFU010000188.1:0-9389 GCA_964243385.1 uncultured bacterium | reverse complement strand
CGCCGCCGAGGACGGCGGGCACTGCCACGCCGACCGCGACGGCGAGCGCCAGCGCACCGGACGCCGCGGCCGCCCGGGCGCGCCGGCGCCGGCGGCCGGCGGCGACCACGGCGTGCAGGTCGAGCTCCACGGGAGGGTCGGCTGCGACCGCCGAGTGCAGGCGGGTCGCGAGCTGGAGCTCGTCCATCACGGGGCGTCCTTCGTCGTGGTCGTCGTCAGGGGGGCGAGCTCGTCCAGCGAGCCGCCGAGGGCGGAGCGCAGGGCGTCCAGGCCCCGCGAGGTGTTGCTCTTCACCGTCCCGGCGCTGCAGTGCAGGACGGCGGCGGTCTGCTCCACCGAGCAGTCCTCGAAGAAGCGCAGGACCAGGCAGGCCCGCTGGCGGGGCGGGACGGCGGCCAGCGCGCCGCCACGAGCACGAGCCGGTCGTCCGTCGACGGCCCGTCGGCCGCCGCGCGCTCGGGCAGGACCTCGGTGGGGTGCGCCCGGCGCCAGGCCCGACGGGTCTCGTCGAGGTAGGCGTTCAGGAGCGTGCGCCGCAGGAAGGCCTCGACCGCGCCGACGTCGCGCAGCCGCGGCCAGGCGACGTAGAGCCTGGCGAACGCCGTCTGCGCCAGGTCCTCCGCCCGGTGCCAGTCGCCGCACAGCAGGTAGGCGGTGCGCAGCGTGCCGGCGGCGCGGGCGGCGAAGACCTCCGCGAACGCCGCCTCGTCTCGACCGGGGAACAGGCTCACAGGGACAGGGACGGGTCGGCGGGCCCGTCCGGTTGCACGCTCGCCCGAACTCGTCGCCGGCCGGCGGCGCCGGAGCGCGTCACGCGGGCCGGTCGCTCACCCGACGACCCGCTCCGCAGCGCGGGCCGCGCCGATCGTCCGCGAGCGGAGCGGAGGCGGTGTCACAGCGCAGCGGCGGCCGGTGTCCTGAGGGTGTCCCGTTCCTGCGACCCGACTGCGAGCCCACCGTGAGCACTGCCCGCATCCCCTCGACACCCCTGACCGGCCCCGTCGGCCGGCTCCTGACCGCGTACGCCCGGCGCACCTGGGGCCAGGTCCCCGACAGCGCCGGCGTCTACTGGCACCACCGGCCGCTCATGCGCTCCGTCTTCGGCTTCGAGCGCCGCGTCGCCCGGTGGGACCGGCTCGACCCGACCCTCAAGACCTGCGCCGTGCTGGCGTCGGCCGGGGTGGTCGGCTGCAGCTGGTGCCTGGACTTCGGCTCCTTCCTCGCCCACACCGAGGGCCTGGACGAGGGCAAGGTCCGGGAGATCCCGCGGTGGCGCGGGTCGGACGTCTTCAGCCCGCTCGAGCGCGACGTCATGACCTGGGCGGAGGACATGACGGCGACCCCGCCGACCGTCACCGACGAGCTGGCCGAGCGCCTGCTCGCGCAGCTCGGCCCGGCGGCGATGGTCGAGCTCACCCAGGTCGTCGCCCTGGAGAACATGCGCTCGCGCTTCAACACCGCGGTCGGGCTGACCAGCCAGGGCTTCTCGGCCGTCTGCGAGCTGCCCCTCGCCGATCGCGTGACGGAGGCGTCAGGATGACGGCCGTGGACACCGCCACCGACGCCTTCCTGGCCTGCCGCGCGCTGCTGTTCACCGTCGCCTACGAGGTGCTCGGGTCGGCCGCCGACGCCGAGGACGTGCTGCAGGAGACCTGGCTGCGCTGGGCCGACGTCGACCAGTCCGAGGTCCGCGACGCGCGCGCCTACCTCGTCCGCATCACCACCCGGCAGGCGCTCAACCGGCTGCGCACGCTCGCCCGCCGGCGCGAGACCTACGTCGGGCCGTGGCTGCCCGAGCCGCTGCTCACGTCGCCCGACGTCGCCGACGACGTCGCCCTGGCCGACAGCCTGTCGACGGCGGTGCTGCTCGTCCTCGAGACGCTCGCGCCCGTCGAGCGCGCGGTGTTCGTCCTGCGCGAGGTCTTCGACGTCGGCTACGACGAGATCGCCGCCGCGGTCGACCGGTCCCCCGCCGCCGTGCGGCAGATCGCGCACCGGGCGCGCGAGCACGTGGCCTCCCGCCGTCCGCGCTCGGCGGTCGACGCCGGGGAGCAGGAGCTGGTGCTGCGGGGGTTCCTCGCCGCGGCGAGGACCGGCGACCTGCAGGGGCTGCTCGACCTGATGTCGCCCGAGGTCGTCCTCGTGACCGACGGCGGCGGACGCAGGAAGGCGGCGCTGCGGCCCATCGTCGGGCGCGACAAGGTCCTGCGGTTCCTCGACGCGGTGGCCCCGCCCGGCTGCGTGGTCGAGCCGGTCGTCGTGAACGGCGCGCCGGGCCTGCGGATCGCGGTCGACGGCGTGCTCGACGCCGTCGCCACGGTGCTGCTCGAGGACGGCCTGGTGACCGGCCTGTACGTCGTCCGCAACCCGGACAAGCTCCCCAGGACCGCGCGCTGGGTGCCGGTCGCGCGCGGTCCTGTCAGTGCGCCGTGACACGCTCGCGTCGTGACGGACGTGCGCGAGCGCCGGGCGCGCCTGGTCGGTCGGCAGCTCACCGCGGGCTCGGCGGTCGAGGCGGCCCGGTCCGTCGTGGCGCTGCACGCCACCGACCCGGCCACGGTCTACCTGTCCGTGCTGGCCCGCTGCCCGTCCCTGGAGCTGGACGACGTCGGCCGCGAGCTCTACGCCGAGCGCCGCCTCGTCCGGCTCATGGCGATGCGCCGCACGCTGTTCGTGGTCCCGTCCGAGCTCGTCCCGGTCGTGCACGCCGCCGCGTCGCTCGACGTCGCGGCGAGCATGCGCAAGCGGCTGCTGTCGCAGCTCGCGACGCTGCCCACCGACCCTCCCCTGCCCGACGACCTCGCCGGCTGGCTCGCCGCGACCGAGGCCGGGGTGGCGGCGGCCGTCGAGCGGCTCGGCACCGCGTCGGGCGCCCAGCTCGCCCAGGCCGAGCCCCGGCTGCGCACCGCGCTGCTGCCGACGACCGAAAAGTCCTACGACGTGCGACGCACGATCACCTCGCAGGTGCTGACGCTCGTGGGCGCGCAGGGCCGGCTGGTCCGCGGCCGTCCGATGGGCAGCTGGACGTCGCGCCAGCACGTCTGGGAGCCGGCCGCGGCGTGGTGGCCGGACGGCATCGAGCCGGTCGACCCGCCGCAGGCCCGCGCCCGGCTCGTCGAGGAGTACCTGCGGCGCTTCGGCCCCGCCACCGAGGCCGACGTCGTGTGGTGGACCGGCTGGGCGAAGGGCCCGACACGGACGGCCCTGGCGCAGGTCGAGACGGCCGAGCTCGGGGGCGGTCTGGTGCTGGCCGACGACGCCGGGCCGTTCGACGACAGCCCGCCCGCGGCGGTCCTGCTGCCCGCGCTCGACCCGACGCCGATGGGCTGGAAGCACCGGGAGTGGTTCCTGCCGGTGGAGCCCGGCCCGCTCTACGACACCTTCGGCAACGTCGGCCCGACCGTCTGGTGGGACGGCGAGGTCGTCGGCGGCTG
This sequence comes from uncultured bacterium, assembly GCA_964243385.1. Lineage (GTDB taxonomy): Bacteria > Actinomycetota > Actinomycetes > Mycobacteriales > SCTD01 > SCTD01. The sequence continues at coordinate 5,955 of CAXTFU010000188.1, read as the reverse complement.
GGCGGTGCGGCCGGACGGGTCGATCGCGACCGAGCTGCTGACCGACCGCGGGAGCGACGCACGGCAGGCGGTCGACGCGGCGGCCGCGGCCCTGGCCGCCCGGCTCGGCGGGACCGTCGTCGTGCCGGCGTTCCGCACGCCGCTGGAGCGCCGGCTCAGCGCGGGCTGAACTGTCGGACCCCTGTCCCAGGATCGCCGCATGACGCGGCAGCGGGTGTCCTCGGGAGCGGTGTGGGGGCCGCTGGTCGGCTCCTCGCGGGCGGTGCGCGCGCTCGAGCAGGTCGGCGCCCTGTCTCGAGGACGTCGTGCACCCCCGCAGCTTCGTCACCGACATCGCCCGGTGGCAGGAGGTGGGCCGGGCGCACGGCGAGGTGTTCGGCGAGATCCGGCCCGCCACCTCGACGGTCGAGGTGCGCGCCCTGCTCGACCCGGCGCGGCTGGTGGAGATCGAAGCGGACGCCTTCGTCCCGCAGTGACCGTGCAGCAGTGACGGTGTATCTGCGGCCCTCGGCGGTGCTCCGGACGTGCGACCCGTCCCGAACCGGAGGCGACCATGGCAGTGCTCAGTCCCGCGCACCTCCCGGTGCTCAGTCCGGCAGCCACCCCGTCCGACCGCGACCGGCCCGTCCTGCCCTGCACCGAGACCGACGCCGACCTCTGGTTCGCCGAGGCACCGGCCGAGCTCGAGCGGGCCAAGGTCCTGTGCGCGCCGTGCCCGCTGCGCGAGGCATGCCTGGCCGGCGCGCTGCAGCGGCGCGAGCAGTACGGCGTCTGGGGCGGTCAGCTGCTCATCGGCGGCGTGGTGGTCGCCCGCAAGCGTCCCCGTGGCCGGCCGCGCAAGGTGGACGTCGCGGCGTAGCCGCGCAGAAGGGTGCAGCGGCACAGCCGCGCAGAAGGGTGCAGCGGCACAGCCGCGCAGAAGGGTGCAGCGGCGCAGCCGCGCAGAAAGCAGCGGCGGTGTCAGCCCCGTGCGGCCAGTGCGGCCTCGCCGGCGGCGCGCAGGACGTCGACGGGCACGGTCCGGCCGGTCATCTGCTCGACCTGCAGCACCGCCTGGTGCACCAGCAGGTCCAGGCCGCTGACGACCGCTCCCCCGGCGCGGGCCCACGCGGCCGCGACGGGCGTCGGCCACGGCGCGTAGACGACGTCGAACAGGACGCAGCCGTCGACCCGTCCGGACGGGGCCAGGTCGTCCGCCGCGCCGGCGGGGGTGGTCACGACGACCAGCGGCGCCGACAGCCCGTCGGCGCGCTCGTCCCAGGGGCGCACGTCGCAGGCCAGCCCGAGCTGCTCGGCCACCGTCAGCAGGTGCGTCGCGCGCGCGGGCGTGCGGACGTGGACGACGACCCGGTCGGCGACCTCGTGCAGCGAGGCCAGCGCCGACCGCGCGGTCGCGCCGCCGCCGAGCAGCGTCGCGCTCGGCACCCGGTCGACGCCGCGCTCGCGCAGCGCGGCGACCATCCCGGGGACGTCGGTGGTGTCGCCGGCGCGGCGGCCGTCGGCGCTGACGACGACGGTGTTCACCGCGTCGACCAGCCGGGCCAGGTCGGACACCTCGTCGAGACAGGCCAGGGCGACCTGCTTGAGCGGCATGGTGAGCGACAGCCCGCGCCAGGTCTCGTCGAGCCCGTCGAGGAACGCCGGGAGCTCCGGCTCGCGGACCTCGTGCCGGCCGTACGTCCAGTCCAGGCCGAGGTGCCGGTAGGCCGCCGTGTGCAGGTCGGGCGACAGGCTGTGCGCGATCGGCGCGCCGAGGACCGCGCACCGGTGCTGCAGCGGTCCGGGCCCGTCGGTCATGCGGCAGGTCCGGCCGGGCGGCTCGAGAGCTGGGCGACGACGCGGTCCAGCCACTCGCCCAGGAGCCGCCGCTCACCGTCGCTGAGCATGACGAGCTGCGGCGCGACCGCGCGGCAGGCGACCGCCGCAGCCATCGGCCCGTCCTCGGCGGCGTCCGGTGCGTCGGTGAGGATCGAACGCAGGACGGCGTCGTACATGCTGGCCGCGAGGCCGCCGTCGCGCTGCTCGGCCGGCGTCGACAGCAGGACCGAGATCGTCCCGGTGCCGGCGGCCGAGATGGCGTCGACGGCGCGCCGCTCGCTGACGCGCAGCCGCCCGGTGGCGGCGACGCGGCGGACCCGGGCCTCGAGGACCCGCTTGCCCGCCTGCGCGGCGGGTGAGGGCAGCACCCGCTCCGGGTCGCTCAGCAGGCGGAACAGCGCCGGGTTGGCCAGGCCGAACTCGATCTGGGTGTCCCACCCGGCGCGCAGGTCGGACAGCGGGTCGACGTCCTGCGCCGACGCGGCCGCCACCACCGTGGCCTTGGCCGACACGTACGTCGCCAGCACGTGCTCGGCGACGGCGTCCAGCAGCCCGTCCTTGTCGCCGAACAGGCGGTAGATCGCCGGCGCCTGGACGCCGGCCGCCTCGGCGACCCCCCTCGTGGTCAGCGCCGCCGGGCCGTGCTCCTGCAGCAGGCGTGCGGCGGCGTCGACGATGCGCGCCCGCGTGTCGGAGCGGGTGCTGGCGGGCCTGGACATGTGTCCGACGATAGCGCGTCCTTGCTATCGGTGTAGTTCCGGCGCTACCGTCCAGGGCGTTCCAACGTGACCACCGAACGAAGGACGTCCCGATGATCGTCATCACCGGAGCGACAGGTGCGCTGAACGGCGCCACCGTCGACCACCTGCTCGACCGCGTGCCCCCGGACCAGCTGGCTGTCGCCGTGCGCGACGTCGACCGGGCGTCGCGGTTCGCCGACCGGGGGGTGCAGGTGCGCCGCGCCGACTTCGCCGACCCGGCCTCCCTGCCCGCCGCCTTCGCCGGCGCCGACCAGCTGCTGCTCGTCTCCTCCAGCGACCCGGGTGCGGACGCCGTGGCCCTGCACCGGACGGCCATCGACGCCGCCGTGGCCGCGGGCGTCGGCCGCATCCTCTACACGAGCCACCAGGGCGCCGCGCCGGACACCCCGTTCTCCCCCGGGCGCGACCACGCCGCGACCGAGCAGCTGCTGGCGGAGTCGGGCACCCCCTGGACGGCGCTGCGCAACGGCTTCTACGCGCGCACCCTGCACCGGCTGCTCGGGCCGTGGCGGCAGACCGGCCGCATCACGGTGCCGGGCGACGGGCCCGTGTCCTGGACCGCCCGCGAGGACGAGGCCGAGGCCGCAGCCGCGATCCTCGCCTCCGACGGCGCCCACGACGGCCCGGTCACGCTCACCGCGAGCATGGCGCCGACCTTCCGCGACGTCGCCGCGCTCGCCTCCGAGGTCTCCGGGCAGACCGTCGAGCTGGTGGTGCTCGACGAGGCCGAGTGGCTCGCCGCGCAGGTCGCCGCCGGGCAGCCGGAGTTCATGGCGCGCTTCGTGCTCGGCATGCACCAGGCGGCCGCGCAGGGGTTCTTCGCCGGCGTCGACCCCCTGCTCGCCACCCTGCTCGGCCGCGAGCCGCGCAGCGTCCGCGACGTCCTCGCCGCGGACCCGACCGCGCAGGCGGCGTGACACGGGCGTCGTCCTCGCCGTCCGGGCGACGTCCTCGCACGCCCCGAGCCCGTGCCGCCCACGACGGCAGCGCAGCCGGCGCACCGTCCAGCGGCGGGCGGGGCGCACCGGGCGCCTGACGCGCCGGGCACCCCGCCCGGCCTGCCGGCCGTCCTTCGCACGTCCGGTTAAGGTCGGGCCGGTGCGCGACGGCCCCCAGGTGACGGTCAGCGGCGCCGGCGGGCCCGACGTCCTCGGGGACGACGAGGAGGCGGAGCGCCGGCCGCGCCGGCCCGCGCGGCTGCTCGCCCTGGCGCTCGCCGCGGCGGTCGGGTTCGGCGCCGGGCAGGTCGTCGACGCGCTCTCGGTCGAGGCGGGCGCGCCGGCCCTGGCGCTCGTCACCGGGCGGGAGCCCTACCTCGACGCCTCCGGGGTCGACGAGCCGTCGACCAGCGTGGAGGTCGCGCTCGTCAACACGGGCCCGGACGCCGTCGTGCTGGACGGCGCCGAGGTCGACGGCTCGGGCCTCGCGTGGGAGGCCGACCGGCCGCTCGAGCCGGGGCAGCAGGTCACCGCGGTGCTGCGCGAGCAGCAGCCCTGCGAGGGGGCGCCCGACCGGCTGTCCGGTCGGGCCGGGACGCCGCGGCTGCGCGTGCGCCTGCAGGACCCCGGCGGCGCCGAGCTGCCCGCGCTGTCGCTCGTCCTGCCGGGCGGGGTGGGCCGGCGCTACGACGACCACGTGCGGGCGGTGTGCGCGCTGCCCCGGCTGCCCGACGCCCTCGACCTCGTGCAGGCCCGCCAGTCCCGGGACGGCGACGTGGCGGTCGTGGACGTCGGCCTGCTGAACCGCTCGGTGCGCCCGCTGCGCGTCACCGAGCTCTCGAGCCCCGTCCCGGGCCTGCGTGCCGTCCTCACCGACGTGTCCGGTCGCGCGGTGCCCGTGCCGCTGGACCTCCCGGGGCGCAGCCGGTCGGAGATCGCCCAGGGCTACGCGGCGGGCGACCCGTCCTCGACCCCGTACCGCCTGCGCCTGTCCGCCGGCCCCGACGCCTGCGTGCCCGTCGGCCCGAGCGGCTCGGGCGGTGCCGCGACCGTCGTGTACGTCGACCCCGACGAGCCGGGCCAGCTCGCCGAGCGGCCGGTGTTCGCCGACCTGGCCGGCGTGGTGCGCGGCAGCTGCTCGTAGCCCCGTCCCCCGGTGCGGGCCACCGGGTCAGCAGGTGCGCCGGAGGTGGTGCCAGCACCACCTCCGACTGACCGGTCTGCGGGCTGGGCGCGGGACCGCGGAGTCCCTACCGTCCCTGGCATGACCTCCCGCACGCTGACCCGCGCGCCGGCGCCCCGCGTCCCGCTCGCCGGGCCGTCCCCGGCGCTCGCCGACCTGCTGCGCGCACCCGTGTCGCCGCAGGCCTGGCGGGCGACCGCCCACGTGGTGCTCGACGTCGTCCTCGGCGGCGTCGTCTTCGGGCTGACGGTGGCGGGCGTGGCGGCCGGGATCGGCCTGCTGCCGGCGTTCCTGCTCGGCGTGCCCGTGCTCGTCGTGGTGCTGCTCGCCGCCCACCGGGTGGCCCGGCTCGAGCGGACCCGGCTGGCCCTGTTCACCGGCGTGCAGGTCGAGGGCTGGGAGCCGCCGCCGGGCTGGCGGGCGACGCTGCGCTGCGCAGGCCTGTGGCGCGAGGTCGCCCACGGGCTGGTGCGGCTGCCCGTCGCGGTCGTGGGTGTCGTCCTGGTCGTCGGGACCTGGGCGGCCGGGGTCGCCCTCGTGCTCCTGCCGCTGACCGCCTTGGCCGCCGAGCCCGGTGCCGGCATCACCGGTGAGGTGCCGATGCCGCTGCTGGTCCTGGCCGGGGTGGCCCTGCTGCTCACGGCGCCGTGGGTGGCGCAGGGATGGGTGCAGGTCGACGTGGCGCTCGCCCGGGCACTGCTCGGACCGCGTGGCGACGCCGAGCTCGTGGCCCGCGTCGAGCAGCTCACCGACACCCGCGAGCGGGTCGTGCAGGCGGGCGACGCCGAGCGCGTCCGCATCGAGCGCGACCTGCACGACGGGGCGCAGCAGAGCCTGGTCTCGCTGGCGATGAGCCTGGGCCGCGCTCGGGCCAAGCTCGACGACGACCCGGCCGGCGCCCGGGTGCTGCTCGACCAGGCGCACGGCGACGCGAAGCGGGCGCTCGCCGAGCTGCGCGACCTGGCCCGGGGCATCCACCCGGCGGTGCTCACCGACCGAGGCCTCGACGCGGCGCTGTCGGCCGTGGCCGCGCGCAGCCCGGTGCCCGTGAGCGTGCAGGTCGACGTCGCGGAGCGGCCGTCGCCGACGATCGAGGCCGTCGCCTACTTCGTCGTGGCGGAGGCGCTCACCAACGTCGCCAAGCACGCCCGGGCCCGCGCCGCGGCCGTCCGGGTGCTGCAGGCCGGCGACCGGCTGTACGTGACGGTCCTCGACGACGGCGACGGCGGCGCCGACCTCACCCTCGGCACCGGGC
>CAXTFU010000187.1:9190-9472 GCA_964243385.1 uncultured bacterium | reverse complement strand
GTGGTCCGGCCGCTCCGCCGCCGCGCCGTCGACCGGGGGCGGGGGCTGCAGCAGCGGGTCGAGCAGCGGCAGCAGCGCGAGCCGCGCGGCGCCGACGCGCTCCATCGCCCCGTCCGCGTCGGTGCCGAGCGCGGCGGCGACGGTCGTCGCCGGCAGGTCGTAGGCGTCGCGCAGCAGCAGTGCCGTCCGGTCGTCGTCCGGCAGGTCGTCGAGCGCCTCGACGAGGTCCTGCTCGTCCGGGCCGAGCCCCTTGCTCAGGCAGACCGAGAGGGTGTCGAAGAC
>CAXTFU010000187.1:7158-9180 GCA_964243385.1 uncultured bacterium | reverse complement strand
GCCCTGCCCCGCCACGACCTGCCCCGCCCAGACCTGCCCCGCCCAGACCTGCCCCGCCCCGACCTGCGGCGCGGCGGCCGAGCTCGCTCGCCCGGGCGAACCACCAGCCGACCGCCTCGTCGGTGCGCGTCGGCCGCGCCGCCACCTGCTCGACGAGCTCGAGGGCGCTGCTGCGGACGACGCCGACCACGGCCTCGGGCGTGCAGCCGGTGCGGCGGACGGCGTCGGCGACCCGGTCGAGGTGCACCCGCACCGCGGCGAGCAGCTCGCTCTCGGACAGCCCGCCGGCGCGCTCGCGGACCGGCGGAGGGGGCGGCCCGGAGCCCTCGGCCGCACGCCGGCGGCGGGACCCGGACGGCTCGGTCCCCGGTCCTGGCACGCGCTCTAGCCTAGGCGGCATGGACCTGGTCGATCTGCGCAGCGACACGCTCACCCGCCCCACGGACGCCATGCGGGCAGCCATGGCCGCCGCGGAGGTCGGCGACGACGTCTACGGCGAGGACCCGTCGGTGAACGCGCTCGAGCAGCGCGTCGCCGAGCTGTTCGGCCACGACGCCGCCGTGTTCGTGCCGACCGGGACGATGGGCAACCAGATCTGCCTGCGCCTGGTCGTGCCGCCGGCCGACGAGCTCGTCTGCGACGCGGACGCGCACATCGTCACCTACGAGCAGGGCGGCGCGGCGCAGCACGGCGGCATCCAGACGCGCACCGTGCCGGGCGGGCGGATGAGCGCCGCCACCGTCGAGCCGTACCTGCGCCCGGACGGGTGGGGGACGGTGCCGACCCGCGCGGTCAGCGTCGAGCAGACCCACAACCGCGGCGGCGGCCTGGTGCACCCGCTCGAGGACCTGCAGGGGCTGCGGGCGCTCACCTCCGCGCACGCGATGGCGCTGCACTGCGACGGCGCCCGCATCTGGAACGCCTCGGTCGCGTCCGGCACACCGCTGACGGCGTACGGCGCCGTCTTCGACACCCTCTCGGTCTGCCTGAGCAAGGGGCTCGGCGCCCCGGTCGGGTCGCTCGTCGTGACCGACGCGGCCCGCGCGGCGGAGGCCCGCGTGCTGCGCAAGCGCCTCGGCGGCGGCATGCGGCAGGCCGGCGTGCTGGCCGCGGCCGGCAGCCACGCCCTCGAGCACCACCTCGAGCGGCTGGCCGAGGACCACCGGCGCGCCGCGCTCATCGGCGAGGTCGTGGGCGCCGGCCCCGTGGAGACCAACATCGTGCCGGTCGACCTCACCGGCGGACCGCTCGACGGCCCGCAGCTCGCGGCGGCCGCCCGCGAGCAGGGCGTCCTGGTGTCGGTCGTCGGGCCGCGGCGCGTCCGCCTCGTCACCTCGCTCGAGGTCGACGACGACGGCGCCAAGCGCGCGGCCGAGGTCGTCGCGCGGCTGCTGCAGCGGTAGCCGGACGCCCCCGTCCGGGCTCCCCGGCCCGCACGTCACCCGAACGGCGCGCAGGACCACCCGTTCGCCGACGTCCACGCGTCAACGCGAGCCCCCGGGCCGTCGAAGTGAGGTGGACACGACGACCACGGGGAGCACGAGATGCACTGCACGCCACGCCGCACCACCCGCGCAGGCGCCGCCCTGCGCACGGGCACCGCGCTGACCGCGGCCGCCATCGCCCTGACGGGGGTGGCCGCCGTCGGCCCCGCCGCCGCCGCCCCCTCGACGGGGTCGGAGCAGGTGGTCGGGTCCTTCACGCCGGCCGAGCTGGCCCGCGCCCGCCAGGCCCAGGCCCTGGCCGCCACCGCGTCCGCCGCGGTCGAGCGGCAGGAGCGGGAGCACGGCCCCCGCGCCGCCCGGACGGTGCGCGCCGCCGCGGCGTCCGCCGCGACGACGCTGGGCACCGCGCAGGCCACCGCCCTCACGCAGACCCCCGACCCGGTGGGCAAGGCGGCCAAGGCGCTCGGCAAGCCCGTGAAGCCGGGCAAGGCCAAGCCCAAGCCCGCGCCGACCAGCCCCGCGCCGACCGTCCCGCCGGTCGTGCCGACGCCGGTGCCGACGACGCCCGCGCCGGTGG
>CAXTFU010000187.1:3090-7058 GCA_964243385.1 uncultured bacterium | reverse complement strand
AGACGACGCCCGCTCCGGTGGAGACGACGCCCGCTCCGGTGGAGACGACGCCCGCTCCGGTGGAGACGACGCCCGCGCCGCCGCCCGTCGCGTCGAACGGCCCGGTCGTCCGATACGTCGACCCCGCCGGGGACGACGCCGCCGACGGCCTCAGCCCGGCGACCGCGCTGCGCACGCTCGACGCCGTCAACGCCCTGGACCTGCAGCCCGGTGACGAGGTGCGCCTCAAGGGCGGCGCGGTCTTCCGCGGCGGCCTGCTCCTCGGCGCCGAGGACGCCGGCACCAGCGCCGCACCGGTGGTGCTCGGCAGCTACGACGGCCGCGCGACGATCGAGGCCGGCACCGGCTCCGGCGTCGTCGTGGTGAACGCCGGCGGCGTGCGCGTCGAGGGCCTGACCCTCGTCGGCAGCGGCCAGGTCGGCACGGACGTCCGCGGCGACGGGGTGCTGTTCTACACCGACCTCGACGGCGGGGTGCGGCTGCCGGCCGTCGCCGTCTCGGACGTCGAGGTGTCCGGCTTCGGCAACGCCGGCGTGCAGGTCGGCGCCTGGAACGCCAGCTGGAGCGGCTTCTCGGCGGTCTCGGTGCGCGACGTCGTCGCCCACGACAACGGCGACGCGGGCATCTCGACGTTCGGCTTCTTCAAGCCGCGCGCCCGCTCGTACTCGCTCACCGACGTGACGGTCGAGCGCAGCACCGCCTACGGCAACCGCGGGATCCCCGGCAAGGGCACCGACAGCGGCAGCGGCATCCAGCTCGGCGGCGTCGACCGCGGCACCGTGCGCGGCAGCGAGGCCCACGACAACGGCGCGCTGAACGACGCCGCGACCAGCCCCGCCGGGATCATGGTGTGGGAGTCGACGCGGGTCACCGTCTCCGACAACGACGTCCACGACAACCGCTCGGGCTCGGTGGGCGGCGCCGGCGTCGCGTTCGCCGGCGGCGTCTCGCTGTCGACGATGACCGGCAACGTGTCGTCGGGCAACAGCGGCTCGGGCTACCTGGTCAGCCAGCCCGAGGGCTTCCGGCCGACCGCCGGCAACACGGTGGTCCGCAACGTGAGCACCGACGACGGCCGCCGCGCCGGCGCCGGCATCGAGCTCGCCGGCCCGGCCGGGGGGTCCGGCGTCGTCGACACCGACGTGCACCTCAACACGGTGACCGTGTCGCCGGTGGCCGGCAGCGCGCCGGCCGCGGTGCGGGTCAGCGACCCGGTCGACGCCGCCGCGGTGCACGACAACGTCCTGGTCGCCCGCCGCGGAGCGGTCCTGCTCGACGTGGTCGGCGGGTCGGAGGCGCTCGTGTTCAGCCGCAACACCTACACGACCGGCGCCGGCGGCTTCCTGGTCGTCTGGGACGGCCAGCGGTACACGAGCCTCGCCAGCTGGCGGACCGCGACCGGTCAGGAGCCGTCCGGCGCCTAGCGCGCCCTACGGCTGGCGCGTCGCCGCGACCTCTCGTCCTGTCAGGGGCGGGAGGTCGCGGCACGCGCGGGCCAGGTCGGCGAGGTCGTCGCCGTACAGCGCCTGCGGGCCGTCGCACAGGGCCTGCGTCGGGTCGGCGTGCAGGTCGACCATGACGGCGTCGGCGCCGACCGCGATCGCGGCCCGGGCCAGCGGGACGACGAGCTCGCGCTTGCCGGCGCTGTGCGACGGGTCGACGACGACCGGCAGGTGCGACAGCGCGTGCACCATCGGGACGGCGGAGATGTCCAGGGTGTTGCGGGTGGCGGTCTCGAAGGTCCGGATGCCCCGCTCGCACAGCACGATGTCGAGGTTGCCGCGCTGGGCGATGTACTCCGCGGCCATGAGCCACTCCTCGTACGTGGCGGACAGTCCGCGCTTCAGCATCACCGGCTTGCGGACGCTGCCCACCGCCTGCAGCAGCGGGAAGTTCTGCATGTTGCGGGTGCCGATCTGCAGCATGTCGGCGTGCTCGGCGACGACCGCGACGTCCTTGGGGTCGACGACCTCGGTGACGACGGGCAGACCGGTGCGCTCGCGGGCCTCGGCGAGGATCTCCAGGCCCCGCTCGCCGAGGCCCTGGAAGGCGTACGGCGAGGTGCGCGGCTTGTAAGCACCGCCGCGCAGCATGGTCGCGCCGGCCGCGAGCGCCATGTCGGCGGCGGCGAAGGTCTGCTCGGCGGTCTCGACGGCGCACGGCCCGGCGATGAGCACGAAGCTGTCGGGCCCGATGTGCACGTCGCCGCGGGCGCCCACGGTGACGGTCGAGGCGTCCGGGTGGTGCTCGCGGCTCACGAGCTTGTAGGGCTTGCTGACCCGCACGACGTCGCCGACGCCCGGCATCGCCCGCAGGTCCAGCCCGCTGAAGGCGACGACGTCGCCGACCAGGCCCACGATCGTGCGGTGCACGCCACGGCTGACGAACGCCGAGCCGCCGGCCTGCTCGACGCGGGCGACGACGGCGTCGACGTCCTGCGGGGCGGCGCCGGGGCGCATGACGACGACCATGGGACTCCTCGGGGACCTGCTGGGCACGGCGGGCGCGGCGGACGGTGCGGCGACGGGCCAGTGCGACCGGTGGGCGCGACCTGCCGGGCGGCCGGGCCTGGGCCCGGAGCTGCGCGGCGAAGCGTACCGGCGCCCGCAGCACCGTCCGGCGCCGGTGTCAGCCGTCGCGCAGGGCGCAGAGCAGCTCGATGTCGCGGCGGTGCGTGCTGGCGTCGCCGGGCGTCTCGACGACGACCGGGACGCCCCGGGTCGCCGGGTGGCGGAACAGCTCGGCGAAGGCGTCCTTGCCGATGTGCCCCTCGCCGATGGCCTCGTGCCGGTCGCGCGCCGAGCCGAGCGGGTCCTTGGAGTCGTTCGCGTGCACGAGGCCGAGACGGCCGCGGCCGACCGTCTTGACGAGGGCGTCGAGCGTCTTCTTCATGCCGCCCGGGCCCGAGACGTCGTGGCCGGCGGCGAAGGCGTGGCAGGTGTCGAGGCAGACGCCGAGCAGCGGGTGGGCGTCGAGCTGCGCGAACCACGGCCCGAGGTCCTGCACGGTCGCGGCCAGCGCCTGCCCGCCGCCGGCCGTGGGCTCGACGAGCAGCCGCGGGCCGTCGGGGTCGGCGGCCTCGAGCACCGGGAGCAGGGCGGTGCGCAGCTGGGCCATCGCGTCGTCGCGGTGCGCGCCCGCCACGGCGCTCCCGGCGTGCACGACGACGCCCTGCGCGCCGAGCGCCCGTCCGCGCCGCAGGGCGTGCTCGACCGCGGTGACCGACTTGGTGAGCGTCGCCTCGGTGGGGGAGCCGAAGTTCACGAGGTAGGGGGCGTGCACGTAGACGCCGATGCCCTCGTCGGCGCAGCGCCCGGCGAAGGCCTCGTCGGCGGCCGGGTCGCCCGTGCTCGGCGCCCAGCCGCGGGGGTTGCTCACGAAGACCTGCAGCGCCCGCGCGCCGATCTCCTGGCCGTAGGCGAGCGCCTTGGCCAGCCCGCCGCCGGTCGGGACGTGCGACCCCACGGCGGAGGGCTTGCGGGGCGGCATCGTGACAGCCTGCCAGACGGAGCGCGCCGGTCGAGTCGCTCCCCGTGACAGCCGGTCTGCGGACGGTCACGGCGCGGACCGGCGCTCAGAACACGTACAGCGTGACCCGGGAGCCCTTGCGGACGCGCTCGCCGGCGCCGGGGTCGCTCGACCGGACGCGTCCCGGGCCCGGGATCGCGATGACGCGGACGTCCAGCCCGAGCGCCTCGAGCGCCTGCTCGGCCTGCTCGCGGGACTGCCCCACGACCTCCTCGACGGTGATCAGCTTCGGCCCGACGCTCACCTGCAGCGCCACCTCCGACCCGCGGGCCGCCTCGCCCGACGACGGCTCCTGGGCGGCGATCCGTCCCCGGTCGACCGTCTCGCTGTGCACCTCGACGACCTCGGGCGCGAAGCCGGCCGCCTGCAGGGCGGCCACGGCGTCGTCGCGCCGCTCGCCGCGCTGGTCCGGCACGGCGAGCATCTCCAGGCCCCGGCTC
>CAXTFU010000187.1:0-3080 GCA_964243385.1 uncultured bacterium | reverse complement strand
CCGGCGGAGGGGGAGGTGCGGACGGCCGCGCCCTTCGGGACGGCGCTGTGCTCGTCGACGACGCGGCCGACGCCGAGCCCGGCCTGCTCGAGGGCGGCCGTCGCCTCGGCGCGGGAGCGCCCGGCGACGGCCGGGACGTCGCGCTGCGCCGCCCCGCGCGAGAGCTGCAGGACGACGGTGCCGCCCCCGACGACGCGGCCGTCGGGCGGCGGGTCCTGGTCGACGACGGCGCCCTCGGCGACCCGGTCGCTGAAGACCGGCGGCCGCTGCTCGACCACGAGGCCGGCGCCGGTCAGGACGTCCTCGGCCTGCGCCCCGGCCAGCCCGACGACGCCCGGGGCGGAGGTGTACCGGCCGACGGCGGCGTACCAGCCGGCCGCCCCGAGCACGGCCACCAGCGCGGCGAGCAGCAGCAGCCGTCGTCGTCGGGCCGGACGGGTGCGCCGTCGGGAGCGGCCGGGCAGCTCGCTGCGCGGGACGACGAGCGTCGGCGACGTGCCCTGGACGGGGACGCCCGGCGCGGATGCGTCCGGGAGGTCGGCGCGCACCGTCCGCAGCTCGGCGAGGAACGCCCCGGCGTCGACCGGACGGGCCGACGGGTCGCGCCGGGTGGCCCGCACGACGAGGTCGTCGACCCCCGCCGGGACGCCCGGCACGACGGTGCTCGGCGGCGGGACGTCCTCGTGCACGTGCCGGTAGGCCACCGTGAGCGGGCTGTCCGAGCTGTACGGCGGGACGCCGGTCAGCAGCTCCCACAGCAGCACGCCGGCGGCGTAGACGTCGGTGCGCGTGTCGGTGCGGCCGTGCTCGACCTGCTCGGGCGCCAGGTAGGCGACGGTGCCGAGGAGCAGCCCGGTCGTCGAGGTCAGCGCGCTCGTCTCCACGGCCCGGGCCAGGCCGAAGTCGGCGACCTTGACACGGCCGTCGTCACCGAGCAGGACGTTCTCGGGCTTCACGTCGCGGTGGACCAGCCCGGCGGCGTGCGCGGCGGCCAGCGCGCGCAGGACCGGCTCGAGCAGGTCGAGCGCGCGGGCTGGGGCGACCGGTCCCTCGTGCACGACGTCGCGCAGCGTCCCGCCCCGGACGAGCTCCATGACGAGGTAGGCCGTGCCGGTCGCCGGGTCGGTGCCCTGGTCGTGGACGGCGACGACGTCGGGCGTCGACAGCCGGGCCGCGGCCCTGGCCTCGCGGGCGAAGCGCTCGACGAAGTCGGGGTCCTGCGCGAGCACCGGCCGCATCGTCTTGACGGCGACCGGACGGTCGAGCCGCGTGTCGGTCGCGGCGTAGACGGTCGCCATGCCGCCCCGCGCGAGCATCCGGTCGAGCCGGTAGCGCGCGTCGAGCAGGCGTCCGACCAGCGCGTCGTCGACGGGCGGAGGAGGACCGCCGACGCCGGCGTCCACGCTCGTGTCCATCCGCGGAGCGTAGGTCCGCAGGTGGCCGTCGCCGGGCAGGCGCGACGGGGGTCGGCGGCGCGGTGTGGCGGGGGTCGGCGGGCCGAGCCGCGGGGGTCGGCCGAGCCGCGGGGGTCGGCCGGTGGACGGGCGCGCCGGTCATCTTTCGGCCGGCCGTCAGGCGTCGGCGCTGACCTCGGGTCCGCCACGGATCGTCCGCACGGCGACAGCGGCGGACGCGGGGAACTGGGAGCTCGGCGACGGCCGCGTGGAGGCCGTCGCCGTCCCGCAGGTCTAGCCGTTCGCGAAGCGGTTGCGCAGGATCCGGATGCTCTGGATGTAGTCGCGCGTCTGCGGGAGCAGGCCCTGTCGGGCGATCGAGCCGAGGCCCTGGTAGTAGCCGGCGAGGGCGTCGTCGGCCGAGCCCTCCGAGCGGAGCAGCTGGCGCAGCAGCAGCACGCCGGCGGTGATGTTGTCCTGCGTGTCGAGCAGGTCGAGCGACCGGCCCGACTGCTGGGAGAGCACGCGTCCGGTCGACGGCAGCACCTGCATGACGCCGATCGCGTTCACCCCGGACACGACGCGCTGCTGGAACCCGCTCTCGTGGTAGGCGACCGCGACGGCGAGCGAGGGGGAGACGCCGTACTGGCGGGCGGTGTCGGCCACCATGCGCCGCACGGTCGCCTTGGACGGGTGGCTCCGGCCGGCGAGCGTCTGCCGGTTCTCCGCGACCGAGCTGCGGACGCCCTCGGGGATGCGGTTGCCCGCGTTGGTGGTGGGGACGCCCGCCGCGCTCGTCGAGCCACCGCCCGAGCCGCCCGCCGGGACGACGAGCGTGCGTCCGGCGTAGATGACGCCGCCGGAGACGCCGTTGCGCGCAGCCAGGGCCGACTGGCTGACGCCGTAGCGCAGGGCGATGTGGCTGAGGGTCTCGCCCGCCTGCACCCGGTGCCGCGTCTCGCCGCCGCCGGACGCACCCGCCGAGCTGCCGCCGCCACTGCCACCACTGCTGCTGCCGCTGCCGCCGGACGGGACCCGCAGCTGCTGGCCGGCGTAGATGGTGCCGTTGCCCGGGAGGTCGTTCAGCGCCGTGAGCGAGGCGACCGACGTGCCGTGCTCCTCGGCGAGGTCCCACAGGGTGTCGCCCGGCGCGATGGTGATGAGCGACGGGGCGCCGGCCGTCGAGACGACCGCGAGGGCGAGCAGCGCACCGAGCGTCGTGCGGCCGCGGCGGCTGCGCGCGGGGCGGGCGCGCCGGGCAGCAGCGTGCGGTCGGGCGGCGGTGGAGCGGGTCATCGAGTCCCTCACGGTCGGCAGCACGGGGTCGAGCTTCCGCGGCACGCTACGCAGGAGGGACTGCTGTGACAAGTGGGGCAGTAGTCCACGGAAGTTACCGCTGGGAGGTTTGAGGTGGCCCGCGACACGCCGGACGCGGCTCGGCGTCACCCGTCTGCGTGACGGAGGTGGAGCGCTGCGCGAGCAGCCGTGCCGAGTACTTGTCGTCCTCCGCCGCTCGGCTCGTCCGCCCGTCGGCCCGTCCGCCGGCCCGGCCGTCCGTCCGTCCGTGCACCCGTCCGTCCGCCCGTGCACCCGTCGCCCGTCCGCCCGTCCGTCCCGTCCGTCCGCCCCTACGCCCCTACGCCCCTACGCCCCTACGCCCCTACGCCCCTACGCCCCTACGCCCCT
>CAXTFU010000186.1:0-9512 GCA_964243385.1 uncultured bacterium | reverse complement strand
CCGCTCGCCGGGCCGCCGCGACCGTGCGCACCCGCACCCGGATCACCCCGCCGATGGTCGTGCTGCACCAGGTCGCCACGACCTCGGACCTCATCGGCACCGCGCGCAACCACCAGCGCAGCGGACGGCCGAGCTCCTTCTGACGGCCCAGCTCCTTCTGACCGGTCAGGCCGCCGCAGCCGACCGCCTCACTTCACCGCCACCGGGTTGATCGGACCGCCCACGCTGCCCGTCACGGGCAGCGGGCAGGCCGAGAACAGCATCTCGTAGACGCCGTCGTCGGCGCAGTCGGCTGCCAGCTCCTCGAGGTCGAACATCTCCCCGACGAGCAGGCCCAGGTGCGGCAGCGCGACCCGGTGCCACGGCTGGTTGACGTAGCTGCGCTCGTTGGGCCGGACCTCGGCGCCCCAGGTGTCGGCCGCGAGCCCCGCGACCTCGCGCTCGGCGATCCAGTCCAGCGTGTCGAAGGACAGGCCGGGAGCGTCCCCGCCGGCGTAGTCGCCCCAGTCACCGCGCGCACGGCACATCGCCACCTGCCCGAACCGCAGCAGCAGGATGTCGCCGGCACCGGCCTGCACGCCCTGCTGCTCGAGCGCCGCGTCGAGGTCGGCGGCGGTCACCGCGTGCCCCGGCTCCAGCCACGGGCGGCCCGCGGCGCGGGCGAGGTCGACGAGCACGGCACGGCCCACGATCCGGTCGCGGTAGCCCGTGATGTCGTTGCGCTCGGCACCGAGCGAGCTGACGAGCCGGCAGTCGTAGCCGTTCCACATCGTGGAGTCGAAGAACGTGTGGGCGAGCGCGTCCCAGTGCGTCCCGCCCTGGGAGGCCAGCAGGAGCACGTCGTCCGAGGCGCCGTGGCCGCGGGGACGTCCGGCCAGGTCGCGGGACCACACGTCGGTGCCGTCCCGGAGCATGAACTGCATCGGGTTGAACCGGCGCAGGTTGCCGCGCTGCGGTCCGGTGTCGTCGAAGGGCAGCGCCAGCGAGAAGACGGCGCCGCGCTGGACGAGGCGGGTGGCCGCGACGACGCGCTCCGGCGTCAGGTGGTTGAGGGTCCCGATCTCGTCGTCCGGTCCCCAGCGGCCGCGGTTGGACAGCCGCGCCACCGTCGCCCGCAGGTGCAGCTCCCCGGTGGGGTCGTCCGGACCGGGCCGGCGCTCGGTCGGCGTCACAGGTGCGTGCCTCCGTCGACGGTCAGCACCTCGCCGGTCACGTGGGTGAGCGAGGCCAGCGCGAAGACGGCGTCCGCGACCTCGGACGCCGTCCCGATCCTGCCGCGCGGCGACCGGGCCGCCGCGCGGCTCCGCTCCTCGTGCCAGTCGGCCGTCCACGGGGTCTCGGTCAGGCCGGGCGCGACCGCGTTGACGCGCACCTCTGGCGCGAGGGCGCGGGCGAGCAGCAGCGTCAGGTGGTTGACCGCAGCCTTGGACACCGCGTACGGGATGGAGCTCCCGCCGACGACCACCCCGGCCAGCGAGCTCACGTTGACGATGCTGCCGTCGCCGCCGCTGCGCAGGGAGGGTGCCGCGGCCCGGCTGAGCTCCCAGGTGCCGAGCAGGTTGACGTCCAGCACGCTGGCCCAGTCCTCCCGGGTCACCGCGTCGAGGTCTGCGTGCGGGATCTTGCGGCTGACGCCGGCGTTGTTGACGAGGCAGTCCAGCCGCCCCCACCGCTCGAGCGCGCGCTCGACGAGGCCGACCGCCTCGTCCGGGCGGCTCACGTCGCCGGCGAGGTAGACGGCGTCGGGCAGGTCGGCCGCCAGCCGCTCCCCCGCCTCGCGCGACCGGACGGAGTTCACGACCACCCGGGCGCCCGCGTCCGCGAACCGGCGGGCCGCGGCGGCGCCGATGCCGCTCGCGGAGCCGGTGATGAGCACGACCCGGTCGTCCCAGCGGGCGCTCATGACGGGTCCGTGCTCAGCACCGCGGTGGCGTGCGCCGCGAGCGTCAGGCCCATCCCGTGCACGACCGACGTCGTGGCCCCGGCCACCTGCCGGTCCCCGGTCCGACCGCGCAGCTGCGCGACGGCCTCGGTGATGAGGAACATGCCGAGCATCCCCGGGTGCGTGTAGCTCAGGCCGCCGCCGTTGGGGTTGACGGCGAGCGCGCCGCCGGGGGCGATGCCGCCGGACTCGACGAACGGCCCGCCCTCCCCCTTGGCGACGAAGCCCAGGTCCTCGAGCAGGATCAGCAGGCTGATCGTGAAGGCGTCGTACAGGTGCACGGTGTCCATGTCGGCGACGCCCCGGCCGGCCATCTCGAACGCGCGCCGGGCGCTGTCCGCGGCGACCGTGGAGGTGAGGTCCGGCATCCCGGTGATGTTCCTGTGGTTGATCGCCTCCCCCACGCCGAGCAGGTGGACCGGCACGTCCGTCAGCTCACGGGCGCGCTCGACCGACGTCAGCACCACCGCGGCCCCGCCGTCGGTGACCAGGCAGCAGTCCAGCTTGTGCAGCGGGGTCGACAGCATCGTCGACGACAGGACGTCGTCGACGGTCAGCGGCGTCCGGTACGGCGCCTGGGGGTTGAGCAGCGACCAGGCGCGGGCGGACACCGCCACCTGCGCGAGCTGCTCGCTGGTGGTGCCGAACTCGTGCATGTGCCGCTGGGCGATGAGCCCGAAGCTGCTGATGGGGTGCAGCAGCCCGTACGGCTGCTCGTACGCCGACCACTCCGCCAGGCTCGCCAGCTTGCCCTTGTCCGAGCGCTGGGTGCTGCCGTAGACGATGAGCGCGACCGAGCACAGGCCCGCCTCGATGGCCGCGGCGGCGTGCGCCAGGTGCGCGATGAACGACGTCCCGCCGAGGGCGGAGGAGTCGCTGTAGGTCGGACGCAGCCCGAGCTGCTCGGCGGCGGTCAGCGCGGGCATGGCGAAGTACGACGAGGCGGTGAACAGCCCGTCGACGTCGGCGCTGCGCAGGCCCGCCTCGGCGAGCGCCCGGCGGGCCGCCTCGGCCATCAGCCCGGACGGCGACCGGCCCTGCGAGGTGAAGGGTTCGACCTCGACGGCGGCGACGATGGCGGTGCGACCGCGCAGCGTCATGCGCGCACCCGGCGGAACCGCGGGATCGACAGCTCGGGGGTGAGCTCCTCGAACACGACCTGCACGGGCATGCCGATGCGGGGGGCGACCCCCTCGTCGCCGTCGTCGTCCAGGTCGGCCAGCACGCGCACGCCCTCGTCGAGGTCGACCAGGACGACGGTGTACGGGACCCGGTCGGCCATGCTCGGGTGCCCGGCGCGGTGCAGCGTGGTGAACGAGTGCACCGTCCCGGTGCCGCGGGCGGTCGACCGCGTCAACCGGTCGGACAGGCAGTTCGGGCACGCCACCCGCGGATAGGCGATCCGGGTGGCGCACGCGTCGCACACCTGGAACGAGAGCCGGCCCTCCCGGGCGTCGGCGAAGAACGTCTGCTCCTCCCCGCGCGGGAAGGGCGTCGGGCGCTGGGACATGTGCTTCCTCTCGGCAGTGCGGCACGGTCAGGGGACGAGGGCCAGCGCCACGGCGCACGCGGCGCCGTACAGGGCCAGCTGCTGGAGGCTGAAGCGCCAGTGCACGGGCGTGCTGACCGCCCAGGGCGTCGAGCGCGACATCTGGCTGCCCACGACGGACAGCGGGCTGAACGGGCTGGAGACGTTGACCGCCTGCGCCCCGGCGCACAGCGCGAAGGCGCCCACGGCGGCGTAGGCAGGGTCGAGCGCGAGGACGGTCGGCGACAGGACCGCGATGACCGCGACGGGGTGCACGCCGACGAGGAAGCAGGCAGCCGCGCCGAGGAACGCGACCGTCACGACCGGCCCGGGCGAGGTGGCCCAGGACAGGCCGCCGGAGGTCACCAGCCGGATGCCCCCGACGAACAGGCCGAGCGACAGGTAGAGCACCACGCCCTCGGGGGCGAGCCCGCCGCGCCCGCCGTGGGCCTCCGGCGCCCGGTCCGGCGCCGCCTCGGCCCCGCGCGTCGCGGTCCGGCGGCGGTCGACGGCGGTCCAGGTCGCCGTCACCGCCAGCATCGCCAGGAGCACGACCCGCACCGACAGGTGGCCCTGCAGCCCGGCCAGGACGACGACCAGGACCGGCAGGGCGGCCAGGAAGCCGACGAGGCGGGCGACGGCTGCGGGGTCCTGCTCGTGCGGCGCGTGCGGCGCGCGATCGGCCGGGCGCCGGCGCAGCTGCAGCAGGAGCAGCGCGAAGGCCAGCAGGGAGGCCGGCAGGGCGATGGCGACGTAGGACGTCACCGTCACGTCCAGCAGCGTCAGCGCGAAGACCGTCGGCGCGGCGAGCGGCGACCAGACCAGCCCGAGGCTGAGGGCCCGCACGCACACCGCCAGCAGGTCGCGGTCGTCCTGCTCGGTGCCCCCGCCCTGGAACGGGCCGAACGACTGGGTCAGCGCCCCGGCGAGCAGCACCGGTGCGAGCAGGTAGGCCAGGACCACCGGGAGCAGGCCCGACCAGCGGCCCGGTGACCGGCGCGCCAGGTGGGCGGCGAGCGCCACGTTGTAGCGACCGGCGAGCACGACGGCGTTGAGCCGCGTCACGACGACCAGCAGGGCGACGACCGGCGTGACGGTCAGCAGGCCCCCGACGCAGACCTCGAGCAGCGTGTCCGGCCCCGGGTCCCGGACCGCCAGGAGCAGCCCGGTCACGGCGAACCCTCCCGCCAGCAGCCGCCACAGCGGCCGGGCCAGCGCGCCGGCGGTGAGCAGGACCACCACCGCCACACCGGCACGGACCCCCCGCAGCGCGCCGACGTCGACGACCGCCGCCAGGGCCTCCAGCAGGGCGAGCACGAGCGTGCCCCGCTGGAGGGCGGACCTCGCCCCCGCGCGGGCGGAGCGGACGTGCGGCGCTGCGGCGAGGGAGGGCGAGGTCACCCGGTCACTTGATCGCCGTCGGGTTGATCGGCCCTCCCACGCTGCCCTTGATCGGCAGCGGGTTGGCCGAGAAGAACATCTCGTAGACGCCGTCCTCGGCGCAGTCCGCCGCGAGGGCGTCGAGGTCGAAGATCTCCCCCACCAGCAGCCCCATCTGGGGCAGCGCGACGCGGTGCCAGGGCTGTCCGACGTAGCTGAGGTCGTTCGGCCGCACCTCCACCCCCCAGGTGTCGGACGCCAGCCCGGCGATCTCGCGCTCGGCGATCCAGTCGAGGGTGTCGAAGGTCAGGCCGGGGGCGTCGCCGCCCGCGTACTCCCCCCAGGAGCCCTCGGCCCGGCACTGCGCGATCTGCCCGAAGCGCAGCAGCACGAGGTCGCCGCGGCGGACCTCGACGCCCTGCCGGTCCGCGCAGGCGGTGAGGTCGTCGCTGGTGATCCCCTGGCCCGGCTGGCACCAGTCGACGCCCATCGAGCGGGGCAGGTCGAGCAGGACCCCACGGCCGGTGATGCGGTCGCGGTAGTTGGCGATGTCGTTGAGCTCCGCGCCCATCGACGTGACCCGCCGGCAGTCGTAGCCGTTCCACATCTTCGCGTCGTAGAAGATGTGCCCGAGCGCGTCCCAGTGGGTCGCGCCCTGCGCGGCGAGGAACAGCACGTCGTCGGCGCCGCCGATGCCCTGGGGCGCCCCGTTGAAGTCGCGCGCGTAGACGTCGTCCCCGTCACGGAGCATGAAGCTCATCGGGTTGAAGCGCCGCAGGTGCCCCTTCTGCGGGCCGTCGTCGCCGTAGTCGATCGACAGCGAGAAGACCTTCCCGCGCCGGACGAGCGCGGCCGCGTCCCGGACCATGTCGGCGGTGATGTAGTTGACCGTGCCGGCCTCGTCGTCCGGCCCCCACTTGCCCCAGTTGCAGAGCCGCTCGGCGGTCTGCGCGAGCCGCTCCTTGCCACCGTCGTCGGTCATGGCGTTCCCATCCTTGTCGTGAGGGGTGTCCGGGCACGGTGGTCGCGCCGGGCGTCGTGGTCTGCGCTCGGTCGGTGCGGGGGCCGCACGGGCGGCCCGCGCCCTCAGCGCAGCAGCTGGTCCGCGTTGCCCCCGAGGACTCGGGCCTCGTCCGCCGGGTCGAGCCCGAGGGCGCGCACGCTGCCCACCGGGTCGCGGTCCGCCATGTCGAACTGGTAGTCGCTGCCGAGCACGACGTGGTCCCAGCCCACGCGCGCGCCCAGGAACTCCAGCGACAGGCGGTCGTGCGTCAGGGAGTCGAAGAACAGGCGGGAGAAGTACTCGCTCGGCGCCGTGGTGATGACCGTCTGGGCCTCGGGCCGGCAGCGCCAGCCGTGGTCCCAGCGCCCGATCTGGTACGGCGCGAACCCGCCGCCGTGCACGAAGCAGAAGCGCAGCGGCGGGTGCCGCTCCAGCACGCCGCCGAAGACCAGGCTGGCGATCGCGATGGTCGAGTCGGTCGGGTTGCCGATGAAGTTCTGCAGGTAGTACGACGTCAGCCGGTCGGCTCCCGCGACCTTGTCCGGGTGCACCAGGACCGCGAGGTCGGCCGCGGCCAGGGCCTCCCACAGCGGCTCGAACTCCGGAGCGTCGAGGTTGCGTCCGGAGATGTTCGAGCCGATCTCGACGCCCTTGACGGCCGGTTCGGCACCGACGCGCTCGAGCTCCGCCAGGCAGGCGTCGACGTCCTGCATGGGCAGGTCCGCGAACACCTGCAGCCGGTCCGGCGCCAGCGCGGACAGCTCGAGCAGGGCGTCGTTCTGCAGCCGCGTGAAGTCGATGCCCACCTCGGCCGGCAGCCCGTAGCCGAAGTTCGGCGGGGCCGGCGAGACGACCTGCCGGTCGACGCCGGCCGCGTCCATGTCGGCCAGGCGCGCGGCGCCGTCGAGCATGCCGAACGGCAGCGGGCCGCTCTTGCGGCCGTTGGCGTACGCCAGGTGGTGGCCGTCCTCGCGCTCGGTGAGGGTCGGGGCCTGGTCCGGGTGGGCCTGCTGCATCGCCGCGACCATCGAGGACGGGATGGCGTGGGCGTGCAGGTCGACGGTCGTCATGCGGAGTGCTCCTCGGAGGGTCGGAGTGCGGCCGCGAGCTCGGCGACCGGCTCCTGCTCCGACCTCCACAGGCGCTCGAGGACCGCGGCGGCACCCGCACCACCCAGCACGGGTGACGCGAGCGAGGTGAACTTCTCGGACAGGTGCCGGTCGGTCATGGGGTTCGCCTGCGTGCCGAGCGCGTGCTCGACGTGCGCGGTGTGGGTCTGTCCGGCCGACGTCGTCAGCGACACGACCGCCTCGTCCTGGCGCAGCCCGGGGTCGCCCTGCAGCTCCACCCGTGCCAGCAGCGCCCGGTAGCGCGGGTCGTGCACGCGGTCCTCGTAGAAGGTCTCCGGTCCGGCCGACCCGTCGAGGTAGCCGGCGGCCGCGGCGTAGGCCACGCTGAACTTCGCCTCCAGCTCGGTCACCGGCGACAGGTTGCCCATGAGCACCAGCGACTCGGGCGGCACGCGCAGGTGCAGGCGCTGCACGTCGTCGGGCGGCACCTGCGTGCGCTGGCGCAGGTCGCAGACGCCGTCCAGGACGGCGTGCGCGACCAGGCCGCAGGCGTACGGCTTGAAGCCGTCCACCGACACGGCCCAGCGCTGCCCGAGGTCCCCGAGCAGGGCGTCCTCGTCCAGGACGTCGCTGTAGCGCACGAACCACTTCGCCGGCTGGTCCAGCGCCCGCGGGTTGCTCGTGAAGCCGCGCTCGGCGAGCAGCGCGCACTGCACGCCGCTGGCGCCGGCCCGGCCCAGGTTGAGGGACTTGGCCATCGAGCCGAACACCGCGGTGATGCCCGCCCCCTGCGTGGCCCCCAGCCCGACGGCGTGCGCCGTCTGCTGCTCGTCCAGGTGCAGCAGTCGTCCCGCTGCGACGGCGACCGCGACCGGTCCGACGACGCCGGTGCCGTGCCAGCCGCGGTCCGCGTAGTCCGGGTACATCGCCAGCGCGAGGCGCGCCTGCAGCTCGAGCCCGACGACGAAGGCCGTCAGCAGCTCCCGGAAGGGCGTGTCGCGGCCCTCGCCGAGCGCGAGCAGCGCCGGCAGCAGCGGCGCGCTGGCGTGGATGCGCGTGGGCAGCAGCGTGTCGTCGAAGTCCAGCACGTGGGCCATGACGCCGTTCACGAGCGTCGCGCTGACGACGTCGGTGCGCCGGCGGTGGCCGATCAGCGTCGCCCGTCCGGGTCCGCCCACCTCGTCGAGGTGCTCCAGCAGGATCGTGACGGCCTCGTTCGTGCTGCCGCCCAGCGCGACGCCCAGCGAGTCGACGAGCGCCCGCCGCGCGGCGTGTCGCACCGGCTGCGGGAGGTCGTCCCAGGTCACCGCCGACGCCCAGGCGACGAGCGCCTCGGTGGTGCCCGTCCGCGGTCGTGCCGTCGTCGTCATGCGGCCTTCCGCCAGAAGACGATCTTGCGCTCGAGCAGCTCCAGCAGCAGGAAGCTGAGGACGCCGAGCACGGCGAACACGAAGATCAGGGCGAACATGGCGGGCGTGTCGAACCCGCCCTTGTAGCGCAGCAGCAGGTAGCCCAGCCCGGCGTCGGACCCGACGAACTCCGACACGATGGCGCCGATGGTGGCGGTCGTGATCGCGATCTTGAGGCCGCCGAAGATGGCCGGCAGCGCGCTGCGGATCCGCAGCTCGCGCATCACCTCCCAGCGGGAGGCCCGCAGGATGCGCATGAGCTTCAGCTCGTTCTCGCTGACCATGGACAGGCCGACCAGCGTGGTCACGAACACCGGGAAGAAGCAGGCGATGGCGGCCTGCACGACCTTGCCGGACAGCCCGAACCCCAGCCAGGTGATGACGACCGGGGCGAGCACGATGCCGGGGATCGCCTCGAAGCCCGCCAGCAGCGGGAAGTAGGCGCGGCGCAGCAGCGGGAAGCTCGACAGCGCGACGCCGAGGCCGAGGCCCACCGCGCAGCCCAGACCGAAGCCCAGCGCGATCTCCGAGACGGTGCGCCACAGGTGACCGCTGAAGCCGTCCGCCGTGACGACCCGCTGGAGCGCGGACACGGCGTCGCCGAACTCGGGCAGCAGGATCGGGTGGACGAGGTCAAGCCGTCGGGCGAGCACCCACAGCAGCACCAGCAGCGGTGCGATGGCGATGCTCACCGCCGTCGACAGCAGGCTCCCCGCCCGCCCCCTCCAGCGGCCGGCACGCTCGGGGCGGGTCGGCTGGCCGAGCGCACGCTCCTGCTCGGGGGTCAGCGAGCGCACCGGCTCGGTGGTGCTCGCGGTCATCGCCTCGGCCCCTCGTCCTCGCGCCAGAAGATGATCTTTCGATCGAGGTAGTCGAGGACCATCACGGCGGCCACCGCCATCGCCGCGAGCATGCACACGACGGCGAAGGCGAGGTCCATGAGGATCTGCTGGTTGTAGATCGCGATCAACCGGCCCAGGCCCTCGGACGAGCCGACGAGGATCTCCGCCACCAGCGCGCCGGTGAAGGCGAGCAGGACCGAGTGCTTGAAGCCCACCGCGATGAGCGGGGCGGCCACCGGCAGGCGCAGCTTGCGGTAGACCTGCAGCCGCGAGGCGCCCAGCGAGCGCATGAGCTTCATCGCCCCGGCGGCCGGCAGCGTCAGCCCGACCATCGTGTG
>CAXTFU010000185.1:0-9609 GCA_964243385.1 uncultured bacterium | reverse complement strand
CCCATGACGCCGCCGCGCTCGACGAACGCGAGGTCCCACGACTGGCCGAGGCGGAAGAACAGCAGCCCGCTGGCCGCCATGACCGCCAGCGACAGCCAGGTCGCCGTCCGGTAGCGCGGCGCGATCTGGCCGAGCCGCGACAGGAAGTACAGGAAGCCGACGACGTGCGCGCCGAGCGCGACGGCAAAGGCGTGGGCCACGATCGCGTGCTGCGTCGGCGTGAACACCAGGTCGTTCTCCACGCTGCCTCCCCGGGCCGGGCCCGGCCGGGCCTACGACGGCCCATGCCCCGGACCACGGGTCGGGGACTGCCCCCCTCGGGCAGCCTCACGCCGACCGCAACCCGAGGGTGCTCCGGTTGACACGCGCAGTGACACGGGTCACCCTTCCCGGGCGCTCGAATGGGAGCGCTCCCACTGAGACGAGGCCTGATGGAAGACCGCACCGCACCGCACCGGAGGACGGTCGCGACGACCGCCGCCCTCGCGGTGCTCACGACCGGAGCCGCCCTGCTCGGCGCACCCCCGGCACTGGCAGCCGACCAGGTCGTCAACGGCAGCTTCTCGGCCGGCCTGGACGGCTGGACGATCTACCCCTCCCCCTCCCTGGTGGACGGCGCCGGCTGCAACACCGTCCCCGCCGGCAGCGGCGGCTACAGCGCCGCCATCCAGCAGGACCTCCCGCTGGTGGCCGGCGAGGACTACCGCCTGAGCTTCCGGGCCAAGGCGACCCCGACGCTGCAGGGACCCGTCCGGGTCGTCGTGCAGGGCGGTCCGGACGTGAACTACGAGCAGTTCCTGCCGGCCCAGAAGCCGTCGTTCACGAGCGACTTCACGACGTTCGAGTACTTCTTCACCGCCAGCCGCGACTACCCGACGGCGCAGCTGGCCTTCCAGCAGGACATCGTCAACCCGGACGCCTACGTCCTGTGCGTCGACGACGTCGCGCTCGAGGGCGGCGCGGAGCCGCCGGCGTACGAGCCCGACACCGGCTCGCGGGTGCGCGTGAACCAAGAGGCCTACCTCCCGCGCGGCCCGAAGGGCGCGACGGTCGTCACCGAGAGCACCACCCCGCTGCCGTGGGAGCTGCGCCGCGCAGGCCGGGTCGTCCGGACCGGCACGACGACGCCGCGCGGCGTCGACCCGACCGCGGCGCTGAACGTGCACACCGTCGACTTCTCGGCGCTCACCCAGCGCGGCACGGGCTACGTGCTCGTCGTCGACGGCGAGACCAGCCACCCGTTCGACGTCGACGAGGCCGCCTACGAGCGCCTGCGCCGGGACAGCAAGACCTACTTCTACACCCAGCGCAGCGGCATCGAGATCTCCGACGACCTGGTGCCCGGCTACGGCCGCGCGGCCGGGCACGTCGGCGTGGCGCCGAACACGGGCGACACCGCCGTGCCGTGCCAGAGCCTCACGGACGACTCGCAGAAGCTGCTGGTCGAGCAGGGCGACCGCCCGTGGACGTGCGACTACCTGTCCGACGTCACCGGCGGCTGGTACGACGCCGGCGACCACGGCAAGTACGTCGTGAACGGCGGGATCGCCGCCGCGCAGCTCATGCAGGAGCACGAGCGCAGCCTGCACGCCGCGTCCGCCGACCGCGGCGCGCTCGGTGACGCCACGCTGCGCGTGCCCGAGCAGGGCAACGACGTGCCGGACCTGCTCGACGAGGTCCGCTGGGAGCTCGAGTGGTTCCTCAAGATGCAGGTGCAGCCCGGGCGTCCGCTCGCCGGCATGGTGTTCCACAAGGTGGCCGACGCCAACTGGACCGGCCTGCCGCAGGACCCGTCGACGGACCCGCAGCAGCGGGTGCTGTACCGGCCGTCGACCGCGGCGACGCTGAACGTCGCGGCGACCGCCGCGCAGGGCGCGCGCCTGTTCGAGCGCTACGACCGGGAGTTCTCCCGCCGCCTGCTGCAGGCGGCCCGGCGCGCGTACACGGCCGCGGAGTCCAACGACTCGCTGTACGCCCCGGCGCCGGACGCCGCGCTCGACCCCAACCCCGGCAGCGGCCCGTACGACGACCGCTCCGTGAGCGACGAGCGCTACTGGGCGGCGACCGAGCTGTACCTCACGACCGGGCTGAACAGCTACCGCCGGGACCTGCTCGCCTCACCGCTGCACGACGCCGAGGTCTTCACCGCCGGCGGCTTCGACTGGGGCCACGTGGCGGCGCTCGCCAAGCTCGACCTCGCCACGGTGCCGAACCGGCTGAACCGCGCCGAGGTGCGCGCCGTGCAGGACGAGGTCGTGGCCGCCGCCGACCGCTACCTCGCCGACCAGGCCGCGCAGCCGTTCGGCCAGGCCTACGCCCCGGAGGGCGGGCGGTACGTGTGGGGGTCGAACAGCCAGATCCTCAACAACCTGCAGGTCATCGGCACCGCGTACGACCTGACCGGTGAGGCCCGCTACCGCGACGGTGTGGTGCGGAGCATGGACTACCTGCTGGGCCGCAACGCCCTGAACCTGTCCTACGTCACCGGCTACGGCGACGTGTTCAGCCGGAACCAGCACTCGCGGCAGTACGCGAACCAGCTGGACCCGACGCTGCCGAACCCGCCGGCCGGGTCGGTGGCCGGCGGGCCGAACAGCACCGCCGCGAGCACGGGCGACCCGATCGCGACCCCGCTGTTCGAGGACGGCTGCGCCGCGCAGTTCTGCTACGTCGACGACATCGGCTCGTGGTCGACCAACGAGATCACGATCAACTGGAACGCGCCGCTGTCGTGGGTGTCGTCCTTCGTGGCCGACCTCGACCGCGGTGACGACGCGGGTGCCCGCGGGTAGCCGTTGCTGACCGCACGGCGGGCGGTCCCGGGGCGTCCCGGGGCCGCCCGCTGCTGTGCGGTCACCTGCCGCGGCCGTCAGGGTGCGGCGCGCTGCCCGGGGACGACCACCGCAGGGAGCGACCGGCGGGCCTCGCGCCAGTCGCGCGGCGACAGCCCGTACGCCGCCCGGAAGCGACGGCTGAAGTGCGTCGCGTCGACGAAGCCCCAGCGCCGGGCGACCGCTGCGATGCCGAGCCGGCAGCCCGGGTCGGCGAGCGCCCGCCGGGCGCCCTCGAGCCGCTCCCGGACGATCCACGCACTGACGCCGACCTGGGGCTCCGGCCAGATCTTGTAGAGCTGGCGCACGGAGACGGCGTGCTCGGCGGCGATCCGCGCCGGCGTCAGGTCGGGGTCGGTGAGGTGCTGGTCGACCCACGCGACGATGCGCGCCGGGAGGGCGCCCGCGAGGACCTCGCCGCGTCGCGCGTCGTCGTCGGCGGCCTCCACGAGCAGGGCCCGCACGAGCTCGCTGGTCGCCGAGCCCACGACCCGGGCGGCTTCCGACGACGCGGTGAGCGCCTCGGCCTCGGCGTGCAGCAGGGACAGGTGCCCGCGCAGCAGGGCGTACAGCCCGGCGCCGGCGGCGAGCCGGCCGGCCGCGCGGCGCACGACCTCGACCGGCAGGCCGACGTGCGCGAGGTCCACCTGGAAGGCGACCGACCCGCCGGGTCCGCTCCACGAGAAGTCGTAGGTCGACGACAGGTCCACCAGCATCAGCTCGCCCTGCGGGACGACGAGCTGCCGGCCGGCCTGCTCGTAGCGCCCCGTCCCGGAGGTCTGCACCGCCAGCGCCAGCCGGTCCGGTGCGGCCTGGGCGACGTGCCGCGGCGCGCGGGTCAGCCGGATCCCGGTGCCGCGGCAGCTGAACAGGTCGGCGCCCCGGCCGAGCTGCCACAGGTCCATGCGCGCCCGCGGTCCGTCGTCGGTCACCTCGCAGGAGACCGCCGACGGGACGCTGGCCTGCGCCATCGCGTCGTGGACGGCGCCGGCCCGGGCCGAGTGCGGGAGCAGGTCGGTGTCGAGCAGGAGGGCCACGTGCCGTCCTCTCGGCGGAGGGGATGCGGACCTCCGACAGTGGATCAGCCCGCGGGCCGTGTCCAGGGCCGCCGGACGACGACGGCCGGCCGCTGTGCGCGCAGGGCCGAGCAGTGTGCACGCACAGCACGGCCGCAGGACGACGGGGCGACCTACGGTCGCGGTCGACCCCACCGGGAGGCTCCGTGTCCGCGATCCCCGTCGTCTTCGTCCACGGCCTGTGGATGCACGCCAGCAGCTGGGACCCCTGGCTGGAGCTGTTCGAGGAGCGCGGCTACGCGCCGGTGGCGCCGCCCTGGCCGGGCGACGCCGACACGGCCGCCGCCACGCGCGCCGACCCGGGGGCGATGGCGGGTGTGGGCCTGGAGGACGTCGTCGCGTCGTACGTCCGCGTCGTCGACGCGCTGCCCGCGCTCCCGCTCGTCGTCGGGCACTCGTTCGGCGGCCTGGTCGCGGAGCGCCTGCTGGCGGCCGGCCGCGCCCGCGGCTGCGTCGCGCTCTCCCCCGCGCAGTTCCGGGGGATCCTCGGCCTGCCGCTCGCCCAGCTGCAGTCGGCCTGGCCCGTGCTGAGCCGCCCCTCGCTGCGCAAGGGGACCTGGGCGCACACCGCCGAGACGTACGCCCGGAGCTTCGCCAACGCGGTGCCGCGCGCCGAGTCCGACGAGCTGTTCGACCGGTACGCGATCCCGGGGCCCGGGCGGCCGCTGTTCCAGGCCGGCCTGGCGAACCTGGCGCGACGCAGCCCGGCTGCCGTCGACACCCGGGCGGCGCGCGGACCGCTGCTGCTCGTCGCCGCGGGACGCGACCGCACCGTGCCGGCGGCGACGGTCCGGGCCGCCTACGCCAAGCAGCGCCGCAACGCCGGGACGACCGAGCTGCGGACGCTGCCCGACCGGGGGCACTCCTTCCCGGTCGACAACGGCTGGCGCGAGGTCGCCGAGCTCGCCCTGGACTTCGCCTCCCGCCACGGCCTGGGCGCCGCGCCGGTCCTGCCCGGGCAGGAGCGCCGGACCTCGCCGGACCGTCAGGTCTCGAGCAGCGCCGCGACCCCGGCCCGGCCCCACGGCGAGACGTAGAGCACGCCGCCCATGACGACGACCACGACCGTGGCGAGGTCGACGAGGCCGGACCGCGAGCCGCGCCGACGGCCGGCGACCACTGCGCACACGACGGCGTAGAGCACCAGCGGCAGGACGAACGACAGGAGCAGCCCCAGCAGCTCGCGCCAGGACCCGCCCGAGGGCACCGCGGGCTGCTCCGTGCCGGGCAGCACCACGCAGACCAGGAACAGCAGGTCGGCCCCGACCGCCACGGCCAGCGCGAGCAGCTCGGCCAGCGGCCGGCGCGGCCGGGTCGTGCCCCGCACCCCGGTCCTGCCCCGCACCCCGGTCCTGCCCTGCACCCCGGTCCTGCCCTGCACCCCGGCTGGCGTCACGCCGACCTCCTCCCGACCGCTGGGGCGAGCATGCACCGCACAGCCCCGGCCGTCAGGCGGATCCGCCGTCCGCGAGCAGGGCGGCGAAGCGGTCCGGCGGCTGCGGACGTCCGAGCAGGAACCCCTGCGCGTGGGCGCAGCCGGTGTCGCGGACCGCCGCCAGCTGCTGCGCGTCCTCGACCCCCTCGGCGAGCACCTCGACGTCGAGGTCCTCGCCGACCCGGACGATGCCGCGCAGCAGCGCGGTCGCCACCCGACGGCGCCTCGGGTCGTCGCCCGCGAGGTCGGCGACGAAGCTGCGGTCGACCTCGAGCCGGTCGACGGGCAGCTCCTGCAGCCAGCTCAGGGTGGAGCCGGTCCCGAAGTCGTCCAGGGCCACCGCCACGCCGAGGTGGCGCAGCGCCGTGAGCCGCTCGCACCTCCCCGCGGTCGGGGTGCCACAGCCTGACCGCCCCGGAGTCGCAGGTGTGGTCCATCAGCCCCTGCTGCGCCCCGGCGCCCCCATGCCGCAAGCCTGTCAGACGCCTGCGCCGCGCGACCGGCCGGTCACCGGAGCGGGTCGGCCGGGGCGGGCCGGTCCCGGCTCAGCGCCTGGCTGCGGCCCCTGCGTCCGGGGAGGCGGCCGGGGCGCGCCCCCCTGTCGGCCCGGGGTCCGGCGCGACCAGGGCGGCGAGCGCACCGGTGCGCCCCGGCGCACCGAGCAGCGGCTCGCCGAGCGCGGCCAGCGCGGCGCGCATCGCCTCGGGACCGCCGAACTGGAAGCCCAGCTGGCTGACGTAGCAGGCGCACGCGTCGGCGCGGCGTTCGCGGTCGGGCGCCAGCGCGGCGGGGAGCTCGACCGCCGCCAGCCCGGCGGGCAGGTCCGGGCCGGGCACCGCGGACGGGTCGCGCAGGACGTACGGGCTGTCCCGCCACCACAGCGTGGGACGGGACAGGCCGGCCACGGCGCGCAGCACCTGCAGGTGGTCGACGTGCCCGCCGAGGGCCTGCGGTGCCAGCCAGAGGTCCGCCTCGTGCGGCGCGAGCAGCGCCGCGACGTCCCGCCAGACCTCGTCCCCGGGGTGCACGCCGGCGAACAGGTCGCCGGCGTCCCGGTAGCCGCGGTGCGGCGCCTCGGGGAGGTCGAGGTGCACCGGCTGCGCGCCGAGGACCGCCATCGCCGCCTCGTCCTCGGCGCGGCGCAGCGCGAGGTAGTCGACGTCGGGCACCAGGCCCTTGTCGGTCTGGCAGGCCAGCGCGAAGCCGGTCGGCCGCGGGACGCTGCGGGTGAAGCAGGTGACGACGACGACGTCGTGCCCGGCGTCGGCGAGCCGCGCGAGGGTGCCGCCGACCGAGAACGCCGCGTCGTCGAGGTGCGGACTGACCGCGAGCACCCGCATCAGAGCAGGTGCGCCGCGGTCCGGAAGCGGCAGGACGCGTCCACGCCGGCCGGCAGGGACCAGTCGAGGTCGGGAGCGGTGCCCTTCAGGCCGGTGTAGACGTCGTCGACCGACCGCCCGAGCACCGGCCAGGAGTACAGCCGGCGCACCTCCTCGAGCGCGGTGGCGGCGAGCCGGCTGCGCAGGGCCTCGTCGGCGAGCAGGCGGTCCAGGCAGGCCCGCAGGCCCGCCACGTCGCCCGGCTCGTGCAGCAGGCCGTTGTCGCCGGAGCGCAGGCAGTCGACGACGCCGACGCTGGTGGTGCTCACGACCGGCAGCCCGCTCGCCATCGCCTCCAGGATCGTGTTGCTGAAGCCCTCGGAGTAGGTGGGGCTCACGAAGACGTCGGCCGAGCGGTAGACCTCGGGCGCCTGCTCGGGCGGCACGTAGCCGAGGAACGTCGTGCGCCCGTCGGCCCGGGCCCTGGCCTCGTCGAGGTCGGGCCCGATGCCCGACACCAGCAGCCGCACGCCGTCGGGCAGCGCCTCGAGCAGGTCGAGCACGCCCTTGCGGCGGTCGACCCGGCCGTGGAACAGCAGCACCGGCGGATCCCCCCAGGTGCGCCCGCCCGGGGCGAAGCGCGCGGTGTCCGTCGCGCCCGGGACGATGGTGAACCGGCCGGGGTCGGTGCCGTGGTGCTGGACGACCTCGTCGCGGAAGCTCGGGCTGCCGATGAGCACGGCGCCCGCGTGGTCGAGCACGGTCGTGATGGCCGCCTTGTGCGTGGTGCAGCACGTCCCGACCCAGTGCCCGTCGCCGCCCTGGATGCTCACGGCCGTCGGCACGCCGGTCCGCCGGGACGCCTGCAGCACGGCGAGCCCGGGCGGGTAGCCGTACTGCGCGTGCAGCACGTCGAAGGGCTCCCGCTCGTGCAGCGCCACCACGGTGTCGGCCAGCTCGTCGAGGTCGCGCTCGAAGTCGACGGGCAGGACCGTCTCGCCACGGCTGGCCAGTGCCACGACCTGCACGCCGTCCGGCACGCGGTCCGGCGGCGGCGGCCCGCCCCCGTAGACGCGGGTGCCGGCCTCGTCGTCGCGGTACTGGCTGACGAGCGTCACGTCGTGACCGAGGGCGACGAGCTCGCGCAGCAGCGCCTCGGCGTACACGCTCATCCCGCTGACCGCCGGCCAGTAGCGACGGCTGACGAAGCAGATCCTCATGACGGCGTCCCCTGCGGCTGGTGCTGGTCCCGGAGCTGTTCCTGTGCCGAGGCCTCCGCGGCCGTCAGCGTGGCCATCGCCCGCGGCACCATCTCGGCGGCACGGTGGCTGTCGCGCGACAGCTCGAGCGTGACGAGCCGGTCGTAGCCGGCCTGCAGCAGCTCGCGCAGGACGGCCGGCAGGTCGACGTCACCCTCGTCGAGGGGCAGGTGGTCGTGGACGCCACGCCGCATGCCCTCGACCGCCACCGTGCCGAGGTGCGGGGCGAAGGCCCGCACGGCCTCCTGCGGCGCGTAGGCCCCGCTGACCACGCAGTGCCCGGTGTCCAGGGCGAGCCGGACCTGCGGCACCTGCTCGTGCAGCCGCGCCCAGTCGTCGCAGTCCTCCAGCAGCATCCCCGGCTCGGGCTCGACCGCGAGCGCGTACGACGCCTGCCCGTGCGTGTCGGCGAGCGCCCGCACCCCGTCCACGAGCCAGCCCCAGGCCTCGGCGTGGTCGACGCCGGCGCGCGGGACGCCCGCCCAGAAGCTGACCGCCTCGGCGCGCAGCACCTGCGCGAGGTCGCAGGCCCGCCGCAGGTACGCCAGGCGGCGCGCCCGGCCGGCTGCGTCCGGCGTCACGAGCGTCGGCTCGTGCTTGACCCGCGGGTCGAGCAGGTAGCGCGCGCCGGTCTCGACGACGACCTCGAGCCCCAGCGCGTCCAGCCGTGCGCGCAGGCGTTCGGCCGAGGCGAGGGCGTCGTCGGCGAGCGGGTCGAGGTGGTGCACGTCGAGCGTGAGCGCCACCCCCGCGTAGCCGGAGTCGGCCAGGAGCGACAGCCCGTCGTCGAGCCGGTGGTGGGCCAGGCCGTTGGTGTTGTAGGCGTAGCGGAGCTGCGTCATGCGTTCTCCTCCTTGCGCAGGACCAGGGCGACGACGGCGAGCAGCCCGCGTGCGCTGCGCCGGTGCACGCCCTCGCGCCGCACCACGACCTCGTACGCCGGACCCAGCAGCAGCTCGGCGTACGGGGCGAGCTCGGGAGCGGTCTCGAGGTCGGGCGCCGCGGTCAGCGCGAGCAGGCCGCCGGCCGGGAGCAGTCGGGTGAGCGCCGCGAAGGCGGCGACGGGCAGGTGGCCGTAGCCGACGGCGCCGGCGACCGTCACGACGTCGGCGGCGGCGCCGTCGAGCCAGGCGAGGTCGTCCGGGGTGAGGGCCGTGAGGTCGGTCGTGCGCGCGTCGCGGTAGACGCCCGGCCGGTCCCGGGCGAGCGCGACCGCACTCGCCGGCTCGAGGTCCGTACCGACGACCGACGTGAAGCCGACCGCGGCCAGGGCCGACCCGACCTCGCCGGTGCCGGCACCGACGTCGAGCACCCGCCGGCCCGCGCGCTCGGCCTCCGGGACCGCGGTCGCCAGCGCCGTCGCGAGCAGGCGCGGCGAGCGGCCCTCCAGGTGCAGGAAGTAGACGGCCTCGTACAGGCCGGGCACGGCGTAGAGGGCGGCGTAGTCGTGCAGGCCGGCCTCGCGGAGCGCGTCGTCCGGACCCAGCCAGCGCACGACGTCGCGGCCCTCGTCGACGACCAGGCCGTCGAGCAGCTCGCGGGCGGCGTCCCAGACCGTCATGCAGCGCCCTCCAGCAGCGCGGCGACCACGTGGCGGCCGGGCTCGCGGTAGAGCGCGTACAGCGGTCCGACGCGCGCCTCGGCGCCGGCGCGGTCGAACCACGCAGCGCCGCCGAGCCGCTCCTGCGC
>CAXTFU010000184.1:7171-9618 GCA_964243385.1 uncultured bacterium | reverse complement strand
GTCCTGCGCGGCGCCCTCGAGCGCGAGAGCCTGCACCTCGCGGTGCTGTCCCTGCCCGGCGCGGCGCACCGCTGGGCGTGGCTCGCCGACCACCTGCAGGAGCTCCCGGGCAGCGGCATCGTCTACTGCCTGACCGTCGCCGCCACCGACGAGCTCGCGTCGTTCCTGCGCAGCCGTGGCGTGACGGCGGCGGCCTACTCCGGGCGCACCGACGACGCCGAGCGGCGGGCCGCCGAGGACGACCTGCTCGCCAACCGCATCAAGGCGCTCGTCGCGACCAGCGCGCTCGGCATGGGCTTCGACAAGCCCGACCTGGGGTTCGTCGTGCACCTCGGCGCCCCGCAGTCGCCGATCGCCTACTACCAGCAGGTCGGACGCGCCGGCCGCGGCGTCGAGCGGGCCGAGGTCGTGCTGCTTCCCGGCGCCGAGGACGAGGCGATCTGGCGCTACTTCGCCTCCCTCGGCTTCCCGAGCGAGGAGCAGGTCCGCTCGGTGCTCGCCGTCCTGTCCGCCTCCGCCAGGCCGATGTCGACCGCGGCGCTCGAGGCGCACGTCGACCTGCGCCGCACCCGGCTCGAGACGATGCTCAAGGTGCTCGACGTCGACGGCGCGGTGCAGCGGGTCTCCGGCGGGTGGACCGCCACCGGCCAGCCGTGGGCGTACGACGCCGACCGCTACGCCCGCGTCGCCGCCGACCGCGGCGCCGAGCAGCAGGCGATGCGCGACTACGCCTCGACCCCCGACTGCCGGATGCTCTTCCTGCGACGGCAGCTCGACGACCCCGAGGTCCTGGACGGGTCCGCGCAGCCGTGCGGCCGCTGCGACCGCTGCACCGGGAGGTCGCTGTCGACCGAGCTCGACCCGTCCACGCTCGCCGCTGCGCAGGCCGCCCTGGGCCGGCCCGGCGTCGAGGTCGAGCCGCGCAAGATGTGGCCGACCGGTCTGGGCGAGGTGAAGGGCCGCATCCCGCCCGAGGTGCAGGCCGAGTCGGGCCGGGCGCTCGGACGGCTGTCCGACATCGGCTGGGGCACCCGGCTGCGCGCCCTGCTCGGCGGACCGGACGGCCCGGTCCCCGACGACGTGCTCCGCGCGGTCGTCGACGTGCTGAAGGGCTGGGGCTGGCAGGACCGCCCGACCGGCGTGCTCGCCGTGCCCTCCCGCACCCGCCCGCAGCTCGTCGGCAGCCTCGGCACCCGCCTGGCCGAGGTCGGCCGCCTGCCGTTCCTCGGTACGCTCGACCTGCTGCGCGACGTCCCGCCCGGCGCCGGCCGGAGCAACAGCGCGCAGCGCCTGCGCGCCGTGCACGGCAGCTTCGGCGTCCCCGACGGGCTCGTGCTCGACGGCCGGCCCGTGCTGCTCGTCGACGACCTCGTCGACTCCGGCTGGACGCTCACCGAGGCCACCCGGGTGCTGCGCGAGGCCGGCGCCGGGCCGGTGCTGCCGCTCGTGCTCGCGCTGGACGCGTGACCGCCGGGGACGCGGCGCCCGCGGCGCCCGCTGCGCCCGCCCCCTCCCCCGTCGCCCGTACGCTCGCGACATGACCTGGGACCCGCGGCAGCTCGCGCAGCAGACCGGGCGCACGATCGTGATCACCGGCGCCAACAGCGGCGTCGGGCTCGAGGCCGCCCGCGACCTCGTGGGCCGCGGCGCGCACGTCGTGCTGGCCGTCCGCGACCTCGCCAAGGGCGACGCCGCGCGGGCGCAGCTGACCGGGCTCGGCTCGTCGAGCGTCGTCCAGCTCGACCTGTCCGACCTCGACAGCGTCGCCGCCTGCGCCAAGGCCCTGCTCGAGCGACACGAGAGCCTGTCGGCGCTGGTCTGCAACGCCGGCGTCATGGGCGGCCCCTACCTGCTGACGCCGCAGGGGTTCGAGCGGCAGATGGCCACCAACCACCTCGGGCACGCCGCGCTCGTCACCGCGCTGTGGCCCCTGCTCCGCAGCAGCGCGGCCCGGGTCGTCGTCGTGTCGAGCCTGGCCGCACGCGGCGGCCGGCTCAGTCCCGAGACCACCCGCGAGCAGCTCGTCGACCCGCAGCCCTACGAGCCGCGCCAGGCCTACAGCGACTCCAAGCAGGCCAACCTGCTGTTCGCGCTCGAGCTCCACCGCCGCAGCACCCGCGCCGGGGCGCCGGTCAGCGCCGTCGCCGTGCACCCGGGCGTCAGCGCGACGAACCTGTTCAGCACGCCGTTCGAGGAGAGCGGGCAGACCGTGCTGGCTCCGGTCACCAGGGCACTCACGAAGGTCGTGCTGCAGTCCGCCGCCGCCGGCGCCCTGCCGACGCTGCGCGCCCTGGACCACAGCACCCCGAGCGGCGCCTACCTCGGCCCGGGCCGGCTCGGGCAGGTCCGCGGCCGGCCGGAGCTCATCGACGTCCCGGCGGCCGGCAGCGACCCGGCGACCGCCGCCCGGCTCTGGACGCTCACCGAGCAGCTGCTCGGCGTCCCCC
>CAXTFU010000184.1:1229-7161 GCA_964243385.1 uncultured bacterium | reverse complement strand
C
Source organism: uncultured bacterium (assembly GCA_964243385.1). Taxonomy (GTDB): domain Bacteria; phylum Actinomycetota; class Actinomycetes; order Mycobacteriales; family SCTD01; genus SCTD01. The sequence continues at coordinate 7,160 of CAXTFU010000184.1, read as the reverse complement.
GTCCCCCTGCCGGTCTGACCGACCGGCGAGACGGGGGCAGCGGTGGAGTCGTTCCTGGTCGGCCTCGTCATGCTCGTCGGCCTCGTGGGCGTCGTCGTGCCGCTCCTGCCGGGCACGGCCCTCGTCCTGGCGGCCGGCACCGTCTGGGCCGTTGTCGTCGTGCCGGGCGGCAGCGGGCGCTGGGTGGTCGTCGCGGTCATGGCGGCGCTGTTCGCGGTCGGCGTCGTCCTGAAGTACGCCCTCGCGGGCCGGCGCATGTCGGCCGACCTCCCCCGCTCGACGCTGCTCACGGCCGGCGCCGGCGCCGTCGTCGGGTTCTTCGTGCTGCCGCCGTTCGGGCTGCTGTTCGGCGGCGTGCTCGGCACCTACCTCGCCGAGGCGCGCCGGGTCGGCTCCGGCGGTCCGGCGTGGGCGTCGACCGTCCGCGTGCTCCAGGCCGTCGGCATCGGGCTGCTCGCCGAGCTCACCGCGGGCGTGCTCATGGTCGCCACCTGGCTCGTCGGCCTGGTGCTGACGTGAGCGCCGCCCGGGCCGGGGTGCCGCCGGACAAGACCTGCGCGGTCTGCGGCCGCACGATCACCTGGCGCAAGAAGTGGGCCCGCGACTGGGACGAGGTCCGGTACTGCTCGGACGCCTGCCGCCGCAGGAGGACCAGCCCGACCGACGCCGCGCTGGAGCAGAGCGTCCTCGACCTGCTGTCCCGCCGGGCGGCCACGGCCACGATCTGCCCGTCCGAGGCCGCCCGGGCCGTCGGCGGTGACGACTGGCGCGAGCTCATGGAGCCCGCCCGTGCCGCCGCCCGGCGGCTGGTGGCGCGCGGGGAGGTCGAGATCACCCAGGGCGGTCACGTCGTCGACGGGTCGACCGCCAAGGGACCGATCCGCATCCGGCGCGCCTCGCCGTAGGAGACCCGGAAGAAGCGGCGCGGGCCGGGTCGTTGCACCGGGCATGAAGGTGGAGATCTGGTCCGACGTCGTGTGTCCCTGGTGCTACATCGGCAAGCGCCGCTTCGAGCAGGCGCTCGCGGCCTTCCCGTACCGCGACCAGGTCGAGGTGGTGTGGCGGGCCTTCGAGCTCGACGGCGCCGCGCCGGCCGAGCGCACCGGCGGCTACGCCGGGAACCTCGCCGCGAAGTACCGCGTGCCCCTGGACGAGGCGCAGCGGATGCTCGACGGGATGACCGCGACCGCCGCGGCGGAGGGCCTCGCGTTCAACTTCTCGGCCGCCCGCCCCGGCAACACCTTCGACGCGCACCGGCTGCTGCACCTGGCCGGTGCGCGCGGGGTGCAGGACGCGGTGAAGGAGCGCCTCATGCGGGCCACCTTCACCGACGGCGAGCCGATCGGCGACGCCGAGACGCTCGTGCGCCTGGTCGCCGAGGCCGGGCTCGACGCCGACGAGGCCCGCGCCGTCCTGGCGTCCGACCGCTACGCCGACGAGGTCCGGGCCGACGAGCGGCAGGCGTCCGCGTACGGCATCAGCGGCGTCCCGTTCTTCGTCGTGGACGGCCGCTACGGCGTGTCCGGCGCGCAGCCGGCCGAGGCGCTCGGCCAGGTCCTCGCCCAGGCGTGGTCGGAGCGCTCGCCGCTGCAGGTCGTCGGCGCGGCGAGCAGCGCACCGGGCTGCGAGGGCGACGCCTGCGCGGTCTGAGCGCGACGCTCGTCCGGGCGGTCGGCGGACGGGTCAGGGCACGGTCAGCTGCCAGACGCCGGTGACCGCGACGGCGACCTGCCCCTGACCCGCCTCCACGGGCAGGCCGCCACCGGCCGACGCGCGGGAGCTGCGCAGGACGTGCTCCACGACGCCCTGCGCACCGCCGCCCTCGACCAGCTGCAGCAGCGCACCGAGCTGCGCCCCGGCAGCCGCCGCGACCTGCTCGGCCGACCGCCGGCACGCCTGCACGGCCGTCCGCCGGGCCTGCTCCTCCACCGGCTGGGCGTCGCGCACCGACAGGCCGAAGCCCTGCACCCGCAGCAGGTCGCCGACCTGCTCCGCGGCGTCCTGCACGAGCCGTCCGGCGGCGTCGAGGTCGCGCACCAGCACGGACAGGCCGTACGTCGCGGTGTGGCCGGACGGCTGGCCGGTGGCGTGGTCGTAGCCGGGGTGCACCTGCAGGCCGGTCGTCTGGCGGTCGGTCGCGGCGACGCCGGCGGCGTCCAGCACCGCAGCGAGCCGGGCGACCCCGTCGGACGCGGCTCGCAGCGCGTCGCCCACGGCCGGCGCGGTCGCCTCGACGGCCAGCACGGCGCGGACCTGGTCCGGGACGACGGACGCCGTGCCGACCGCGGTCACCGTGACGGAGGGGGCGTGCTCAGGTGCAGGGGTGGCAGCGGTCACGGCGCACCGTACCGGCGGACAGCCGGCGCGTCCCCGCCTCGGGCATGCCCGCGCGGTCCCGACCGTGGCAGGCAGCCCGACCGTGGCAGGCCGCCGCCGGACGGTGGTGTCCGTCAGCCCCGGAGGCCCGTCCGCCCGCCTCGTCTCGGCACCGCGCACGGGGGGCAGGACCAGCTCGTGCCCGTGACCACCGCTCGGCTGACCCGCAGCGCCGCCCTGCTCTCGCTCCCCCTCGGCGCCGCGGCGCTGTCGGTCGAGGGCGCCGCCCGCCGGCTGGCCGGTCAGGACCGCGAGCAGGTCGCCCGCCGCCTGCGCGAGCGCAACGCCGCCCGCACGCGGCGGGTGCTCGGCGGGCTCAAGGGCGGCGCCCTCAAGGCCGGGCAGCTGCTCTCGACCGTCGAGGCGCTGTTCCCGCAGGACCCGGAGTCGACCTGGCGCGAGACCCTCGCCGGGCTGCAGGAGGGCAACGCCCCCCTGCCCTTCACCGACGTCGAGCCGGTGCTGGCGGCCGACCTCGGGCCGGACTGGCGCAGGCTGCTGCCCGAGCTCGACGAGACGGCGACGGCGGCCGCCTCGATCGGTCAGGTGCACCGCGGCCGCGACGCCCAGGGGCGCGCCGTGGCGGTCAAGATCCAGTACCCCGGCGTGCGCGAGGCGCTGGTCGCCGACGTCCGCACGCTGTCGGCCATGTCGCGGGCCGCCGCGCTCGTCGCCCGCGGGCTCGCCCTGCCGCCGCTCGTCGCCGAGCTGCGCGACCGGCTCGTCGAGGAGCTCGACTACCTGCACGAGGCGCGGACGCAGACCCGCTTCGCCGAGGCGTACGCCGGCGACCCGGACGTCCTCGTGCCCGCGGTGCACCTCGCCGCGCCGCGGGTGCTGGTCATGGACTGGGTCGACGGGACGCCGCTGGCGGCCGTCGCCCGGTCCGGCAGCCAGGGCGAGCGGGACCGCGCCGCGTCGCGCTACCAGCGCTTCCTGGTGAGCGGCCCGGCGCGGGCCGGGCTGCTGCACACCGATCCGCACCCGGGCAACTTCCGGCTGCTCGACGACGGACGGCTCGGCGTGCTCGACTTCGGCTCCTCGCTCGAGCTGCCGTCCATGCCGTCGACGTTCGGCCGGCTGATCGCCGCGCTGCTCGGGGACGACCCCGACGAGGTGCTGCGGCGGCTGCGCGAGGAGGGCTTCGTCCGCCCGGGCGTCGAGGTCGACGTCGCCAAGCTCGTCGACTACATGTCGCCGTTCACGGTGCCGGCCCGCGCCGAGCGGTTCCGGTTCACCCGCGACTGGCTGCGCGGCGAGTTCGCCCGGGTGAACGACCCGCGCAACCCGGAGTTCGGCGTGGCGCTGAAGCTCGACCTGCCGGCCGAGCACCTGTTCACCCACCGCGTGTGGCTCGGCATGGTCGGCGTCCTGTGCCAGCTCGAGGCCGAGGTCCCGGTCCGGCCGGTGCTCCGCGAGTTCCTGCCCGGCTTCGCCTGAGCGGGCCGGCCCGACCGCGAGCGGGTAGGCAGGACGCCGGAGCCGGGCACACACGGACACGGGGCACACACGGACACGGGAGCAGAGCAGGCGCGTGAGGGACGGCGACGGATGGATCGAGTGCACGCTGGGTCACCGGCACTGGGGGCGCTTCGGCGCGGCGGGGCTGCTGGCCGTGACGCTGGGCGAGCCGTACGTCCTCATGCAGCACCGGGCGGCGTGGAGCCACGGCGGTGACACCTGGGGCGTCCCCGGCGGCGCCCGCGGCTCGACCGAGACGGCCCTCGCCGCCGCCGAGCGCGAGACGGTCGAGGAGACGGCGCTCGACGTCGCGCAGGTGACGCCGGTCGGTGAGCACGTGGCCGACCACGGCTCCTGGAGCTACACCACGATCGTCGCGACCGTCCCGGAGCGGCTCCCCGTCGTGCCCGACCGCGAGAGCATCGCGCTGCGCTGGGTGCGGGCCGACGAGGTGGTGCTGCTGCCGCTGCTGCCCGCCTTCGCCGCGGCCTGGCCGGCGCTGCGCGAGCTCATGCCGTGACCGGACGCCCCGTCCCGGGATGGTGAGCCGCACCCGTGAGCCGGTGCCGGGGCGCTGGCCGGTGGCCTTCGGCGAGGCCGAGCTGCTGCGGGACCTCGACGACGACGACGCCTGGCTGCTCACGGTCGACGGGGTCGCGCAGTCCTACGTCGACCTCGGCGACCCGACGCACCTCGAGTTCGACTACGTCCGGCTGATGGGCGACGTCGTGGACGTGCTGCCCGACGGCCCGCTCACGGCGGTGCACCTCGGCGGCGGCGGCTGCACGCTCCCCCGCTACGTCGCCGCGACGCGTCCGGGGTCGCGGCAGCTCGTCGTCGAGGCGGACGCGGCGCTCGCCGAGCTGGTGCGCCGCAGCTTCGGCACGACGGGCTTCCGGCTGCGCGTCGGCGACGCCCGGGCCGAGCTCCCGGCGCTGCGGCAGGGCGAGAGCGACCTCGTCGTCGCCGACGTCTTCGAGAGCGCGCAGCAGCCGACGCACGTGACGACGCTCGAGTGGGTGCAGTCGGTGCAGCGCCTCCTGCGGCCCGGCGGCACCTACGTCGTGAACGTCGCCGACGGCAAGCCGCTCGCCTTCGCCAGGGCCCAGGTCGCGACGCTGCTCGCCGCGTTCGACCACGTCGTCCTGCTGGCCGACCCGTCGGTGCTGCGCGGGCGCCGCTTCGCGAACCTCGTGCTCGCCGCCTCGTCCTCGCCCCTGCCCGTCGACGCGCTGGCCCGCCGCGCCGCCCGGGCCGCCGGCCGCGCCCGCGTGGTGACCGGCGACGACCTGCTGGCGTTCACCGGCGGCGCGGCGCCGGTCACCGACGCGACCGCGCAGTCCGCGCCCCGTCCGCCCCCGGACCTGTTCCGCCGCTGACCCGCCCGCCCCCGCCTGTCCCCCGCCCCGGGTCCCCGGCTGACCGGTCGCCCAGCTCGGCGGCGAGGCGCCCGGGCGGGTGCCTCAGCCCGCCGGGACGGCCTGGGCGACGAGCTCGCGGACGACCTGCGCCAGGTCGCCGGTGCGGGCGTGGCTGCGGCGCTGCGCGGCGGCGGAGGTGCCGCGGGCGACGGCCTGCGCCGCGAGCGCCGACACCTCGTCCCACTCGCCGGCGTCCTCGAGGTCGTCGCGCAGGCGCGCCAGCAGGCCGAGCACGACCTCGCCGGCGGGCCGGCGGACGGTGTCGTGCAGGTCGAGCAGCTGACCCTCGAGGCCGTACCGGGCGGCGGCCCACCGGGCGGCCCGCACCAGCTCGGGACGCGGCTCGGGGAACGGCGTCCCGGCCGCGGCGGCGGTCGCGGCGCTGCGGACGAGCGAGCGCACGAGCCCGGCGTGCAGGACGACGTCGTCGAGCTCGGGGCAGGCGTCCGCCACGCGCACCTCGACGGTCGGGAAGCGGGTGGACGGCCGGGCGTCCCAGTACAGGTGCGACGCGTCCGCGACCACGCCGGAGGTGACGAGGTCGCCGACGAGGGCCTCGTACCGCTCGCGCACGGGGGCGAACAGCTCCACGACCGCCTGCGCCACGTCGGCCTTGAAGTCGCCGTAGCCCTTGCCCGCGTACGCCTGCTCGAGCTCGGGCACGGGGGTGCCG
>CAXTFU010000184.1:0-1219 GCA_964243385.1 uncultured bacterium | reverse complement strand
CTGCGTCCGGTAGCTGGCGTAGCCCGTGTCGACGCCGCCCCAGTACGGCGAGCTGCCGGACAGCGCCAGCAGCACCGGCAGGTCGGGCCGCAGCCGGTCGAGCACCGAGACGGCGAGGTCGAGGTCGGGCACCGAGACGTGCACGTGCGTGCCGGTGATGAGCTGCTGCAGGGCCAGCAGGCCGAAGCGCTCCTCGAGCTCGTCGTAGCGCTCGTCCGGCGTGCGCCGCTGGTCGTGCCAGGTGCCGGTCGGGTGCGTGCCGGTCGGCAGGATGCGGCAGCCGTGCCGCTGCGCCGCCGCGTCCGCCCCGCGCCGCAGCTCGCCGAGCTCGCGCCGGACGTCGGCCAGGCTGGTCAGGACGCTCGTCGCGACCTCGAGCTGGCTCGTCGAGATCTCGCCCTGCGCCCGCTCGCCGAGCAGCTCGCGGGCCTCCGGCACGACGCCCGGGGCGTCCGCGAGCGCCATCGTCTCGGCGTCGACGAGGTGGTACTCCTCCTCCACGCCGATGGTCGCGCCCACGTCCGTCATCCCATGATCGTGCCGCACGCCCGCGCGGGCCTGCGCCTACGGTGGAGCCGCATGCGGAGTGCCCTGTTCCTGCCGATCTTCGACGAGCTGTCCGACCCCCGGGTGGTCGCCGGCCTCGCGGCGCGCGCCGAGCAGGCCGGGTGGCACGGCGTCTTCGTCTGGGACCACATCAGCTACCGGGCGCCGGTGCGCGCCGTCGCCGACCCGTGGGTGGTGCTGGCGGCGATCGCCTGCGCCACCGAGCGCGTGCTGCTCGGGCCGATGGTCACGCCGCTCGCCCGCCGACGACCGGTCAAGCTCGCCCGCGAGATCGCCACGCTCGACCAGCTGTCCGGGGGCCGGCTCGTGCTCGGCGTCGGCCTGGGCGGGGACGGCAGCCGCGAGCTGAGCGCCACCGGGGAGCAGACCGACGACCGGACCCGCGCCGCGATGCTCGACGAGGCGCTCGAGGTGCTGCGCCTGGCGTGGACCGGCGAGCCGGTGCACCACCGCGGCGAGCACTACCTCGTCGACGGCCTCACGGTGCTGCCGACGCCCGTGCAGCGGCCCGGTCCGCCGGTGTGGGTGGCGCTGCGCCGCGGCAACCGGGCGCCGCTGCGCCGGGCGGCCCGGCACGACGGGGCCTTCCCGATCGAGGTCGAGTCGCCGGAGCAGCTCGCCGAGATCGCCGCGTCCCTGCGCGAGCTCCGCG
>CAXTFU010000183.1:0-9706 GCA_964243385.1 uncultured bacterium | reverse complement strand
CCGACACCACCCGGCGCAGGCCGCTCGCGCGCAGGACCTGCCGGCCGATCGCGGCGCGCACCGACTCCTCGGTGCCGAGCACGCGCACGTGCCGCCGCGCACGGGTCACCGCCGTGTAGAGCAGCTCGCGCGACAGCAGCGACGACGCCGTGGGCGGCAGCACGACGCTCACCGTGTCGTACTGGCTGCCCTGGCTGCGGTGGATCGTCATGGCGTAGACGGTCTGCACGTCGGCGAGCCGACCCGGGTGCAGGAGCACCGGGCTCGAGCCGCGGGCGAACGCCGCCACCAGGTCACCCCCGCCACGGTCGACGACGACGCCGGTGTCGCCGTTGTAGACCTGCACGTCGTGGTCGTTGCGGGTGACGAGCAGCGGCTGCCCGGCGTACCAGCCGTCCGGCTCGAGCACGGGCGGGCCGGCCCTCGCCCCGGCGCCGTGCGCGGGCGCCAGTGCGGCGGCCGCCCACAGCATCGCCGAGCGGTCCCAGGACGCGACGCCGTGCGGACCGGTCCGGTGCGCGCACAGCACCCGGTGCAGCTCGAGCCGCGACAGGGCGCCGTCGACGTCCCCGGCGAGCGCAGCCTCGGTGACCGCGCGGGCCGCCCGCACGACGTCGGCGCGCACGGCGTCCTGCGCGCCTTCTTCGACGAAGGAGACGTCGGACGCGCCGCTGCGCAGCAGCTCGAGGGCCCGGTCGGCGTCGCCCTCGCGCACCGCGACGGCCAGCGCGGCGATGTGCCCGCCGAACCGGCGCCCGCGGCTCAGCCGGACGATGCCGTTGCCCAGCCGCGCGTGCTCGAGCGGGCTGAGCCCCGCCTCGTCCGGGTCGTCGCCGGCCGTCAGGTCGGCGCCGACGAGCTCGGCGAGCAGCGGGTCGGGCGACCCGGTGACCGGACGCGCCACGAGGTCGGCGAGCACGGCGCCGGCGTCGACGGAGGTGAGCTGATCGGGGTCGCCCACCAGCAGCAGTCGTGCGTCGGGACGCAGCGCCTCGAGCAGCCGCGCCATGAGCGTGAGCGACACCATCGAGCTCTCGTCGACCACGACGACGTCGTAGGGCAGCCGGTCGTGCGCGTCGTGCCGGAAGCGGGTGCGGCTGTCCGGCCGCCAGCCGAGCAGGCGGTGCAGCGTGCCGGCGGTGAGGTCGTCCGGGAGCCCGAGGCCGGCCGCCTGCTCGCGCACCGACTCCTGCAGCCGGGCGGCGGCCTTGCCCGTCGGCGCGGCCAGGGCGATGCGCAGCCCGGGGCGGGCGAGCAGCGCGAGCACCCGCGCCACGGTCGTGGTCTTCCCGGTGCCCGGACCGCCGGCGAGCACGGTCGTCCAGCGGGTCGCGGCCAGGGCGACCGCGATCCGCTGGCGGTCCGGCGCACGGGCGTCACCGAACAGCTCGGCCAGCCCGGCGCGCAGCTGGGCGACGTCGACGGGCGGGCGGGTCAGCAGGCGGTCGTCGAGCAGATCGCGGACCGACTGCTCCTGCCGCCAGTACCGCGCCAGGTACAGCAGCGGCCCGGCGTCGGTGTCGACGAGCCGCAACGGGCACAGGCTGCCCATCGGCGAGCCGACCACGAGCGGGCTGCGGCGCAGGGCCTCGACGACCTCGGCCTCCTCGGGCCACGGCAGGTCCGCGGTGTCCGGCACGGGTGGATCAGCTCCGCCAGGGGCTCCGCCGTCGACCGCCTGGCCGTCGTCCTGCTCGGCGTCGAGCACGACGTCGCGCATCCGGTCCAGCTCGAGGCAGGTGGCGCCGAGGCGGACGGCCCGCACGGCGAGCGCCGTCGCGAGCAGCACCCGCTCGTCGCCCTCCCGTCCGAGCTCACCGAGGCGCTGGGCGACGTGCACGTCGGCGGCGTCGAGGACGCCGGCGTCGCCGAAGACGGCCAGCAGGCCGTCGGCGAGGGCGGCCCTCACCGGCCCGCCAGCAGCTCGGACAGCTCGGTCACCAGCGCCGCCGGCGGGTGCCAGTCGAAGACGCCGCAGCCGGGCGGGGTCTGCGGGCCGGCCATCCCGCGGACGAACAGGTACTGCACGCCGCCGAGGTGGCGCTCCGGGTCGTAGCCGGGCTGGCGCCAGCGCAGGTAGCGGTGCAGGGCCACCGCGTAGAGCAGGGCCTGCAGCGGGTAGTGCGCGCGCAGCATCTCCGCGGCCATCGCGGCGCGCGTGTAGTGCCCGACGGTCAGGTCGCCGCGGCCGAGCCGGTTGGTCTTGTAGTCGACGACGACGTACGACGGCCCGGGCAGCCGCAGCACCGCGTCGATGCTGCCCGACAGGTAGCCGCGCAACGGTGGGGCGTCGACGGTCTCGAGCGCGTCGGCGTACGGCGCGAGGACGTCGTCGGGGGGCAGGTGCCGGCGCAGCAGGGCCGCGACGTCGCGCAGCTGCGCCTGCACCGCGGTCGGGCGGTCGCCGCCGCCCAGCGGCAGCTCGAAGTCGAGCTCGGCCAGCCGGTCGGTCGGCCGCAGCTGGGCGAGGGTCGGACCTCCGGCGAGCGGCGTGTGCAGGACCGGCGCAAGTCCCGCAGCCAGCGCAGCCGGATCGACCCGCGCCATCCGGCGCCCGACCGCCTCGCGACAGCGGGCGAGCAGCTCGGCGGCGAGGTCCGGCGCGGTCGGGTCGAGCTGCTCCAGGACCTCGTGGACGAGCGTGCCGAAGGCGGCGCCGGCGGGCAGCCCGTTCATCGGCGAGGGCGCGCCACCGCCGTCCGCCTCGGGCGCTGCGGGCGCGGCTGGCTCGTCGGTCGTCTCGGGCTCCTCCGGCTCGCTGCCGACCGCGGGCGAGTCGTGCACGGACGAGGTCAGCGCCGAGTAGGAGGTGCGCCGCCAGCTGGTGTCGAGCTGCCGGTCGAACCGCGCGGCGGCGAGCGGACGGGCGCGGTCGGGGGCATCGGCTCCCCACCGCGGCGGCACGACCGGCACGTCTCCGACGGGCTCGACGGCGATCTCGTCCGGCCAGCCCCAGGCGGTCAGGCGGGCGAGCGCCGCGGCGTCCTCCGGGACCCTGGCCCGGGCCTCGGGCAGCGCCTGCCCGTCGACCCGGCCCATGAGCAGCCGCTGCAGCGGCGAGGCGCTCGCCCCGGCGGACGGCGCCCACCAGGCGACCACCTGGCACTGGGCGCGGGTGAGCGCGACGTACAGCAGCCGCAGCTCCTCGCCGTCGTCCTCGGCCTCGGCCGCGCGCTTGCGGGCGTCCCACCCCTGCCCGCCCTTGCCGCCGACGTCGAGCAAGCGCTGACCGGACGCGTCGTGCAGCCGCAGCGTCGACGGGCTGGAGGACGTGGTGCTGTCCCAGCCGAACGGCGCGTAGACGACGGGGAACTCGAGGCCCTTGCTCGCGTGCACGGTGACGACCTGCACGGCGGCGGCGTCGGTCTCGAGCCGCCGGCTGCGCTCGGCGGCGCTGCCGCTGGCGGGGTCCTCGATGCGCTCGCCGAGCCAGCTGACCAGCGCGCTCAGCCCGAGCGACTGCTCGACCGCGGCCCGGTCGAGCACCGCCGCGAGGTGCCGCAGGTCGGTCATCCGGCGCTCACCCGAGGCCACCGACAGCACCCGGGCCTCCAGCCCGGTGCGCGCGCAGAGGTGGTCGAAGGCGGCGGCGAGCCCCGCCTCGCTCCACCGCCGGGCGGTGTCGCGCAGCAGCCCGCGCACCTCGTCGAAGGCGTCGTCGTCGGCGGCGTTCAGCCGTTCGGCAGTCCAGCCGATGAGCGGCGTGAGCGCCGCCAGGCGGGCGCGCCCGGCCCGGTGCGGCTGCTCGAGGGCCTGCAACAGCCGCAGCCAGTCGCGGGCGCTCGGCGTCGCGAACACGCTCGTGCCGCTCGCGACGACGCACGGGACGCCGGCCCGCTCGAGCGCGGCGTGGACGAGCGCCGCCTGCCCGTGCGTGCGGACGAGCACCGCGAGGTCGCCGGGCCGCACCGGTCGCGGCGGACCGACCCGCAGCACCGGCCGGCTGTCGAGCAGGCGGACGACGTCGGCCGCCACGTCGTCGGCGATCGTCGCGCGCAGGGCGGCCACGGCCGGGAAGCCGGTCCTGCCGAGCGGACCGGCGCCGGTGCGGCCCAGCACGCGCAGCCGCAGCGGCGGCAGACCGTCGAGCCGCGAACCGGCGTGCCGGGCCGTCACCGGTGACACGACGATGCCCGGGTGCCCGAGGGCCGCCCCGCCGTAGAGGTGGTCGAGCGCCCGCAGCAGTCCGGCGTCGCTGCGCCAGTTGGTGCCCAGCCCGGCGTGCCGGTCGGCGGTGCCGACGGCGTCCAGGTAGCTGAGCACCTCGGCGCCGCGGAAGGCGTAGATGGCCTGCTTCGGGTCGCCGATGAGCACGAGCGTCGGCGGGACCTCGTCCGCACCGCACCCGTCACCGGAAAAGGCGCGCCGCAGGATCTCCCACTGCACCGGGTCGGTGTCCTGGAACTCGTCCACGAGCACCACCCGGTACCGCTCGCGCAGCAGCGCACAGGCCCGGGGGCCCCGGTCGGGGTCGCGCAGGACGTCGCGCAGGAGCAGCAGCAGGTCGTCGTAGTCGCGCACCCCGGCGCGGCGCTTGCGGCGGTCGAGCTCGTCGACCGCCGCGCGGGCCAGCCGCACCCGCTGGCCGGCGGCCGACGACGGGTCGGCGTCGGCCGGCTCGAGCCGGGCGTGCCGGTCGGCGACCGCGGCGCGCGCGACCTCGCGGGCGTGCCCGACGGTGAGCGCCGGCGGGTCGGCGCCGTGCACGGCGAACTTGCGCAGGAACAGGTCGTCGACGACGTCGCGCAGCAGGTCGTCGACCTGCTCGACGACCCGTGCGCCGGGCTCGGCGTCGCCGGCCATCCCGAGGCCGTCGAGCACCTGCTGGCAGAAGCTGTGCGTCGTGGCGATCGTCGCCCGGTCGAAGTCCGACAGCGCCCGCACCAGCCGGCGGCGGCGGGCCTCGACCTCCTCGGCCGGGGCGTCGCGCAGGTGCTGGACCAGCGCGTCGTCGCTGCCGTCGACGAGCCCGCGCAGGGCCGCCGACAGCCGCTCGCGGACGCGTTCGCGCAGCTCCTGCGTCGCGGCGCGGCTGAACGTCGCCAGCAGCAGCTGCGACAGCTCGACCCGGCCCTCGGCGACGTAGCGGGTGGCGAGCGTCGCGATCGTCCAGGTCTTGCCGGTGCCGGCGCTCGCCTGCAGCACGGTGGTGCCGGCCGGCAGGTCGCCGAACGGGTCGAAGGCCTCGGCGACCGGCCGGGGCAGCGGCACGACGCTCATGGCGCCTCCCCGACCACGGCAGCCGGCAGGACTGCACCCGGCACGTTCACGGCGCCCCCACGGTCTCGTGCGCGAGCAGCGGCGCCCACAGCCGCAGGGCGAGCGCCCCGAAGCGGGTGGGCTCCGGGCCGTCGGCGGGCGCCGTCAGGAGCCGGGCGAACGGCGCGTCCGGACCGTGCACCCAGCTCACGTGCCGGTCGGTGACGTCGCCGAAGCGCGACCCCCAGGCCTCCTGCGCCGCGGCGAGCGCCTCCTCGACCGTGCCGCCGCGCTCGCGCCGAGCGGCGTACTCGGCGCTCGCTCCGGCGGCCAGGGGCACCGGCTCGCGCATGCCCTCGTCGTAGAGCGCGACGAGCCCGCGCAGGACGGTGTGCGGGTCGTCGGGGACGTGCAGCGTCGAGCGCCAGACCGGCCGCCGGAAGGGCCCGCGGCCGGTGGTGACCGCGGTGTGGACGCCCTGCCCGCCGTCGGCAGCGACCGCGACGAGCCGCGCCCAGGCCGGCAGCCGGTGCTTGGGCGCCAGGCGGGAGTACGACGTGCTCGCCAGCACGCTGCCGTGCACGCCGGGGACGGTGCCGGACAGCCGGCGCACGTCGCCGGGCGGCCCGCCCGGCCGGGGACCGAGGTCGACCGCGATGTCGACGGTGCGCGGTCGGCCGGCGTGGACCGGCAGCGACGCCTGCAGGAGCGGCTCGACCGCTGCCTCGACCTCGCTGAGCAGCCGCATGCCGAGCGGGCCGGGCGGCAGGGTGCCCCGGCGCCACTCGGCCTGGCGGAAGTCGCCGGCGTCGACGCCGGCCATCCGGGCGGTCAGCATCCGCTCGCCGAGGTCCCACTGCTGCAGCGCGTCGAGCTCGGCCGACAGGGCGTCGGCGACGGCGTCCTCGCGGTCGGGCACCCGCACGCCGAGGCGGCGCTGCAGGAACGCCCGGGCGGGTGCGACGAGGAAGGCGACGAGGTCGGACAGCGCGACGTCGGCGCAGCGCGCGGACAGCGGCGCGTCGAGCAGCGGCGGCTCGGGCCGGCGCTCGGCGACGGCGGTACGCGCGCCGGCGAGTGCGGCGGGGTCGAAGCTGAACGGGTCGTCGGCCGCGAAGTCGGCGCCGTCGAACGGCTGCAGCGGGTGCCGTCGCAGCACGCCCGCCAGCTCGGGGTCGCCGACGGTCCGCCGCAGGACGTCCAGCACCTCGCCGAGCGGCACGGACGGCGGCCGGACCGCCCCGGTGACCGGGTCGGCGCCGGTGTAGAGCAGCAGCAGGCTGTCGCTCGCCGACAGCACCGCGTCGAGCAGCAGCTGCCGGTCCTCGCTGCGCACGTCCCGCTCGCCCAGCCACGGGTCGCGCTGCAGGACGTCGTCGCCGTCGACGCTGCCCGCCCGCGGGAAGACGCCGTCGTCCAGCCCGAGCAGCGCCACGACGCGGTGCGGGACGGACCGCATCGGGACCATGCTGCAGACGGTCAGCTCGCCCGTGCGGAAGTTCGCCCGGGTCGGCCGCCCGGCGAGGCGCCCCGCGAGCAGTGCACGGACGTCGGCCAGGCGGAGCTCGACGTCGCCGCCGTGCTCGACGGCCTCGCGCAGCTGCCGGCGGGCCTGGTCGAGCTGCCACGCGTCCTCGTCGGTCACGTCGGTGAGCAGGTCGAGCGCGTCGCTGAGCGCCGCTGCCCACGCGCCGGCCGGCTGCCGGCCATGCAGCCGGCCGAGGACCGCGCCGAGCCGCTGCACCAGCTCGGCGAGCCGTCCGGCCAGCTCGATGTCGCTGCTGTCGACGTCGTCGAGCGGCAGCGCGAGGCCGAGCCAGGCGAGGTCGGTCTCGTCGGCGGCGACGCCGAGCAGCAGCCGGTCGAGGGCGGTGTCCCAGGTGTTCTGCGGCACGGCCTGCAGGGCGTGCGCTTCGCGCTGCTGGCGGCCGATGCCCCAGCGCACCCCGGTCGCCGCGGCCCAGCCGCGCAGCCGCTCGAGGTCGTCGTCGCGCAGCCCGAACGCCCGGCGCACGGGGTCGGACGCCGCGAGGTCGAGCACCTGGCTGGCGGTCACCCGCCCGTCGGCGAGGACCAGCAGCCCGGACAGCACGTCGAGCAGGGGGTTCGTCTGGCGCAGCGACCGGTCGGCCAGGCGGACGCGCAGCCGGTGCCCCGGGTGCGCCGCGCCGGGCTGGCCGAACGCCGCCCGGACGAGCGGCGCGTACACCTCGACGTCGGGGCAGAGCACCAGCACGTCGCGCGGCTCGAGCGTGCGGTCGCCCGCGAACAGGTGCAGCAGGGCCTCGCGCAGCACCTCGACCTGCCGCGACGGGCCGTGGCAGGCGTGCACCTGCACCGAGCGGTCGGCAGTCCGAGGCGGCGCGCCCGGCGCGCCGGTCGCGGGCGGCGGGCCGGTCCCGGGCGGCGCGTCGTCGCGGACCGCCGCCTGCACCGCCTGCAGCAGCGTCACCGGCGGCGCCGTGCGCACGTGGTGCTCGTCCGTCCGCTGCCCGCCGGCCGGGTCGGCGAGCAGCAGCTGCAGCTCGCGGGTGTCGCGCGCCAGGCTGGCGAGCAGCGGGTGCGCGACGGCGAGCGCGGAGGTGTCGTCCCAGCGGCGCCGCCCCTGACCGCCGACCGCGCGCCGCGCGTCCAGCGCCGTCCACATGACGGGGCTCGGGTGCGGCAGCCACAGGTGCACCTCGCGGTGCGCAGCGAGCGCCCGCAGGACGGCCCGCTGCTCTGCCGTGGTGCGGGTGGCCCCGAACAGCGACAGCCGCTGGGGGAGATCGCTGGTCGCCGGGTCGTCGCGCAGCCGGGCGCACGTGTCGTCGAGGCGCTCGGCCGGGCTCGGCACGGCGAGCTCGGCCCGCAGCCGCCGCCACAGCTCGGCCTGCCAGCGCAGGTCGGGCGGCAGCAGCTCGCCCGTCCCGTCGCCGTCGTGCCCCCGCGCCCAGTCGACGAGCATGCCGGGACGCGCGGCCGCGTAGGCGCGGAACAGGTCGCGCAGGTGCTCGGCGGTGGCGTAGCGGCGCCCGGTGCGCGGGTCGTCCGGTCCGCGGTCGCGGCCCAGGTGCGCGGCGAGCACGCCGCACCAGGGCTCCCCGGCGCACTCGTCGACGAGGCGCAGCAGCGCCCACAGCACCCGCGCGGGCGCCCAGGGGTCGTCCTCCGGGCGGACGCCGCTCGCCGCAGCGACGGCCTCGTCGACCAGCCGCGTCGGGCTGGGGAACGCGAGGTTCGCCGCGACCCCAGCGCCGTCGTCGGTGCCGAGCGCGCGGGACAGCCGCTGGGTGAGCCAGCGCTCGACGCCCTTTGCCGGGACGGCGACGACCTCGGGGGTGAACGGGTCGTCGAGCGGCGACCGCAGCAGCTGCGCGAGCGCGTCGGCCAGCACGTCGGACCGCTCGGCGCGGTGCAGCCTCAGCACGGTCCCGTCACGCCGCCCTGTCTACCGCCCACCACCGACAACCCCGTCCGCCGTCCACCGGGGTGTGCACCGCGGCACGCGTGGCGGCAGGACGACCGGGCAGGGGACAGGCAGCCGCCGGCCCGTCGGCCCTGTCCCCACCTCGGAGGTCCCCCGTGCAGCAGCGCACCCTCGGCAGCCTCACCGTCTCCGCCCTCGGCCTCGGCTGCATGGGCATGAGCGAGTTCTACGGCCCCGGCGACGAGCAGGAGTCGCTCGCGACCATCGGCCTGGCCCTCGACCGGGGCTGCACGTTCCTCGACACCGCCGACATGTACGGCCCGTTCACCAACGAGCAGCTCGTCGGCCGCGCGATCGCGAGCCGCCGCGACGAGGTCGTGCTCGCGACGAAGTTCGGCAACGAGCGCGGCGCCGACGGCTCCTTCCTGGGCATCAACGGCCGCCCGGAGTACGTCCGTGCCGCCTGCGACGCCTCGCTGCAGCGCCTCGGCGTCGACGTGATCGACCTCTACTACCAGCACCGCGTCGACCCGGACACCCCGGTCGAGGACACCTGGGGCGCCATGGCCGAGCTCGTGCAGGCCGGCAAGGTGCGCCACCTCGGCATCTCCGAGGCGGCTCCGGCGACGATCCGCCGGGCGCACGCGATGCACCCGATCACCGCCCTGCAGACCGAGTGGTCGCTGTGGTCGCGCGACCCCGAGGACGAGCTGCTGCCGCTCGTGCGTGAGCTCGGCATCGGCTTCGTCCCGTACAGCCCGCTCGGCCGCGGCTTCCTCACCGGGCAGTTCCGGACGCCGGAGGACATCCCCGAGGACGACTTCCGCCGGCACAACCCGCGCTTCCAGGGCGAGAACTTCACCCGCAACCTCGAGCTGGTCGACCGCGTCAAGGCGATGGCGGCCGAGAAGGGGTGCACGCCGGCGCAGCTCGCCCTCGCCTGGCTGCTGCACCAGGGCGACGACGTCGCGCCGATCCCCGGCACGAAGCAGCGCTCGCGGCTCGAGGAGAACCTCGGCGCGGTCGAGGTGTCGCTGTCCGGCGACGACCTGGCCCGGCGGCGCCGGATGACCCCGCACATCGCCCGGATCCTCAAGC
>CAXTFU010000182.1:0-9708 GCA_964243385.1 uncultured bacterium | reverse complement strand
GCTTTTGCGCTTTTGCGCCTTTGCGCCTTTGCGCCTTTGCGCCTTTGCGCCTTTGGGCCTTTGCGCCTTTGGGCCTTTGGGCCTTTGGGCCTTTGCGCCTTTGGGCCTTTGCGCCTTTGGGCCTTTGCGCCTTTGCGCCTTCGCGTTTGGGCGTCAGGACCTCCAGGCGTCAGGACCTCCAGGCGTCAGGCGTCAGGACCTCCAGGCGTCAGGCGTCAGGTGCTCCGTGCGTCTTGAGGTTCCTCGGGCCGCGGCCCGTCAGCGCTCCGCCCAGCGCCACGGCAGCCCGGGCGCCTGGGCCGTCAGACGTCAGAGCGTCGGCCTCCGGAAGCCGGGGACTCCGTGTGTCCGGCTCCCTGATGCCGCCGTCGGGGCCGGCGCTCGCCCCAGAGCCAGCGCACGACGAGAGGCGCTCGTCTGCCCGCACAGACGTCCAGCGAGGCGCTGGACGTCTCCAGTGACAGACAAGGCCAAGAGCCTTTGCCAGCCGGGGGACGCGACGGGTCGCCCGTCAGCGACCACCAGCCCGGGTCCGCCTCGACAGCCGGGCAGCCAGTGGGCCGGGCGCGACTGCACCGACAGCCGTTCCGACACCTGCGGCCGCGCGACCAGCCCGACGGCCACCCCCGTCAGCCTCCCGCGCCACCCGCCTGCACCCGCTGCAGGACCGCCGCGAGCTCGCGCGGGTGCCGCGTGCCGACCAGCCAGTAGGGCGTGTCGTCCTCGGGGTCCTCGATCTGCACGCGCACCGACGAGCTGAGCCAGCCGCGCGTGACCACGAACGCGCGCGGCTCGGCCAGGGGCCCGCGCACGCGACGGGTGCCCTCGCGGTCGAGCGGGGTCACGCCGCCGACCGCCGACAGCGGGATGCGGGCGCCGGGGACGTGCAGCACGCCGTCGGCGACGCGCACGCGTCCGCGCGAGGCGGCCAGCAGGCCACCGAGGGCCAGCGGCAGCAGCAGGACGTACGGCACCACCGAGCGCCAGCCGGTCGCCCCGCCGTGCAGCGTCGCGGCGCTGATGGCGGCCACCGTCAGGACGCCGAGCCACACCCACGGCGGGGGGACGAGCCGCTCCTCGTAGCGAACGCCGACCGCGGACGGCGACGAGCGCGTCACGGCAGGAAGGGCAGCCGGAACGGTGACGTCCGCAGGCCCACCGTGGCGGCCTTGACCAGGTCGGTCGGGCTCGTCGGGACGAGCGTCTCGGCGACGATGCCGCCCACCGCGTCCGCGCCGACGACGTAGCGCGCGAGCGGCACCGGGTTCGCGAGCGCCAGCCGGACGGTGCGGGCCACCCAGACCGGGTCCGGCAGCCGGTCCGAGCGGGCCGCGACGGCCTGGGCGCGGGCGTAGGCCGCGGCGTAGCGGGGGCTGCTCGGCGCGGGGAAGCCGCCGGTCTGCGCCGCCGACCAGATGTCGGTGCCGAACATGCCGGGCTCGACGAGCACGACGCGGACGCCGTCCGGCTCGACCTCCATGCGCAGCGCGTCCGTCACCGCCTCGAGGGCGTGCTTGGAGGCGCAGTACCAGCCCATGAGCGGCTGCGACGTCCGCCCGGCGACCGAGCTGATGTTCACGATGCGCCCGTCGCCGCGGGCCTTCATGGCGGGCAGGACGAGCCGCGCGATGCGCATCGGCGCGACGACGTTGGTCTCGAGCTGGGCGCGCACCTGGTCGTCGGTGACGTCCTCGACGGCGCCGGACTGCGCGTAGCCGGCGTTGTTCACGACCGCCCACGGACCGCCGTCGGTGAGCCCGGCGACCTCCTCGAAGCCCTGCGCGCAGCTGGCCTCGTCGTCGACGTCCAGCACGACGGTGCGGACCGTCAGCCCCTTGCCCGCGGCGGCCTCGTGCACCTGCGAGCCCTTGTCGGCGCTGCGGACGGTGCCGATCACGTCGTAGCCCGCACCCGCGAGCTCGAGCACCGTGACGAGCCCGATCCCGCTGTTCGCACCCGTCACCACGACCGACCTGCCCACGACCCGCTCCTCCGCTGCTCTCGCCCGTGACCCGACCGCTGCCGGCACCCGAGGCCCGGCCGACATCGTCTCCGACGCTACGTCGGGGCGCAGGTACGGTCGTGCCCGGCCCGCAGCGGGCCACCCCGCGCGGACGCCCCGAGGTGCCTGCACGACCCGGAGGAGGGCTCGGCCCGTGCTCGAGGTGCACGTCCGCCGCCTGGACCCGGACGTGCCGCTGCCCGCCTACGCGCACCCCGGCGACGCCGGCTGCGACCTCGTGACCACGCAGGACGTCGAGCTCGGACCGGGGGAGCGCGCGCTGCTCCCGACCGGTCTGGCGCTCGCCCTGCCGGACGGCTACGCCGCCTTCGTCCACCCGCGCTCGGGCCTCGCGGCCCGGCACGGAGTGAGCATCGTGAACGGCCCCGGCACCGTCGACGCCGGCTACCGCGGCGAGCTGCTGGTGTGCCTGGTGAACCACGACCTGCGCGAGCCGGTCCGCCTGCGCCGCCTGGACCGCATCGCGCAGCTGGTGGTGCAGCGGGTCGAGCACGTCGTCTGGCGCGAGGTCGACGGCGAGCTCCCCGGTTCGTCCCGCGGGACCGGCGGGCACGGCTCCACCGGCGGCGTCATGTCCACGGCCGAGACGGCCACCAGCACGGCAGCAGCAGGGAGAGGGTGAGTCGCGTGTTCCGACGGCGCAAGAAGGACGACGACGCCGAGGCCCAGGTCGAGGCTCCGGAGGCGACCGAGCAGGACGACGACGAGGACGCCGGGCAGGCCGACGTCCCCGCGGCGCCGGCCGTCGTCGTGCGCCCCGAGGGTCCGTGGGACGTCGACGACCTCCCGGAGGACGACGCGCTCGAGCGCATCGACCTCGGCGGCCTGCGGGTCCCGGTGCCGCCGGAGACGGAGGTGCGGGTCGACGTCAACGCCGAGGGCGAGGTCGTCGCGGCCACCCTCGTGCGCGGCCAGAGCTCGATGCAGGTCAACGTCTTCGCGGCGCCCCGCACCACCGGCATCTGGGACGAGGTGCGCGCCGAGATCGCCGAGTCGATCGTCGGCGGTGGCGGCGGCGCGCAGGACGTCGAGGGCACCTGGGGGCCCGAGCTGTTCGCGGCGGTGCCCGTGCAGGGCGGCGGCGCGACGCCCGCCCGCTTCATCGGCGTCAACGGCCCCCGCTGGTTCGTGCGGGCCCTGCTGACCGGACCGGCCGCGCAGGACAAGAACGTCGCCGTCCCGCTCGAGCAGGCGCTGCGCAGCGTCGTCGTCGTGCGCGGCACGGAGGCCATGGCCGTCCGCGACCCGCTGCCGCTGCGCCTGCCCCGCGAGGTCGCCGAGCAGGCGGCGCAGCAGGCCGCCGCCGCGCAGGAGCCCGCCGGCGACGGCGAGGACGTGCTGGCCCTGCCCGAGCGCGGCCCGGAGATCACCGAGCTGCGCTGACCCGGCCCGCACGGCCGTCCGCCTCATCGGTCGGCCCAGCCGCCTGATCGGTCGGCCCAGCCGACGTAGACTCGTCGCGTGGGACGCTTCCGTCGGGCCGTGGCCCGGCTGACCGCAGACGATCAGGAGCTGACGCGCCGCGAGCTCCAGGACGAGGCCGTCCAGGCCGGCGCGACGGCGGTGACGTCGTGCTCGCGCGGCGAGCCCGTGTGCGTCGCCGGGACGCTGCGCTCGGTGACGCTCCGTCCCCGCGCCGGCGTGCCGACGCTCGAGGCCGAGCTGTACGACGGCACCGGCAGCATCACCCTCATCTGGCTCGGTCGCCGGCGCATCGGCGGCGTCGAGTGCGGCCGCTCGCTGGTCGCCCGCGGTCGGCTCACCTCCCACGAGGGCCGGCCGACGATCTACAACGCGTCCTACGAGCTCAAGCCGTCCGTTGCCTGACGCCGCGGCGCCACCCGCCGCGGCCGGGCCGCCCGGACCACCTCCGCAGCAGTCGGCGATGGTCGAGGCGCTCGGCGGTAAGCGCGGCCTGGTCGACAGCGGGCTGCCCGCCGTCGTCTTCGTCTTCGTCAACTCGATCGCCCAGGCGCTCACCGACCGCGAGCCGGCGCTGCGGGCAGCCCTCGTCGCCTCGGTGCTCAGCGGCGTCGCCATCGTCGTGCTGCGCCTGGCCCGCAAGGAGCCGCTGCAGCAGGCGGTCTCGGGCTTCCTCGGGCTGGGGCTCGCGGTGTTCTTCGCGGCCCGCTCCGGCGAAGCGCGGGGCTTCTTCCTGCCCGGCATCTGGATCAACGTCGCCTACGGCACGGCCTTCCTCGTCTCGGCCGTCGTCGGCCACCCGATCGTCGGCTACGTGTACGCCGCGGTCGACGGGACGGGCGGCCGCTGGCGCTCGGACCCGCGGATGCGGCGGGTGTTCGCCGCCGCGTCGGTCGGCTGGGCGCTCGTGTTCGCCTCGCGCGCGGCCGTGCAGGGGACGCTCTACGTCATGGACCGCCCCGGCCTGCTGGCGGCGGCCCGGCTGCTCATGGGCTGGCCGCTGACGATCGCCGCGGTCGCCCTGACGATGGCGGGCGTCAAGCGCGCCCGCGCCCGCGTCGACGGGACCGTCCGCCCGGCCTGAGCGGGATCTCCCGGCCGGCCGCGGCCGTCAGAGCGGGTCGCGCACGCGCGGCGCGTGGCCGCTGAGCAGCACGTCGAGCTCGCCCTCGACCTCCGAGGTCGCCACGAGCAGCAGCTCGTCGCCGCCCTCGAGCGCGGCGTCGGGGGAGGGCAGCACCACGCGCCCGTCGCGCAGGACGGCCACCAGCGCGCTGTCGACCGGCCACGGCACCGCGCCGATGAGCTTGCCGACCAGGGGCGCGTCGTCGGCGAGGGTCAGCTCGACGAGGTTCGCCCCGCCCTTCTTGAAGGTGAGCAGGCGGACGAGGTCGCCGACCGACACGGCCTCCTCGACCACGGCCGCGAGCAGCCGCGGGGACGACACCGACACGTCGACGCCCCACGACTCGTTGAACAGCCACTCGTTCTTCGGGTGGTTGACGCGGGCCACGACGCGGTCGACGCCGAACTCGGTCTTGGCGAGCAGCGACACGACGAGGTTGACCTTGTCGTCGCCGGTCGCTGCGACGACCACCTGGCAGCTCTGCACCCGCGCCTGCACCAGCGTCTCGAGCTCGCAGGCGTCGGCGAGCAGCCACTCGGCGGCGGGCACCGTGTCGACCTTCATGGCGCGGGTCTCGCGCTCGATGAGCAGCACCTCGTGCCCGTTGCCGAGCAGCTCGAGGGCGATGGACCGGCCGACGTTGCCGGCTCCGGCGATGGCGACGCGCACTAGTGCTCCCCGGGCTGCGGGCCGGCGGCGAGCACCCGCTCGACCTCGGCCATCCGCTCCCACAGCACGGACACGTGCACGAGGTCCCCTTCCTGCACGACGCTGTCGACGTGCGGCACCAGGCCCTCGCCGAGCCGGGTGAGCAGGGCGACCCGGGTCGAGGTCTCCTGCTCCATGCGGCTGACCCGCTGGCCGACCCACGCGGGGGAGTAGGCCACCTCGGCCAGGACGACCTTGCCGCTCGGGTCGCGCCACTCGGTGACCAGGCCCTCGGGCAGCAGCCGGCGCACGACCTGGTCGGCCGTCCAGCGCACCGTGGCGACCGTCGGGATGCCGAGCTTCTGGTACACCGCTGCGCGCCGCGCGTCGTAGATGCGGGCGACGACGTTCTCGAGCCCGAACGTCTCGCGGGCCACCCGGGCGGCGATGATGTTGGAGTTGTCGCCGCTGCTCACGGCGGCGAACGCGTGCGCCCGCTCGATGCCGGCCTCGACGAGGGTGTCGCGGTCGAAGCCGACCCCGGTCACCTTGGCGCCGGAGAAGTCGGGCGACAGGCGACGGAAAGCGGCGGCGTCGCGGTCGATGACGGCGACGGAGTGGCCCAGCCCCTCGAGCGTCTTGGCGAGCACCGAGCCGACCCGGCCGCAGCCCATGATCACGACGTGCACGGTCGACCTCTCAGGACGCGGCCCCGCCCGTTCTGGCGGCGCCCGACGACGCTACACGCGCCCCGCGGTCGTCCGGGCGGCTGCGCCGTACGCTCTCCGGACGTGGCTGGTGCGAACGACGTCGTCAAGCGGGTGTTCCTCGGGCGCGCCCTGCGCAGCGACCGGGCGAGCGAGCAGGAGCTGCCGAAGTACCTGGCCCTCCCGATCTTCGCGAGCGACCCCCTGTCGAGCGTCACCTACGCCACGCAGGAGCTGCTGGTCGTCCTGACCCTCGGCGGCCTGGCGTACCTGTACCTGACGCCGTACCTGGCGGCCTGCGTGGTGCTGCTGCTGACCGTCGTCGTGCTGTCCTACCGGCAGCTCGTCAAGGCCTACCCCACGGGCGGCGGCGACTACGAGGTCGCCTCGGTGAACCTCGGCCGCCGCAGCGGCGGCATCGTCGCGAGCGCGCTGCTCGTCGACTACGTCCTCACCGTGGCGGTGTCGGTGTCGGCCGGCGTCGACAACATCATCAGCGCGTTCGAGGGGCTCGCCGACCACCGGGTGCTGCTGGCGCTGCTGTTCGTCTCGTTCCTCACCGCGATGAACCTGCGCGGCGTCAAGGAGTCGGGCAAGGCGTTCGCCGTCCCGACGTACGGCTTCGTGCTCGGCGTGAGCATCATGATCGTCTACGGGCTGTACCAGGCGCTGACCGGGGACGCGCCGCAGGCCGAGAGCGCCGGCTACCGGGTGCGCGCGGAGGAGGGCTACGACGACCTCGCCGGCCTCGCGTTCGCGTTCCTCGCGCTGCGGGCCTTCGCCTCGGGCTGCACGGCGCTGACCGGCGTCGAGGCGATCGCCAACGGCGTGCCGGCGTTCCGCGCGCCCAAGAGCAAGAACGCCGCGACGACGCTCGCGCTCATGGGCGGCATCGCCATGACGATGTTCGTGGGGATCACCGCGCTGGCGATCGTCACCGACGTCCGCTACTCGGAGGACCCGGAGATCCAGTTCGTCGGCTTCGGCGACGGCGAGGTGCAGCGCAGCGTCATCGCGCAGGTGTCCGCGGCCGTCTTCGGCGACGGCAGCCTGCCGTTCTTCTACCTGCAGGTGATGGCCGCCGGCATCCTCATCCTGGCCGCGAACACCGCCTACAACGGCTTCCCGCTGCTCGGCTCGATCCTGGCCCAGGACCGCTATCTGCCCCGCCAGCTGCACACCCGCGGCGACCGGCTCGTCTACAGCAACGGCATCCTGCTGCTGGCCGTGTTCGCCGGGCTGCTCATCGTCGTCTTCGAGGCGAACGTCACCCGGCTGATCCAGCTCTACATCATCGGCGTCTTCACGTCGTTCACCTTCGGCCAGGCCGGCATGGTGAAGCACTGGAACCGGCTGCTCGCCGGCGGCTCGGTGACCGCCGAGGGACGCGGCCAGGTGCTGCGAAGCCGCTTCATCAACGCCCTCGGCGCGACGCTGACGGGGCTCGTGCTCATCATCGTGACGATCACGAAGTTCACCCACGGCGCCTACCTGGTGCTCATCGCCATGCCGATCCTGTACCTGCTGATGCGCGGCATCTACCGCCACTACGAGCAGGTCGCCGACGAGCTCGAGCCCGACGACGAGGTCGTCCCGCTGCCGAGCCGCAACCACGCCATCGTGCTGGTCTCCAAGGTGCACAACCCGACGCTGCGCGCGCTGTCCTACGCCCGCGCCACCCGTCCGCACGACCTCACGGCGCTGACCGTCGCCGTCGACCCGGCCGAGGCCCGCGCGCTGCAGGAGGAGTGGGACCGCCGCGACCTGCCGGTGCCGCTCACGGTGATCGACTCGCCGTTCCGCGAGATCACCCGGCCGATCCTCGACTACGTGCGCGACGTCCGGAAGTCGAGCCCGCGCGACGTCGTCACGGTCTTCATCCCGGAGTACGTGGTCGGCCACTGGTGGGAGCAGCTGCTGCACAACCAGAGCGCCCTGCGCCTGAAGAGCCGCCTGCTGTTCCAGCCCGGTGTCATGGTGACGAGCGTCGCCTACCAGCTGCGGTCGTCCGAGCGCCGGCGGCACGACGACGACGGCGGCTCCGCGCCCGGCGACGTCCGCCGGCCCACAGAGACGACGCTGTGACGGCCTCCGACGCGCCCGTCGCGCCGGCCGAGCAGGTGCCGGACGCCCCGGCCGACTCGCCCGTCGAGCCCCGTCCGGACGGGCCGGGCGCCGCGGCCGAGCAGGTCCCGGACACACCGGCCGACTCGCCCGTCGAGCCCCGTCCGGACGCCCGAGCCGACCCGCCCGGGTCCGGCCAGGACCTCGAGCTGGAGGTCGGCCAGGTCGCCGCCGGCGGCTCGTGCGTCGCCCGCGCACCGGACGGTCGGGTCGTCTTCGTCCGGCACGCGCTGCCGGGCGAGCGCGTGCGGGCCGTCGTCACCGCGAGCACCACCTCGTTCCTGCGGGCGGACGCCGTCGCGGTGCTCGACGCCTCGCCCGACCGGGTCGAGCGCCCCTGCCCGTACGCCGGACCGGGACGCTGCGGCGGCTGCGACTGGCAGCACGTGTCCCTGCCCGCGCAGCGCCGCCTCAAGGCCGCGCTCGTCGAGGAGCAGCTGTCGCGGCTCGCCGGCGTGCAGCGCGACGTCGTCGTCGAGGAGGTCCCCGGCGCGCCGGACGGCCTGCGCTGGCGCACCCGGGTGCAGTTCGCCGTGGCGCCCTCGGGCCGGGCGGGGCTGCGCAAGCACCGCTCCCACGACCTCGAGCCCGTCGACGCGTGCCTCATCGCCACCGACGACGTCGAGGCCGTCGGCGCCGAGGCGCTGCGCTGGCCCGGCGCCTCGGGCGTCGAGGTCGTGGCCGCCGGCGCGCAGCGGGTCGTCTCGGTGACCTCGGAGCGCCGCTCGCGCGCCCGCGTCCCCGAGCTCGCCGCCGGGGTCGTCGTCGACGGCCGTGCGGTGCGCGGCCCGCACGGCGTGCGGCACGAGGTGCTCGGCCGCTCCTTCGAGGTGGCCGCCGGGGGCTTCTGGCAGGTGCACCCCGGCGCGGCGACGGTCCTCGCGACGGCCGTGCTCGAGGCCCTTGACCCGCGCGCGGGCGAGCGGGCGCTCGACCTGTACGCCGGCGTGGGGCTGTTCGCGGCGCTGCTCGGCGACCGGGTCGGCCCGACCGGCTCGGTGCTCGCGGTGGAGTCCGACACCCGGGCCTGCGCCGACGCCGCGCGCAACACGGCCGACCAGCCGCACGTCCGCATCCGCACCGCCCCGGTCGACCCCGCCGTGCTGCGCGGGGCCGGGACGCCGGACCTCGTCGTGCTCGACCCGCCGCGCGCCGGCGCCGGGCTCGAGGTCACCCGGGCGCTCGCGGCGATGCGTCCGCGCCGCTTGGCGTACGTCGCCTGCGACCCCGCGTCCTTCGCCCGCGACCTGCGCGTGCTGCTCGACGCCGGCTGGTCGCTACAGGGCCTGCGCGGCCTCGACCTGTTCCCGATGACCGAGCACGTCGAGCTCGTCGCGGTCCTGGAGCCGCCCTCGACGTGAGGGCGGTCGCCGCGCTGGCCCTCGCGCTCGTGCTGGCCGGCTGCGCGGACGAGCCGCCCGCAGCCGCCCCGTCGTCGCCGGTGCCGTCCGCCCCGTCGCCGGCCCCGTCGCCGGCTGCGTCGTCGGCCCCGTCGGCCCCGTCGTCGGCTGCTTCATCGGCCCCGTCGTCGGCAGCTCCGAGCCCGTCGGGGCGGCCGGTCGCGGCGTTCCTCGGCGACTCGCTCACCGGCGAGGCGGGCGGTGTGGTCGCGGCCGACGGCTACGTCGCCGCCGCGGCGCGGGCGCTCGGCTGGAGGG
>CAXTFU010000181.1:0-9838 GCA_964243385.1 uncultured bacterium | reverse complement strand
GGCGGTGGCGGAGCGGTCGCGGCCCGCCCGCAGCCCGCGCAGGGCCTCGGCGAGGTCGTCCGTGCCGCCGGCCGGCGCGTCGTCGGAGAGCAGGGCGACGACCTCCGCGGCCTGTCGGCTGCCGACGAGCGGTGCGCCGTCGAGCAGCGCCCGCGCCAGCCGCGGGTGCACGCCGACGTCCGACAGCGCCCGGCCGCGTGCGGTGACGTCGCCCCGCGCGTCGACCGCGCCGAGACCGTGCAGCACCTGGCCGGCGACCGTCCGCGCGCCGTCCGGGAGCGGGTCGAGCAGCGCCAGGCCGCGTCCGCCCGGCGCGCCCCAGCAGGCCAGCTCGAGCACGAACGCGGTCAGGTCGGCGTCCGCGACCTCGGGCGCAGCGTGCGCCGGCAGCCGCTCGTGGTCGGCCGCCGACCAGCACCGGTAGACGCTGCCCGGCGCCTCACGGCCCGCCCGACCGGCGCGCTGCTCGGCCGAGGCGCGGGACACCGGCACGGTCACGAGGGCGCCGAGGCCGCGGGCGAGGTCGGTGCGCGGCACGCGGGCCAGGCCGGCGTCGACGACGACGCGCACGCCCGGCACCGTCAGGCTGCTCTCGGCCACCGAGGTCGCGAGCACCACCCGGCGTCCGGCGCCCGGCTGCAGCGCGGCGTCCTGCGCCGAAGCCGGCAGCCGACCGTGCAGCGGCACGACCTGCAGCCCGCCGAGCCGCCCTGCCAGTGCGGTGATCTCGCCCGCGCCGGGCAGGAAGACGAGCAGGTCGCCGGAGGTCTCGTCGTGCGCCCGGCGGACGACCTGCGCCACGTGGTCGAGCAGTCGCGGGTCGACGCGCAGCCCGTAGGAGGGCGGGAGCGGTCCGGCCGGCGGGCACCACACGACGCGCACGTCGTGCAGCGCACCGGACGCGGAGACGACCGGCGCGTCGCCGAGCCCCCCGCCCAGGGCAGCGGCGAGCGGGGCCGCCTGCGCCGTCGCCGACATCGCGAGCAGCTGCAGGTCGGGGCGCAGCACCGCGCGGACGTCGATGCCGAAGGCCAGCGCCAGGTCGGTGTCGAGGTGCCGCTCGTGGCACTCGTCGAGCACGACGGCGCCCACGCCCGGCAGCTCGGCGTCGCGCTGCAGCCGGCGCACGAGCACGCCGGTGGTCACGACCTCGATGCGCGTGGCCCGCCCGACCGTGCTCTCGCCGCGCACCGTGTGCCCCACCCGCACGCCGGGGCGCTCGCCGAGCAG
The DNA here is from genome assembly GCA_964243385.1 of uncultured bacterium. GTDB lineage: Bacteria > Actinomycetota > Actinomycetes > Mycobacteriales > SCTD01 > SCTD01. The sequence goes on along the minus strand of CAXTFU010000181.1, from coordinate 8,608 downwards.
CGCCGACATGCGCCGCGCCGCCGCACGGGCGGCCACCCGTCGCGGCTCGGCGACGACGACCCGCTGGCCGGTGCGGGCGGCCAGCGCGAGGGGCACCAGCGTCGTCTTGCCCGTTCCCGGCGGCGCCACGAGGACGGCGGCGCCGCGCGCGTCGAGCGCCGCCGCGAGCGCCGGCAGGGCGCTGCGCACCGGGAGGTCGGTCCCGGGCGAGCCCGGCGGCGGCAGCACCCGGCCAGTCTCCCGGACTCGCGGACGGGGAACGCCGCCGCCGCGGTGCCGCGTTGGGCGGGTGCAGGACGTCGACGAGACCGGCCCGGAGCGGCCGGAGGGGAGCGCGGCATGCGGCGACACGGGGACGGACCGGACGAGGCCAGCCCGGGCGACAGACGCCCGGACGAGCGCAGCCCGCAGCACAGCGGCCCCCAGCCCGGCGGCGCGCTCCCCCGCCCGCAGCACGGCGGCCCCCAGCACAGCGGTCTCCAGCACGGCGGCGCACTCCCCAGCCCCCCGCCCGGTCAGCCGGCCGGAGCGGTCCGCCGGGCGGTCCTGTCCGACGTGCCGGCGCTCGCCCGGCTGGTGCGCGAGCCGGCGTCCGCCCTGCTCGTCGGGGACGACCTCAGCCCCGACCGGCGCGCGGTCGTGCTCCGGCTCGTCCTCACCCACGTGGGGCTGGACGCCGGCGAGCTGTGGGTGCGCGCCGACGCCGCGGGCCGCCTGCAGTCGGCCGCGGCGCTGCTGCCGCCGCGCGCCGACCGGGCCGACCAGGCCCTGCTGCTCGCGCTGCACCTCGGCGGCAGCGCTGCCCCTTCGGCGGCGGGCGGCTCGCCGCCGGTCCTCGGCCTCGCCGACGACCACTGGTTCCTGCTGCCGACCGCGCCCGACCCGGCCCTGCTGGCCGTCGCGCTGCGCGGCGTCGACGAGCGCGGAGCCTGCACGTTCACCGTGTCGCCCGCGCCGGACCCGGCGCTGGCCGCTGCGGGCTTCCGGCCGGCCGGTGCGGACGGCGTGCTCGTGCGCCCTGCGACGGTCCGCCCGGTGCGTGCCCTCGAGGAGCCCCGCGTGCTGACCCCCGGCCGGGCCGGGCGCCGTCCGGGCCGGCTCCCGGGACGCAGCGGCTCAGGCGTCTGGCGGGTCGCCGCCACCCTCTGTGGGGCTGCGGGAGAAGCGCAGGTACGACCGTGAGGGCGTCGGCCCGCGCTGGTCCTGGTACCGCGAGCCGTACACGCTCGCGCCGTACGGGTGCTCGGACGGCGAGCTGAGCGGCAGCACGCAGATCTGCCCGATCTTCATCCCGGGGTACAGCTTGATCGGCAGGTTCGCGACGTTCGACAGCTCGAGCGTCACGTGCCCGGAGAAGCCCGGGTCGATGAAGCCCGCGGTCGAGTGCGTGAGCAGGCCGAGCCGCCCGAGCGAGCTCTTGCCCTCCAGCCGCGAGGCGAGGTCGTCGCCGAGCGTCACGACCTCGAGCGTCGACCCGAGCACGAACTCGCCGGGGTGGAGCAGGAACGCCTCGTCGTCGGCCACCTCGACGAGCTCGGTGAGGTCGTCCTGCTGCACGGCCGGGTCGATGTGCGTGTAGCGGTGGTTGGCGAAGACCCGGAAGAACCGGTCGAGCCGCACGTCGATGCTGCTGGGCTGCACCATGGACTCGTCGTACGGCGTCAGCGCCATGCGGCCGCTCGCCAGCGCGGCCTTGAGGTCGCGGTCGGAGAGCAGCACGTGCCGCACGCTAGTGCCCCGTGACGGGCACGGGCGGCTCGGCTGCGAGGTCGTGACCCGGCGCGCCATCCAGGGAGAGGGCGGCCGGCCGCGGGACGTGCGACTGTGCCAGGACAGTCCAGACAGGAGCGGAGGCAGTGCGGGTGCGGGCATGGGTGGTGGGGGGCGTCGTCCTGCTGACGGTCGCGGCCGGCGGCGGCGCGCTCGCCGCGTCGCGCGCCGGTGAGGCGCTGCCGGGCACGACGGTCGAGGGGGTGGCGGTCGGCGGGCAGGCCCGCGCCGAGGTCACGACGGCCGTCGAGCGGCTGGCCGGCGAGCGCACCACCGGCGAGCTGCCCGTGACGGCCGCCGAGGTCCGGGCGAGCGTCCCGCGCAGCCTGGTCACCGTCGACACCGAGGACGCGGTCGACCGCGCCCTCGGCCGGGGCGGGCCGGTCGGCCTGCTGTTCGGCGACGGCAGCGACGTCGAGCTGACCGCGTCGGCCGACGCGGCGGGCGTCCAGCAGCGGGTCGCGGCGCTGGCGGAGCAGGTCGACCGGGCGGCCGGCCCGGGCGGCATCACGATCACCGGCGTGACCGTCGCCGGGCAGCAGCCGGTCGCCGGGCGGGCGCTCGACCGGGCCGCGGCCGCACGGCGGGTCACCGCGGCGCTCGAGGACGGCGCCGGCGGCCCGGTGGCGCTGCCCGTCGCCGCGGTCGCCCCTGCCAGCACCCCCGCGCAGATCGCCGCGCTGGTCACCTCGGCGCGGGCGGCCCTCGCCGGGCCGTACGTCCTGCGGCGCGGCGAGGCGACGCTGCAGGTGACCCCCGCCGAGCTCGCACCGCTGCTGCGCAGCGAGCCGGTCGACGGTGTCCCCGTGCTGCGGCTGGACACCGCCCGCCTGCGGGCGATCGTCGCCGGACGGGCCGGGCCGCTCGCGGTCGCGCCCCGCAGCGCGACCTTCACCGTCGCCGCGCCTGCCGCCCAGGTCGAGACCAAGGGCGACCTCACCTGGACCCCTCGCCCCGCGCAGGTCGGCGTGCGTCCCGGCGCCGACGGCAGCGCCGTCGACGTCGACCTCGCGACCTCGCGCCTCGCCCAGGCGGTGCTCGCCGGTCGCCGAACGCCCGCCGCGCTGCCGGTCAAGGCGGTGCCGGCGCCGCTGACCACCGAGGCCGCGCGGGGCGCCGGTGTGCGCACGCTGATCGGCACCTTCACCACGCGCTTCCCCGCCGGACAGCCCCGCGCCACGAACATCCGCCGCATCGCCGAGATCGTCGACGGCACCTACGTGGCCGCCGGCGACGTCCTCAGCCTCAACGACACCGCCGGCCGCCGGACCCGCGAGCGGGGCTTCGTCGCGGACGGCGCGATCGTGGACGGCGAGCTCACCGACGAGGTCGGCGGCGGCGTCAGCCAGTTCGCGACGACCCTGTTCAACGCCGCCTTCTTCGCCGGCCTGCCGATCCTGGAGCACAAGCCGCACAGCTTCTACATCTCCCGCTACCCCGCGGGCCGCGAGTCGACGGTGTACTACGGCGCCATCGACGTGAAGGTCGAGAACGACACCAGGCACGGCATGTTCGTCCGCACCCGGTCGACGCCCGGCTCGGTGACGGTCGAGCTGTACGGCGACAACGGCGGCCGTCAGGTCACCTCGACGTCCGGCCCCCGGCGGTCGCGGGCGGACGGCGGGTTCGACATCTCGGTCACCCGGTCGACGACCGGCGGCGACGGCCAGGGCGGACGCCGCGTCTTCCGCACCACCTACGTCCCGGTGCCGCCCGACCGCCGCTGACCGCTAGCCGAGCGCCCGGCCGACCGCGATGCCGACGGCGGCGAGCAGCAGCCCCGGACCGACCGACAGCACGACGTCCAGCACGGCGGTGCGCCGGTCACCGTCCTGGACCAGGCGCAGCACGTCGGCGGCGAGCGTCGACGCGGTGGTGAAGCCGCCGAGCAGGCCGACCGACAGGCCGGTCGCGACCGGCGCCGGGGGCGACGCGCCGACGACGACGCCGGCCAGCAGGCTCCCGGTCAGGTTCACCAGCAGGATGCCGAGCGGGAAGCGCCGGCGGGGCACGGCGGTGTCGACGAGGTGCCGGCACGCGGCACCGGCCGCCGCACCGAGCGCGACGACGAGCCAGGTCACCGCCGCACCGCCCGCGCGCCGAGCACCGCGCAGGCGAGCAGCACCGCCACCGAGACGACGACGTACGCGGCGGCCGCGCCCGGCCGTCCGGCGTCCAGCAGCAGCACCGCCTCGACGACCAGGCCGGAGAAGGTCGTGAACGCCCCGAGCAGCCCCGTGCCGAGCAGCAGCCGCACGCGCTCGGACGGCGCGCGGGCCAGCACGCCGAGCAGGGCGGCCAGCGCGAACGCGCCGACGCCGTTGACGAGCAGCGTCGACCAGGGCCAGGTGCCGGGCGCGGACGGCAGCAGCTCGCGCGCGCCCGCACGCAGCAGGCCGCCCACGGCGCCGCCGGCCGCCACCAGGCCCACGGCGGTCAGCGGAGGCAGGGCAGCTCGCACGGGCGCCAGCCTGTCAGGCCGAGCCGCGGGGGCGCCAGCCCGTCGGGCCCAGCCGCGGGGTCGCCGGACCGCTCAGCTGCCGAGCTGGGCCAGCATGCGCCGCAGGTAGCCCCGGCGGACGTCGGAGAGCTCGAGCGGCGTCGGCGCGAGCAGCAGCCGCCCCGTGCGGCTGAGCCGGTCGGCGGCGTCGATGGCGTGCGAGAAGTCGCGGACGACCTCGGCGTCCTCGCGGCGCACGGTGATGGTGACGTCGACCCGCTCGGCCCCGCGCGCGAGCGCCAGCGACACCTGGTGCCGCAGGTCGGCGCGCACCGGGTCGATGGCAGCCGCCGCGGCGACGGCGTTCGTCGCGATCCGCCGCTCGGCGGGCGTGCAGCGGTCGGCGCCGAGCACGAGCGTCAGCTCGCGCAGCAGGTCCTCGACGTGCGCCTCGGCGCGGGCGACGAGCCGCACGTCGAGGTCGGTCACGACGATGCGCACGTGCTCGAGCGCCGGGTCCTCGTCGAGCTCGTCGCCCCACGAGGCGAGCAGGGCGTCGACGTCCAGCTCGTGCTGCACGTCGTGGCCGGCGACCAGCTCGAACCAGACGGCCTTGCCGGCCGTCAGCGGCTCGACGCCCCAGCGGTCCGAGACCGCGCTGATGAGCAGCAGACCGCGGCCGGTGACGGCGGTGGGGTCGAGCATGCTGAACGACGGGCTGACCGGGCTGGCGTCCGAGACCTCCACCCGCAGGGCGTCGTCCCCGAGCTGCAGGTGGACCGCGAGCGGCTCGCGACCGTGCAGCACCGCGTTCGTCACGAGCTCGGACAGCGCCAGCTCACCGTCGTCGAGACGGTCCTCGAAGGCGGTGCCGGCGACCACCTGCCGCAGCAGGGCGCGGGCCGCGGGGACCGCGTCCGGGACGGCAGGCATCGCGAGGCGGTGCACCGACGGCGACCGGTCCTGGTCGCGGGTCGCGCCGTCCACCGTGCTGCTCCTCCGTCCACGGGGCACCGCCGAACGCGGCGGCCCGGCCGCGCGCGGCACGGCCTGTCCCCGTCGTGCCCAGGGACGCACCGTCCGTCACCTCACGAGCGGGTGACGAGACCCGCGCCGCCGGGGAGATCGGCGGACGGCGTCAGACGGGCCGCACCTGGTCGGTCGTGACGGCGAGGGCCACCTCGCCGGCCGTGGCGTCGGGCAGCAGGGCCGGCACGTGCCCGGCGCCGTCGCCGAGCGCCGCCTGCGGACGCCGGTCGACCAGGGCGGGCGCGGTGCCGCTGCTGCGTCGCCCCGGGACCGGCAGGGCACGGCCGCGGGCGGTGAGGCGCGCGACCTGCTCCTGCGCGCGGCGGGACCCCAGCAGCAGCGCGGCGCCCGCACCCACGACGACGACGACCTTGCCCAGCATGGCGACTCCTGTTCGACGCTCCCCCGACACGGCCCGTCTACCCCGGGGCGCTCTGCTTGCACCGGGTCGCGCCGACCGGTCGCCCCGCCGCCGTCCTGTGACCTCCGTCGCAGCGGGATCACCCCGGTCGCCGGCGGGGTTGCGCGCAGCAGACGAGCGGACCGCGCACGCCCGGCCCGCTGCATCCCGTCGCGCGCCCTGCCCGTCCCGCTCACCCCGTCCCGCTCACCCCGTGTCGCCGCAGTCCAGCGCGGCGGACGTCCCAGCACGCCCTGCCCCGGAAGGCCCGCACCCGTGACCTCGGCACCGCCGCCCGCCGCCCGCCGGACGGCCGACCGTGCGGACCGCGCGCCCGCCTGGCTCAGCCTCACCGCGCTCGCCCTCGGCGGGTTCGGCATCGGCACCACGGAGTTCGCGACGATGGGTGTCCTGCCGGACGTGGCGCGCGACCTCGGGGCGTCCATCCCGGACGGCGGCCACCTGGTGTCGGCGTACGCCGTCGGCGTCGTCGTCGGTGCGCCGCTGCTGGCCGTCGCCGGGGCGCGGCTGCCGCGCAAGGCGCTGCTGCTCGCCCTGCTCGCGACGCTCGTCGTCACGAACGCGCTGTCGGCGCTCGCACCGACGTTCGGCACGCTCGTCGTCGCCCGCTTCGCGAGCGGCCTGCCGCACGGCGCGTACTTCGGCATCGCGGCGCTCGTCGCGGCGTCGCTCGTCCCGTCCGAGCGCCGGGCGCGGGCCGTCGCGCGCGTGATGCTGGGCCTGACCGTCGCGAACGTGCTGGGCGTGCCGCTCGCGACCCTGCTGGGGCAGGCGCTCGGCTGGCGCAGCACGTACTGGACGGTGGCCGTCATCTTCGGCCTCGCGCTCGTGGCCGTGCAGCGGCTCGTCCCCCGCACCGCGGCCGTCCCCGGGGCCAGCCCGCGCACCGAGCTCGGCGCGCTGCGCCGGCCGCAGGTCTGGCTGACGCTGCTCGTCGGGGCGGTCGGCTTCGGCGGCTTCTTCGCCGTCTACAGCTACATCTCGCCGACGCTCACCGAGGTGGCCGGCTTCTCCGAGGCCGGCGTGCCGGTGGCGCTGGCGCTGTTCGGCATCGGGATGAGCCTGGGCACCGAGGTCGGCGGCCGGCTGGCGGACCGCTCGGTGCTCGGCACGATCTACGTCGGGATGGCCAGCACCGCGCTCGTGCTGCTCGCGTTCACCGTCACCGCGCACGGCGTCGTGTCGGCCGGCGTCACGGTGCTGCTCATCGGCGCGACCGGCTCGCTGTGCCTGCCCGCGCTGCAGACCCGGCTCATGGACGTCGCGGGGGACGCGCAGTCGCTCGCCGCCGCGGGCCAGCACGCGGCGCTCAACGTCGCGAACGCCCTCGGCGCGCTGCTCGGCGGGACGGTCATCGCGGCGGGCTACGGCTGGACGGCCCCCGCCGCGGTCGGTGCCGGGCTGTCCGTGCTCGGCCTGGGCGTCGTCGTCGCCTCGCACGCGCTCGAGCGCCGGGACGCCCGGCGCGCACCCCTGCTCGACGGCTCGGGCCGGCTGGACCGGTCGGCCGAGCACCTCCCCGTCGCCTGAGGGCGGCAGGCGACGGCAGCCCTCGGCACGAGCTGCGCGCGCTCGCCCGAACGGCGCCGCGCGGTTCGTCCGACCGGCGGTTGCCAGGGTTACTGGTGAGTAGCATCCTGGGTCTACCGACCAGCAGCACACCTGCCCGGGGCAGGTGGACCAGGGAGTCCGAGATGGGCCACTACAAGAGCAACCTGCGCGACGTGGAGTTCAACCTCTTCGAGATGTTCGGCACCGACCGGGTCCTCGGCCGCGGGCCCTTCGCGCAGCTCGACGTCGACAGCGCGCGTGACGTGCTCAAGGAGGTCGAGCGGCTCTCGACCCATGACCTCGCCGCCAGCTTCGCGGACGCCGACCGCAACCCGCCGGTCTTCGACGAGCAGACCGGGACGGTCCGCCTGCCGGAGAGCTTCCTGAAGAGCTACTCGGCCTACGCCGACGGCGGCTGGGACAAGATCGACCTGCCGGCGACGCTCGGCGGCATCGGCGCTCCGCCGAGCCTGCGCTGGGCCGCCAACGAGATGATCCTCGGGGCCAACCCGGCCGTGTACATGTTCGGCTCCGGGGCCGGCTTCGCGGCGATCCTGCACCGCAACGGGACGCCCGAGCAGCAGCGCTTCGCCGAGCTCGCCATCGAGCGCCAGTGGGGCGGCACGATGGTGCTCACCGAGCCCGACGCCGGCTCGGACGTCGGCGCGGGCCGCGCGACCGCACGCCTGCAGCCCGACGGCACCTGGCACATCTCCGGCGTGAAGCGCTTCATCACGTCCGCCGAGTGGGACTGGCCGGAGAACATCTTCCACCTGGTGCTGGCCCGGCCGGTCGGCGTCGAGGGCGCCGGTGGCCCTGGCACCAAGGGCCTGTCGCTGTTCCTCGTCTCCAAGCACGCCGTCGACCTCGAGACCGGTGCGCTGGGCGAGCGCAACGGCGTCGTCGTCACCGGCGTCGAGAAGAAGATGGGCCTGAAGGTCTCGACCACCTGCGAGGTCACCTTCGGCGAGCGCACGCCCGCGGTCGGCACGCTCGTCGGCGACGTCCACGACGGCATCGCGCAGATGTTCCAGGTCATCGAGAACGCCCGCATGTTCGTCGGCGCCAAGGCCATCTCGACGCTGTCGACCGGCTACCTCAACGCCCTCGAGTACGCCAAGCAGCGCGTGCAGGGCGCCGACCTGACGCAGATGACCGACAAGACGGCGCCGCGCGTGACGATCACGCACCACCCGGACGTCCGGCTCATGCTCATGCGCCAGAAGGCGTGGGCCGAGGGGCTGCGCGCGCTGGTCTTCTACACGGCCTCGCAGCAGGACCGGGTCGAGCTCAGCACGTTCGAGGGCGAGGTCGACGACATGGCCGTCCGCCTCAACGACCTGCTGCCGCCGATCGTCAAGGGCTACGGCTCGGAGAAGGCCTACGAGCTGCTCGCC
>CAXTFU010000180.1:0-10009 GCA_964243385.1 uncultured bacterium | reverse complement strand
CGAGAACATGGACTGGGTCGCCCGCGCGCTGCGCCGGCTCATCACCTTCACCCAGGACGGCGGCGAGGTGAACGTCGTCGTCGCCGGCATCAACGTCGGGGCGCAGCCGTACTGGAACGCCGAGGCGACGATGCTGCTGCACACCAAGGGCATCCTCGTCATGACGCCGGACAGCGCGATGGTGCTCACCGGCAAGCACTCGCTCGACTACTCCGGCGGCGTCTCGGCCGAGGACAACTTCGGGCTCGGCGGCTACGACCGCGTCATGGGGCCGAACGGCCAGGCTCAGTACTGGGCGCCGAACCTGTCCGCGGCCGTGGAGCTGCTGTTCACGCACTACGAGCACAGCTACGTCGCGCCCGGCGAGCGGTGGGCCCGTCCGGCCGACACCGCCGACCCGGACGGGCGCGACGTGCGCGCCTTCCCGCACGACCACCCTTCCAGCGACTTCACCACCGTCGGCGACATCTTCTCCGCGACGGTGAACGGCGAGCGCAAGAAGCCCTTCGACATCCGCACGGTCATGCGGGCGGTCACCGACCAGGACCACCCGGTGCTGGAGCGCTGGGCCGCCATGGCCGACGCCGACACCACCGTCGTGCTCGACGCGCACCTCGGCGGACGCCCGGTCACCGTGCTCGGCATCGAGTCGCGGCCGATGCCCCGGCGCGGCAGCTTCCCGGCCGACGGTCCCGACCAGTGGACCGCGGGCACGCTGTTCCCCCGGTCGTCGAAGAAGACGGCCCGGGCGATCAACGCCTGCAGCGGGAACCGGCCGCTCGTGGTGCTGGCCAACCTGTCCGGCTTCGACGGCTCGCCCGAGTCGCTGCGCAAGATGCAGCTGGAGTACGGCGCCGAGATCGGCCGGGCGATCGTCAACTTCGACGGCCCGATCGTCTTCTGCGTCATCTCGCGCTACCACGGAGGCGCCTTCGTGGTGTTCTCCGGCACCCTGAACGACAACATGGAGGTGCTCGCCGTCGAGGGCTCGTTCGCCTCGGTCATCGGCGGCGCGCCGGCCGCGGCCGTCGTGTTCTCCGGTGAGGTGAACGCGCGGACGGCCGCCGACCCGCGCGTGCGCGAGCTGGACGCCGCGCTGGCGTCGGCGGACGAGGTCGAGCAGGCGCACCTGCGGGTCGAGCTGGCCGCGCTGCGCGCGAGCGTCCGGTCGGAGAAGCTCGGCGAGGTCGCCGCCGAGTTCGAGAAGGTGCACGACATCGAGCGGGCCCGGCGCGTGGGCTCCGTGCACGCGATCATCCCGGCCGGCGAGCTGCGCCCGCAGCTCATCGCCGCCGTCGAGCGCGGCATCGCCCGCGCCCCAGCACGCCCGGCACCGTCGCACGCCTGAGGGAGACCCGATGAGCTCGTTCGTCCTGAACCGGCACGGCCGCATGGTGTTCCCGTCCAACCTCATGCCCGAGCTCGACTTCTCGACGATGGAGAGCCTCGAGCAGCTCGACCGCGTCATCTCGCGCGACTTCGAGACCAAGGCGCCGAGCGGGACCGACATCGCCGAGCGGATCGCGGCCGGCGGCTACGAGAGCCGCTACGCGCTTATGCGCGACCTGGCGCTCAACCTGTTCTGGGCGAACCGCTTCGCCGCGACGATGTACGACAAGCGGCCGACGCGCTGGGGCGACCTGCCGCGCACCCGCAACGACGTCTTCCTGCCCGTCCTCACGCCCTGGGTCGACGGCGACGCCAAGGTCGCCGCGGTCCGCAGGGCCTACGCCGAGCTGCCCGCGCAGTGGGACGAGCAGGTCGAGGACCGCATCTTCAGGGTGCTGTTCGACGTCTTCGGCCACCGCAAGCACCACGCGACGACGCTCCCGGCGGTGAAGCCGACGGTGGCCGAGTTCCTGCAGGAGCCGGCCAACCTGACCTTCCGGCTGCGCGACTACGACCCCGACTTCCCGGTCTACGACTACACCGACATCGTCGACTGCTCCGAGGACGTCCCCGAGCTCGAGGCGCTGCACCGCTGGGCGATGGTGCTGCACGACCAGTACCCGTGGGACCGGGCGAAGGTCGACCTGGCCGATGCCGCGTCGCTGGCGGACGACGACGTCGTGGTCGCCTTCCACCCGCGCGACCGGCACGTGCGGGCGTTCCTGCGCCGGCTGAGCGCGGGCGAGGCCACCGCGGCGGCTCCGGCTCCCGCCCGCGAGCCGCGCCCGCCCGTCCGCCCGTTCCCCTCGATCGACGTGCGCGCACTGCGCGTCCTGCCCCGGCTCGAGGCGCTCGCCGCCGTCCACGGCGACCAGGAGTGCACGAACGACGACCTCATCCGCAACTCCGCCTACAACTGGTCGCCGATGGGCGCGGACGAGATCCGCGACAAGACCGGCATCGAGGCGCGCCGGTACAGCTCGCTGAGCCTCGAGGAGCTCGCGCTGCAGGCGGCCACCGCGGCGCTGGCTCAGGCCGAGCGCGAGCCCGAGGAGCTCGGTGCGGTGCTCGTCTGCACCTGCACGAGCTCGCGGCTCATCCCGTCGGTCGCGACCTGGGTCTGCGGCCAGCTCGGGATCGGCCAGACGCACGCGGCGTACGACCTCATCGCCGCCTGCGCCGGCATGTCGTACGGGCTCGCGGAGGCGACCCGGCTGCTGCAGGAGGTCGAGCGGCCCGTCCTCGTCGTGTGCGTCGAGAAGTTCTCCGACAAGATCGGGAACGTCCGGCCGTCCCGCATGATCTTCGGGGACGGCGCCGCGGCGATGGTCGTCGGCGTCGCCCCGGACGGCGCGGAGCCGGACGTCGAGCGGCTGCAGACCTACGCCAGCGGACCGGCCAGCGAGGTGAACTCGATCATCTGGCCGAACCCGGTGTTCGACAACAACATCACCGTGTTCGGCCCGCACGTGAAGGCGCTCGCCGGGCGCTACCTGGCGCAGATGATCGGCGAGCTCGGGGAGCTGCCGGCCCCGGGCGGCGGGTCCGGCTCCCTGCTCGAGAGCATCGACCTCATCGTGCCGCACCAGGCGAACAAGACGATGGTGGTGCAGCTCGCCGAGCGGGCCGGGCTGCGCGCCGACCAGCTGTACTTCAACATCGAGCGCGTCGGCAACGCCTCGGCAGCCAGCATCCCGCTCGCCATCCACGACGCCGTGCGCGACGGCGTCATCGCCCGGCCGATGCGCATCTTCGCGCCGGGCTTCGGCGCGGGCGCCGTCGCCGGTTACGCCGTCATGCGGATCGACCCGGCCGTCGTCGCCGTGCAGCAGCCCGCACCGGCCGAGCGGACACCGGTGGACCAGGGCGCTCCGGAGCCGCTGCGCAGCGCCCCGGCGTCCGAGGACGTCTCGCAGGCGTTCGCGTGACCGACCGGCAGGTGCCGCGGCGCCGGCCGCGGGGCAGGAGGTCGCGATGAGGGTCCTGATGATCGCCCCGCCCGGTGCCGGCAAGGGGACGCAGGGCGTCGTGATCGCCGAGCACTTCGGCATCCCGCACATCGCCACCGGCGACCTGCTGCGCGACCACGTCAGCCGCGGCACCGAGCTCGGCCGGGCGGTGCAGGAGCGGATGGCCCGCGGCGAGCTCGTCCCGGACGAGCTCGTGCTCGCCATGGTCCGCGAAGCGCTCGAGCCGCTGCGCGGCGGCACGGGGTACGTGCTCGACGGCGTCCCGCGCACGATGGAGCAGGCCCGCGCGCTGTACGAGATCGCCGTCGAGCTGGACCTGACCGCCGACGTCGCGCTGCACCTGCAGGTCGAGGACGCCGCGCTCGTGCAGCGCCTGCTGGCGCGCGCGGCCGAGCTCGGCCGCGCCGACGACACCGAGGACGTCATCCGGCACCGGCTGACCGTCTACTACGACGTCACCCACCCGATCCTGGCCTGGTACGGCGAGCGCGGCATCCTCGTGTCGGTCGACGCGAACCGCACCGCCGACGCGGTCGGCCGGCACGTCCTGACCGCGCTCGAGGTCATGCGGCAGATGATCGACGGCGATCCGACCCATCCGCGGCGCGCGGTCGACCTCACCGGCCTCGGCGCCGCCTTCGGTGCCCTGCCGCAGCCCGCGCCGGACGTGTGACGCCCCGACCACGGGGGTAGACCTGTCGAACACCCGTTCGACGTGATCTGAGGAGCAACCGTGGTCGACAACAACGCCGTCACCCAGCCCGCCGAGAAGGACCCGTCCGACTGGGTCACCGGCGACGAGCCGGTCACCGGCCCGCAGCAGAGCTACCTGTCGACGCTGGCGCAGACGGCCGGCGAGGAGGTCGAGACGACCGAGCTCACCAAGGCCGAGGCGTCGCAGAAGATCGAGGAGCTCAAGGAGAAGACCGGCCGCTGAGGCCGCAGCCCCACCGGCACGACCAGCACGACCAGCACGACCAGCCTGCGCGGGAGGCCTGGGAGGCGCACGCCGCCCCTCAGGGCCCCGCGCGGACCTGCGTCTAGCCCAGCTCGAGCAGCGGCCCGATCTCCTGCGTCGCGTACCACTGCAGCTCGTGGCCCTCGGCCTGCTCGACGACGAAGGCGGCGTCCTCGCTGCCGAGGTCGGCCTCGACGAGCTGCTCGGCGGCGGCCCGCACGTCGTCCGAGGCGGACGGGTCGTCGACGTGCACCGACTGCACGAGCCGCAGGGGCACGGTCTGGCCCACCCGCACGGCGGCTCGGTCGACGTCCGGCGCGGGCTCGGCCTCGGCGACCTCCACCACGACGACGACCCGGCGGGGCGGCGTCGTCGGGTCGAGCAGCAGCGCCCGGTCGAGCAGCCGGACCGACGCCCGCGCCGCCAGCGTCAGGGCGACGTACTCGAGCTCCTCGTCGTCACCCTCGGCGTACCACTCGCGGAGCGCGCCGGTCACGGCGTACCCCGGCAGCGGCGCCGGGCCGAGCTCGCCGGCGTCGAGCAGCGCCCGCAGGCCGGGCAGGGTGGACGGCAGGTAGACGCGCATGGCCTCCAGCCTGCCCGATGCGCGCCGGGGACGGGCAGGTTGCAGCGGCGCGGCGCCGGGGAGGTCGGGCCCATGAGCGTCCCGCCCTCCGGGGAGCAGGTCGAGCTGGTCCGCGGTGCGCAGCGCGCGGTCGTCGTCGAGGTCGGCGGTGGCGTGCGCACCTACGACATGGGGGGCATCCCGGTCCTGGACGGGTACGCCGAGCACGAGATGGTGACCGCCGCCCGCGGCCAGGTGCTCGCGCCGTGGCCGAACCGGCTGCACGGCGGCCGCTACACCTGGGACGGCGTCGAGCACGAGGTCCCGCTGGACGAGCCCGAGCTCGGCAACGCCCTGCACGGGATGGTGCGCTTCCGCGCCTGGCGCGCGCTCGACCGGGTCGAGACCGCCGAGCAGACCGCCGTGACGATGGCCCTGCGGCTGCACCCGTCGCCGCCGTACCCGTTCTGCCTCGACCTGGCCGTCCGCTACGCGCTGACCGACGAGGGCTTGACCGTCGCGCACACCGCCACCAACCTTGGCGCCGACGCGGCCCCGTTCGCCTTCGGCATGCACCCGTACCTCACCGTCGGCGGCCTGGTCGACGACGCGCGGCTGACCCTGCCGGCCGACACGTACCTGCCGACCGACGACGACTCGGTGCCGACCGGCACCGCGCCGGTGCAGGGGACGCCCTACGACTTCCGCACCCCGCGACGGCTCGGGGACCTCGAGATCGACCTCGCCTTCCGCGACCTGCACCGCGGGCCGGACGGACGGGCCCGCCTGCGGCTCGAGGGCCCCGAGCGGGGCGTCGAGCTGTGGACCGACGAGCAGTGCGGCTGGCTCGAGCTGTTCACCGGAGACGCGCTGCCCGAGCCGGACCGCCGGCGCCGCTCGCTCGGCGTCGAGCCGATGAGCGCCCCGCCGAACGCCTTCGTCACCGGCGAGGCGCTGCTGCGGCTCGAGCCCGGGGAGACGGTCACGCACCGGTGGGGCGTGCGGGCGCTCTGAGGCGACCCTCGCGGCTGCCAGGTCCTGGTCGTCGAGGGGCGCTGCCGGGCAGCGGAGCGCCGGCAGGTCCGTGACGAGGCCTCTCGGCGAGGCACTTCGGCGAGGCGTGGACGACCAGGAGGACTGCCCCGACTCGCCTGATCGTCAGCTCCGGCTCGTCAGGTCTCCCGCCGACCTGACCCGCTCGGAGGGACGGCGCCGCTGCCAGACCCGGGTCCCGTGGTGCGCTCGTCGCATGGCGACGTCAGGGATGTACCGGACACGTCCCAACACTCCCCGAGCGACACGGCGTTCCCGTTCACCGGCTTCGCTGCACACACCGCTCTTGATCAGTTGTCACCCTCGTCCCGTCACGTGCACGTGTCCCACATACCAACGTTTTCGGACGCCCTCCGGCTCAACTGCAAGACCAGCTTTCCGCGCCGGCGGAGGGCGCGCGCGCTGTTCATCGAGCTCGCGGCCCTCGACAAGCGGATGGACGTCCCGGCCGACGAGCACGAGGGCGCAATCGCGTTTCTGGTCGGCCGGCGGGCGTCAGGGCGGTTCTTCAGGGCGTGTCCACGAGGGTGGTGCCATGGCCGTGGCCGAGGCCGTGTTCCTGCTTGAGCCAGGTGACGAGCACGCCGTGCCGGAAAGGGCCGTGTTCTGGTGGATGAGATCGATCCAGTAGGAGGTCGGCTTGCCGTACTTCTTTTCGATGGAGGGCGAAGTAGCAGGCGGGGTGCTCGAGCAGCGCGGCGGCCCGCTGGTCGAACCACCAGGTCTACATCGTCGGGGTCTTCGCCCGGAGCAGTCGCCCGTAGCCAGTGATGTCCCACCCCGCGCCTGTCGCCGCCAGGATCCCCCACAGCAGGGCCTGGTTGGCCTCGAGGACGAGCCGGCCGGTGCACAGCTCAAGTTCTTCGACCGCTCCGGCGGCACGAAGACCGGCGCCGGCAAGGACTACCGCCTCGGTCAGGTCCTGGATGTGGTGCTCGACCCTGTCAACGACGTGCTGCGGTTCCACGCGGGCCGGGTCAGCAAGGAGACCTACCGCCGTGGTCACCACGGCGTCGAACCCTTGGCCTTGGAAGTACGCGGCGCCGAGCGTGTCGAACTCGTTGTCGAACCAGGGCGGGTGCACCAGCTGGACGTGCTCGATGCCGTGTGTCCGCAGCGCCGTCACGGCGGCCGCGCAGCTCGTGACGGCAGGCAGCCCGAAGCGCTGGGAGATGCGGTCGACGGCGGCGGCCTCCTCGCGTGGACCGATGACGTAGCCGGCGGTCGTGGAGGCGTGGGCGACCGAGTCCACCGGCTGGCCCCTGAACGTGACCGCGGCGCGGTCGATCACGGCGGGCTCGGTCGACCAGCGCAGGTCGGCGTGTGCAGGTGGCCCCGTCCCCACAGGCGCCTGGGACGCCCCCGCTGGCGACCCCGACCGGAACAGGCTCGTGCCGAGGCGACCGGATGACATGGCGGGCAGCTCGACCTCGGGTCCCGCCGCCTTGTGCGGCGTCACGACGCCGACACTGAGCCGGTCCCGGGTCACGACGGCCGGAGCTGCTCGACCAGGCCCAAGTCGTCGCGTCAGGCCCAGTGCTCGACGAGCATCCCGCCCACGACCCGCCAGATGTGGATGAAGGTCCACGCAGCCGGTCGGCCGGAAACCGGGACGCCGGCGAGCAGCGGCATCGTGGACGCCCGGTGGGTGCCGTGCAGCGTCACGTGCTGGACGACGAGCTCTCCCTCACCGAACAGGTGGTGCCGCTCGAGCTCGATCGGCCCGAGGTCGACCTCGAGGGTGCGCAGGATCGCACTTATGCCCGCGCGGCCCTGGGGCCCGGCGGCGTGGTTGACCATGTCGGCGGCCACGAGGTCGTCCAGGACCGCTCCGTCGCCCGCCTGTTGCCGTCGGAACAGCTCCTCGACCACGTCCTTCGCGTCGCGGAGGTGGGTGCCGGCCATCAGCGCAGCGTCGGACCCGGCAGATCCGAGCGAGTCATGCCGTCGGGGTGCCCGTCGGGCCACTGGACGAGTTCGATGCGGTAGCCGTCCGGGTCCGTGACCCAGGCCGTCCAGAAGTCCGCGGAGCCGTCGGGCGATCCGGGGTTCTCCGTCTGGATCCCTCGTGCAGCCAGGCTCGCGACCGTCGCGTGCACATCCTCGACCTGGACCACCAGATGGCTCAGCCCTTCAGGCCCGACCCGGCCGTCGTCAGGGTCGTGCACGAGCTCGAGGGCCACGAATTCGTCGCATGGCAGCTTCAGCATCGTCAGGGTGCCCAGCTCGGTGGCAGGGACCTGACCGAGCACCTCGTAGCCGAGGGCCGCGTAGAAGGCGATCGACCTGTCCAGGTCCGAGACCCGCAGGCCGACGTGCAGTGTCCTCATGACGGCCCACCTCCGGCAAGCGCGCCGACGAGCCCGGTCCGCGCGAGGACGCGCTGCGGAACTACTGCGGCAAGGCCAGTCACCGCAGCACCGGGAACACCAGGTGGGTAACCCGATCGCCCTGGATGCAGACCGTCGGGTCGCCGAGCAGGACGTCCTGGGACGACAGCGCACCGAAGAACGGGCGGTTGCCCTCGCCCATCACCACCGGAACCAGGTCGACGGCGACCTCGTCGAGCAGCCCCAGGTCCAGGCACTGCCGAGCGATGTCACCTCCGGCGACCGTGACGACACGGTCGCCGGCGAGCTCCTTCGCACAGGCGATCGCCGCCTCGACGCCGTCGGTGACGAAGCTGAACGGCGCGTCGGGGTGCGCGTCGACCCAGCCGTCCGGGACGTGGTGGGTCACCACGACGACTGGGACGTCCAGGGTGTGCCGGCCGTGCCAGCCCTCGGCCACGTCGAACAGCGTCCGCCCGCACACCAGCGCCCCGAGTGAGGACATCCACCGCTGCCAGTGCTGCGCGCTCGGCGCACTGAGGTGAACGGTGAAGTCACCGGCCGGGGTCGGGAGGGCGACCTCGCCGTTCTGCAGCCAGTCGAACAACCGGCCGATGGTGTTGTCCTGCTTCGCGACGTAGCCGTCGAGGGACATGATGGCCTGCGCCTGCACCGTACCCATGGGTTCTCCTTCGCGTGCACGTGTTGTGGTCAGGTGCAGTCGTCGGCCGACACAGAGTGCAGACTCGTCATCCGGGCGGAACTCACCGCCGCGGTCCGCTGGTCGAACCGCGCATCCCGGCGTCCGGGGCCGGCGCGTGCGCCAGGTAGCGGCTGGGCGCGAAGCGCCTCACTGGTGTGTCAGAGGCGCTCCTTTCCGGACGTCGATCTGGACCTGTTCAAGGTTCGACCGTCGGACGGCTTGCCTTCGATGGCACGCTCGGCAGGTGTCAGCGCGCCTGAAGGGCCGACAGCGCGAGGCGGAGCGAGTAGTGGCCGACTTGCGGCCGTGGGGGACGGACGTCGCCGACGTCAGAGCCATCGCGGTGGTCGGTTCCTTCGCCCGAGACACTGCCCGACCGGGCTCGGACCTCGACCTGATGCTCCTGTGCGAACGGCCTGGCCGCTTCGGTCCCTAGCTCGCCGAGGTCCCTCCGCTGGCTCCCGCCCGGTTCCTGCACCGCAGGGCGTGGGGTCCCGTCACGGAGCTGCGGCTCCGTCGACGCTCAGGACTGTGTCTCGCCCCGGGTTCAGTGGAGGCTCTGAGCTGACGCGTCGACGGCTGTCGACGCGGTGTGGTGACGGTAGTGCTGACCACTGCCCAGACCGAGATCGCCGCTACGGCATAGTTGCACTCACTCGCAGAACACCACGCGACGAGCTACACCACTCCCAGGGACGCGACCGCGACGTTGAAGGATCAGCGCCGGATCAGCCGACCTTGCTCCTCTTGCACCTGCCTCGGCTGGCGATCCTTGAGTTGTCCCACAGACGGTTGTTTCCGGCACACCGCTAGAGATCACTTCGTGGCGAGCGCCTGCGACTTGTAGGGGTGAATGGCGCGGATCTGTCAACGGCGTGCGGCCTCGATGAGGTCTCGCGCCTGCGGCCTGAGCTCCACCCCGGGCAGCAGCACTCCCCTGCTCGTGTCGTAGCCGCGGCGGACGACGGTGCCATCGTCGAGCACGAGCCCCAGGACGAGGTCGGGGCTGGCAGCGCGACCGGGTTGATAGGTGCCGTAGGT
>CAXTFU010000179.1:0-10018 GCA_964243385.1 uncultured bacterium | reverse complement strand
GTCCCGGACAGTGCTGATGACGAGGTCGGGGTCCTGCTCGGCCATGAAGTGCCCGGCGCTGGCGGTGGTGCGGTGGACGAGGTCGTCGGCCCAGCTGTTCCAGATGCCTGCGGCATCGAAGCCAAGCATCGAGCCCCAGTCCTGCTGGAGGACCGCGACCGGCATGGCCAGTCGGCGTCCGGTGTCGCGGTCGGCCTGGTCGTGCCGCAGGTCGATGCCGGCGCTGGCGCGGTAGTCGGCGACAATCGAGACCACGCGTTCACGCGACGCGCGCAGATACTCGTCCCGCACGTCCTGAGGGAACAGTCCTTGCTGACCCCAAGCGTCGAGGAAGGAGCCGAAGAAGGTGTCCGCCGTGGCCGCGATCATGGCCTCGGGCAGGCCGGCGGGCTGGGCCATCAGGTACAGGTGCCAGGCGACCGCGGCTCGGACACCGTGCAGGATGTCCCAGCTGTCCAGCGTCGGCAGCACGTCCAAGGAGCCGAGGCAGGTGACGACGTCCGGATGGTCCAGCCCTGCGCGGACAGCGACGAGCGCGCCGCGGTCATGACCGACCAAGGCGAAGCGCTCGTGCCCGAGCTCTCGGGCGAGCGCCACGATGTCGGCGGCCATCGTGCGCTTGCTGTAGGTGTCCGGGCCGTCCTCGACCGGAGCATCGCTGGCGCCGTAGCCGCGCAGGTCCGGGCAGATGACCGTGTGGTCGCCGGCGAGGGCGGGCGCGACATAGCGCCACATGAGCTGGGTCTGCGGGAAGCCGTGCAACAAGACGATGGCGGGCCCGCTGCCGCCGACCGCCGCGGACAGGGCCACGTGCGGGGTCACGGGCACGCGCCGTGTGGAGAAACCGGGGATCGAGGGAGTCATGCGGTCAGTCTGGGACGGCGGGATGAGCAACGGATGAGCGACCGGACGGGCGCCGCGTGACGTGCACGGTGGGCGTGCTGGGTCCCGTCACCGCCTGGCTGGACGCAGCGCCGGTGCGCCTGGGCGGACTGCGGCACCGGGAGCTGCTGGCCCGCCTGGCGGTCGCCCGGGGCCGGGTGGTCCCGGTCCCCCGACTCGTGGACGACCTGTGGGACGTCCCGCCTGAGCAAGCCGTGGCATCGATACGGACCTTCGTGGCGGCGCTGCGCCGCGCGCTGGAGCCGGATCGTGCCCCCAGGGCTGTGCCGCAAGTGCTGGTCACCGCGGGCCCCGGGTACGCGCTGCGGACGCGCACGGACGCCGACGAGTTCGCCGCCGCCGTCACCGGCGCCGGCCGGCTCCCGCCCGCTGCGGCCCTGGCTGCGCTCGAGGACGGCCTGTCCGCCTGGCGTGGCCCGGCGTACGCCGACGTCGCCGACCGGCCGTGGGCGCGGCCCGAGCGGGCACGGCTGGCCGAGCTCCGCGCCACCGCAGTCGAGCGGGCGGCCGCCGCACGCCTGGCCCTCGGCCGGGCCGAGGACGCCGTCCCCGGCCTGGACGCGCACGTCGCCGAGCACCCCTGGCGAGAACAGGGCTGGCTGCTGCTGGCCCTCGCACTGCACCGAAGCGGACGGCAGCGGGACGCGCTGGCCCTCCTGCGCCGGGCTCGGACCCGGCTGGCCGACGAGCTGGGGCTCGACCCCAGCGCGCGGCTCGCCGAGCTCGAACGGGATGTGCTGCACGGGTCGCCGTCGCTCGACCAGACCGGCGACGTCTGGACCCGCGCGGCGACCTCCTACCAGCGGACGGCCGGTCCGCGCGCCCGGCTGGAGTCCACCGTCACCCTGCTGCGCAGCCTCGCGGTCAGCGGAAGCGAAGGGCTGACCGCCGCCCGCCACCAGCGACTGGCCGTCATCGCGGCGGCGGAGCAGCTCGGCGACCCTCTGCTGACGGCGCGGGTGATCGGCGCGTTCGACGTCCCCGGGAGCTGGACCCGCTCCGATGACCCGGCCCAGGCCGCGTCCGTCGTCGCGGCCGCGGAACGCGCCTTGCCTGCGACCGGACCGGACGCCGTCCGGGCGCGCCTCCTCACCACGGTCGCGGTCGAGTCCCGCGGCCTCCCGGGACCGCGCGGGCCGGCAGCGGCGGCGCAGGCCGAGCGTCTGGCCCGCGAACTCGGCGACCCCGCGGTGCTCTGCTCAGCGCTCGGCGGCCGCTCCCTGCAGGCCGCGTCCCGGGCCGGGATGGCCGCTGAGCGGGACACGATCGGCACCGAGCTGGTCGAGCTCGCCGGCCGGCACGGCCTGTGGAACCACCTCGTCCTCGGGCACCTGGTGCGGATGCAGGCCCTCAGCGCCCTCGGCGACCTGACCGCAGCCAACGTCCATGCTGACCTGCTCGACGACCTGGCCCTCGAGCACGACAGGCCGTTGGTCACCGTCTTCACCACTGGTTGGCGGGCGATGCGGGAGGCGGTCCTCGGCTCAGCCGACGCCGAACGCGCGTTCCGGTCCGCGGCACGGCGCCGCGTCGGCTCCGGCATGCCCGGCCTGGACGAGGGCCTGCTGGCCCTGCAGCTGGCGAGCCTGCAGGTCAGCCGAGGGCTGCCTGTCCGCGTCGACGCCCCCCTCGGCCCGTACGAGCCGTGGATCCGACCGCACTTGCTGCTGGCCGCGCGAGCCCCGGCGGCGCGCGCCGTCGCCGACCTGCCCGACCCGCCGCCGGGGCTGCTGCTGGAAGCCCTGTGGGCGCTGGCCGGCCGCGCCGCCCTGGCGGTCGGCGACGCCGCGGTGAAGGCCCGCGCGCACGCGGCCCTCGCACCCGCGAGCGGAGAGATAGCCGGGGCCGGCAGCGGCATGCTCACCCTCGGCCCCGTCAGCGAGCACCTGCTCGCCCTCGACGGCTGACGCGCACCCCACGACCAGCGCCCCCGATCAGCGATCGCTTCGCGTTCGTGCCAGCGACGGTGGGGCTGCTGCTCCCAGCCACGCGTCGGCTGCGGCGTGGAAGCGAACGGCCCCGCCGGCCCGACCGTCGCACGCCAGCAACCGGCGGACCGAAGTGCCGGGCCCGCTGCGGCGGCGGCAGTCGACGGCCCAGGCGCACGCGGTCTTCGGCGCAGGAGCTTGAGGATCTGGCGGTCCCGGCGGCGCCGGGCTGGGTGACGCCGACAGCCAGGTGGCGTCCATGGCGGGCGGCGGGGCACGCGGCAGGTCCGGCGATAACGTCCGGACGTGCGGGGCGTCGCGAGGACTGGTCGAGGCTAGGACGGAGCCGGCGCGCTGCGGAGCGTTGCCGAACAGGGCGGTGGCGAAGCGGCATGCGACGGGTGAGGTCGACGGGCCGCTGAGCAATGCCGCCCGGCGGTGCGACGGTCGCCGGCGCTCGCCTCGTCGCCCGCTTGCATCCTGTCCGCCGCTCGGAGCCACTAGGGCCTCGGCACGCGGCGCCCGGCGCGGCCCGGTGGCCGGTCCGGGGGCGCTGGCCCGGCCGGATCCGCCCCGCACGGCATGGGGACGGCACGCCTCGGCCAGGCGTCGGACGTCAGGTGTTCGCAGTGCAGATTTCGCTCCGGCCACCCGGGTGGCGTCAGCCGCCGGTGTACGGCGTGGCCGTCGCCGAAGGCGACGACCTGCGACGTCAGTGCGAGCACCGGCGTGCAGCGCCGGTGTGCTTCTCCAGATTGCACGGGCCGTTCAGCCCCCGTGTCGGCATGCGGCAGCCAGCGGAGCGGCCGACGCGGGCCGCCGGTGGCGTGACGACCAGCGCGTCGGTCTCGTCGGCGGGCTGGGCGTCGTACGGGCCGAGCACGCGCCGCGGCTGGCGGCGGACGTCGCATCGGCGACGACCGGTCACGACAGTCGGTCGCCGTTGCCGTGGCGGGCCGGCGGACTCGTTCCAGCGGCCCGAGGCCTCGACGGCGAGGGGCGGTAGGCGGGCGTCCCCAGCGCGGCTACGACGGTCGGTCGGTCCCGGCTGATCGGGGCGCGGTCGTGATCTCATCCGCCACGGGGCAGGAGCCGCGGTCGCTGTGCGCCGAGCAGCCCTCGCTCACGCAGCCGGGGACCCTGCGCGAGCAACGCGTCGAGCGGGCAGCTGCTTGCCGAGCGGCCTGTGAGCCGCCGTCCTGCGCGGGCGCGCCGGGGGCAGGTTGGTCCTGGCGGGGTCGCCGCGCAGCAGGCCGTGAGCTGCGCCGGCCATCGTCACTCGGCTGACCCGCCCCCGCTCAAGGACGGCCTCCTTGCGGCATTCGGACCTCGACCAGCGCGCCCGGCCGGGCGTCGTGCAGCGTGACGGTGCCGCGGTGCGCCCGGACGGCGTCGCGCACGATCGGCAGGCCGAGGCCGCTGCCGCCGCTGTCCCGGGCCCGGGCGATGTCGAGGCGGTGGAAGCGTTCGAAGACCCGTTCGCGTTCTTCGGGCGGGACCCCGGGTCCGTCGTCGGCGACGGTCAACGCGATGTGCCCGCCGCCGGTGGCGAGGCTGACCTGCACCCGGGACGCGGCGTGCCGCACGGCGTTGCTGAGCAGGTTCGCCACCACCCGTGTCAGCAGTTCCGGGTCACCGTGCATCATTGCTCCGGACACCTGCCGGGTGTCCAGGGCGACGTCGGTGGTGCCGCGCAGCCGTCTCGCCTCGGCGAGGACGAGCTCGTCCAGGTCGACGGGCACCACCCGCCGCAGCCGGCCCGCCTCGTCCAGTCGGGCCAGCGCCAGCAGGTCGTTCACGAGCCGGGCGAGCCGGTCGGCGTCCGCTAACATCGTCGGGGCGCTCTGCTGCCAGCCGGCCAGGTCGCAGGCTCGCGCGTTGACCTCCATCCGGGTGCGCAGCGCCGCGACCGGGTTGCGCAGCTCGTGCGCGGCGTCGGCGACGAACCGTCGCTGCGCCTGCGCCGCGCGGTGCTGGCGGTCGAGCAGTTCGTTCATGGTGATGGCGAGCTGGCGGACCTCGTCGTTTGCCGGGGGGACGTCGACCCGCTGCTCCAGCCCGGACGCCGACAGCGCGGCGACCTGCCCGCGCAGCCGGTCCACGGTGCGCAGGGTGTAGCCGAGCAGCAGCCAAACGGCGCCGCAGATCAGCGCGAGCAAGGCGGGGGCGCCGACCAGCAGCCGGCGGAGCAGCTGCTCGAGCGACTCGTGCACGTCCTCGAGCGGCGACGCCACCACGATCACCGGCCCTCCGCGGCCGGTCGTGCGGGTCAGTAGCCGGGCGCTCCCCTCCTCGGGGTTAAGGTCGCGGTCGGGCTGCTGGTGCTGCCCGACCGGGACGGGCAGCCCCACGAGCGGCCCGCGGCCGGCTAGCCCGGGGCTCGCGGCGAGGACCGACCCGTCCGGCGCCAGCAGCTGCACCAGGCTGTCGCCGCCGGGACCCGACACCGCTGAGGCGACGTCCCCGTCGGCGAGCGCCGCCGCGGCGTCGCGGGCCCGGGTGCGCGCGGTGTCGTCAAGGCCGGCGACGAGGCCGCCGGACAGCGACAGCACCAGCAGCCCGGCGGCGGCCGTCAGGCTCACTCCGCTGACGAGTGCCGCGGCCAGGGTGACGCGGACCCGTAGCGACAGCAGGGCCCACGCACCCGGCAGCCCTCGTAGGACCGACCCGGCGCGCCCGGGCGGGTCAGGCACCGTTCGGCGACAGGCGGTAGCCGACGCCCCGGATCGTCTCGATGATCGGGGAGTCGGCGGGGGCGGCGAGCTTGCGCCGCAGATAGCTCACGTACACCTCGACGATGTTCGGGTCGCCCTCGTAGAACTCGTCCCAGACGTTGCTCAGGATCTCGGATTTGCTCACGGCCTGGCCCTGGCGACGCATCAGGAAGTGCAGCAGCGCGTACTCCCGGGGGCGCAGCGCCAGCGCCTCGCCGCGCAGCCGGACCCGGTGCTCGGCCGGGTCCAGCTCGAGCGGCCCGACGGTCAGCACCGCGGGCCGCTCGCCGGCGCCCCGGCGGACCAGCGCCCGCAGCGTCGCGAGGACCACGACGAACGACGAGGGCTTTGTCAGGTAGGCGTCCACGCCAAGGTCCAGCGCGTCTGCCTGGTCGTAGTCGCCGTCCTTCGCGGTGAGCATGAGCACCGGCGTCCACACCCCTTGCCTGCGCAGCGTGCGGCAGACGTCGTAGCCGTGCCGCTTCGGGAGCATCAGGTCCAGCACGATCGCGTCGTAGGGGTGGGTCAGCGCCAGCTCCAGCCCGTGCTCCCCGTCGTGCGCGAGGTCCACGGCGAAGCCCTCCGCGACCAGCCCGTCGCGCAGGGCCTCGGCCAGCGAGACCTCGTCCTCGACGACCAGCATCCTCATCGCTGGACCGTCGCACACCGGCCGCGGCCGGTCAGTTCCTGGTGTCGTCACGGTGCAGGGCCGGCGGGAGCTGGGCGCCGACGGACTGCCGGGTCTGGTCGGCGCGGGTGCGGGTCAGATGGGCGACCAGGGCCAGGATCGCCGTCAGGAAGAGCGCGCTGATGCCGGTGGTCCCGAGCCCGAGGCCGCCGTCGGCGGTGCTCTGCGACAGGTAGTCGCCGACGGAGGCGCCGAGCGGGCGGGTGAGGATGTAAGCGAGCCAGAACGCGGTGATCGCGCCGAGGCCGAGCAGGCGGTGCGCGGCGTAGACGACGGCGATCGCCGCGGCGAACAGCGATGCGGACGGCCAGTAGCCGACTGCGAGGCGCTCGGCGAGCAGGTCGCCGGCTGCGGTGCCCAGCGAGAAGGTGAACAGCACCGCGAGCCAGTAGAAGGCCTCCCGGGTGGGGGTGGCGATGGCGTGGATCGACAAGGTCCTCTCCTTGGCGTACCACGCGGTGAACGTCGCGGCCAGCGCCACCGCGAACAGTCCGGTGCTGGCGGGTAGCGGCACGCCGATGTTGTCGGTGAGGTTGTCGGTGACCAGCGTGCCGACGACGCTGATCAGCACCACGGCCAGCCAGTACACGCCCGGCACGTAGCGCGTCATGCGGAGCTGCGCGACGAGCACGGCTGCCGTCAGCACGCCCGTCACCAGCGTGGTCCCGCTCAGGCCCAGGCCCAGCGTCCCGTTGAGGTAGTCGGCGGCGGTCTCGCCGACCGTCGTCGCGAGGATCTTGATGGCCCAGAAGAATACGGTGATCTCCGGGACCTTGTTGAGCATCGTGCGCGCGGTGGAGGGAGCGCTCGGGGTGGCGATCGCGGCTGGGATGGCGGCGGTGTCGTGCCGCGCGGTGTCATTCATGACGGCGACGCTGACCCGACCGGGCTGAGGACACCCTGAACGCCGCACTCAGCGTCGTCCAAGGTGACAGTCAGCAGCCTGCAGCTGTGCTCCCTTCCTCCCTGTCCCTGTGCCCGCCAATGGGCCCCGCCGCCGGGCCCCCCGACGTGCCCGGGGCAGCGTGAGCGGGATCGCGCTCGGCCCTGGCCTGCTGGACCCGGCGCGGCTCGCCGGCACCCTGGGGCTGCTCGGAGTCCTGGCAGCGGTGTTCGCCGAGTCGGGGATGCTCGTCGGGTTCTTCCTGCCCGGGGACTCCCTGCTGTTCACCACGGGGCTGCTGATAGCGGACGGAGTCCTGCGGGCCCCGCTGTGGCTCGCCGTCCCCTTGATCGTGCTCGCGGCCGTCGCCGGCGACCAGGTCGGGTTCCTGATCGGCAGGCGCGCCGGCCCGGCGCTGCGCCGGCGTCCAGACGGGCGCCTGTTCCGGCAGGCGCGCCTGGCCCGGGCCGCCGACTTCTTCGACCGCCAAGGGCCGCGCACGATCGTGCTCGCTCGCTTCGTCCCGGTGGTGCGAACGTTCACCCCGGTCGTCGCCGGCGCCAGCGGCATGGGCTACCGGACCTTCGCCGCGTACAACCTGCTCGGCGGCGCGCTGTGGGGGACCGGCGTCACGGTGCTCGGCTACCGGCTCGGACAGGCCGCGCTCGTCCGCGATCACATCGGGTTGATCCTACCGGGCATCGTCGTCCTCAGCCTGGCACCGGCCACGCTGGCCGTGCTCCGCGCCCGCCGCCGCCCCGCGACGGCCAACACCGGCCGGTGAGCGGCGCACGGGACTCCCGCGGGCCGCGCGCACCGCCGAGCCGGCGCGTGGACGCCGACGCTCGACCCCGCTCGGGCGACGGCCCCGCTCAGCGCCTTCACTGCGGGGATGTTCGGCCTTGCGGTCGCGACCGCCGCGGTCGGTCCGGCACGGTCCGGCTGTCCGGGCCACCGGGCAACGCTGGCGAGTCGACGGTCGTCGGCTCGCCTGTCCCGCCGCCCGCGCTTGGCGCGCTGGTCGGCTGGCCGTCGTCGACGACACCGGCACGGGCGACGCCCCGCCGCGGCGCACCGCTGCGGCCACGGCGGCGCAGGAGGCTGCTGCTGGGCCGTCGACGGCCTGCTCCTGCTGGGACCTGGTTCACGACCACGGCGACACGCGCGGTGCCAGCCACGCTCACCTACCCGCTCGCCGCCGTACGGCAGCGCGGCACCGCACTGCTCGGTAGTGGGCAGCCACGACTACGGCAGCGGCCGAGGTCGACAGGTCCTCGACGCGCCGGTCCGCAGCACAGCCGGATACGTCCACCAGATCGGGCCGCTGGGGATCGCCGTAGTCGACTCCAACCAGGTCGACGACCGGCGCAGACACGTAGGCTGCGGGCCGCAGCACACCCGGCCCGGGACCTGGACGGCGGCGGCGGCGGCGACGGCGGACGCGGCGATGCACCATCACGCGTACTCCGGTGGTCAGCGCGGCTCGGCCCTGCGGGCGAGGCGGCAGTGGAGCCCGCTGTTCGCGCAGTACGAAGCCACTGGTGCTCGCCGGCCACGACCACGACCACGGTCGATCCCTCCGGCCGGCGTGACCTACCTGGTGTCCGGCGCCGGCGCCAAGACCCGCCCCACCGGCCGGCAGCCCTTCACCGCCGTCAGCACCTCCACCCGTCACTTCCTAGATCTGCTCGCCCATCCCGACCGGTTCGTCGTCCGCGGATCGACCAACCGGCCCGGCTCGTCGACGCCGTCACCTTCCTCGACCGCGCCGGAGCGGGAGCGGCGTTCAGGGTCTGCTCAGCGACCCACGCCCAGGCTCCACGTCATGACGATGTCAACGCCAGGGGCACTGCACCGGCCGGGGCGCTCAGGACCGGTGACGGATCTTCTGGCCGCCGCGTCCGGCCGGGCGGACCTCGAGGACCCGGTGCTGCCCGGCACCGGCGGGCCGGCCGGCAATGCCCAGCTCACCGCCTGGCTCGGGCTGGTGCTGCTCGTGCTGTTCCTCGCCGAGCTGCTCACGCTGCTGGACCTGCGCGGGCTCGTCCACTGGCACATCGCGCTGGGGCTGCTGCTGATCCCCCCGGCTCTGGCCAAGACCGCCACCACCGGCTGGCGGATGGTGCGCTACTACACCCACGCTGCGGCCTACGCGCACACGATGCCGCCGCTGTTGCTGCGCCTGCTCGGGCCGCTCGTCGTCCTGAGCACCCTGGGCCTGCTCGGAACCGGTACCGCGCTTGCTCTCGTCGGACCGGACACTGGTGACCGCACCTTGCTCAGGCTCCTCGGCCAGCCGGTGACGCCGCTGTCGCTGCACCAGGCAGCCTTCATCGCCTGGGCCGCCGCCACAGGCGTGCACGTGCTCGCCCGTGTCCTGCCGGCACTCCACCTAGCCGCGTCCGGCACGGGCTCCGGCCCAGGGGCACTGCCGGGGCGCCGCCTCCGGCTCGGCGTGCTGCTGGGAACCGCAGCCGCCGCAGCCACCATCGCGATGATCGTCCTGGACGCGACCGCGTCCTGGCCCACCGGCTGAAGCGAATTCGGTCAACTGCCCGCCGGTCGACGCGTCCGCGCACAAGCGCTGCGGCCGCTACGCTTGACAGCTCCCACGAATACTTCGGCCTGCGGAACGGTGCCCCGGCAGTCGTTCGTATACGGGCCCGAGTCACCAGCCACCAGCGTCTCGAGTCACGGGACCGTCGCGACGTAAGTCACGGGACCTTCGCGACGACAACGCAAGCGCGAAGGCGTCGGGCCGCTCCCTCGCCGAAGAACACGTACTGGGCGTCCGCGCTCGACATCGCCTGCCCTGGCTGGCTGGCTGGTTGGTGGGCTGGGCTGGCTGGGGCTGGCTGGGTTGGCTGGAAGGCGCGGTGTTCGGGGTGCAGAAGGCCATGCC
>CAXTFU010000178.1:0-10036 GCA_964243385.1 uncultured bacterium | reverse complement strand
GAGCGGGGACGTGCCGGACGCCGACCTCGCCCGGGTGCGCGCCGCCTTCGCCGCGCTGCGGCACGTGGTGGCGGTGTCGCGGCCGTTCGCCGAGCTCGCCGAGCAGGTGCTGGGCGTGCACCGGCTCACCCACGTGCTGAACGGGGTCGATCCGCTGAATCGGCTCGAGCCGCCCGGCGGCGCCGTCCCGGTGGTGGCCGGCCTCGGGCGGCTCACCCGGCAGAAGGGCTACGACGTGCTGCTCGAGGCGGTGCGCCGGCTCGTCGGCGACGGCGTCGCGCTGCGGGTGCTGCTGGGTGGCGAGGGCCGCGAGCGGGCGGCCCTCGAGCGCGCCGCCGCCGGCCTGCCGGTCGAGCTGCTGGGCTTCCAGGACGGGCCGCACGCCGTGCTGTCGCGCGCCGACGTGTTCGTCCTGCCGTCCCGGGTCGAGGCGCTGCCGCTGGTGCTCGTGGAGGCGGTGTCGGCCGGGCTGCCCGCCGTGGCGACCGACGTGGGCGACGTCCGCGAGGCGCTCCGCGACGTCGCGGTCGTCGTGCCGCCCGAGGACCCGGTCGCGCTCGCGGACGGGCTCCGCCGGCTGCTCGCCGACCCCGGCGAGCGCCGGCGCCGCGGCGAGGCGGGCGCCGTGCGGGCCCGCGCGCACCTCACCGCGCAGCGGATGGCGACCGAGGCGTGGGCGGCGTTCCTGCCGGCAGCGGACCTGCCGTCGCCGCCATCCGCAGCGCCTGCGCGAGGACCCGCGCCGCGCTGATCCGCAGCGCGCAGCGGTGGTCGATCGGGCAGCTCAGGTGCGGGCACGGGTTGCAGCCGACGTCCTCGCGCACGACGGCCTGCAGCGCCGGGGCGTGCCGCCAGCGCACCGGGTCGCCGGACAGGAACAGCGTCACGACCCGACCGCCGACCGCCGCCGACAGGTGCGCGGTGCCCGTGTCGTTCGCGACGACGATGGCGGCGTCGCGCAGCAGCACGGCGTACGACCCGAGCGTGGTGCGGCCGGTCAGGTCGACGACGCGACTGCGGCACGCCGCGACGAGGGCGCCCGTCGTCGCGGCCTCCGCGGGCACGCCGCCGACCGCCACGACGAGCCCGGCGCCGGCCAGCCCGTCGGCGACCTCGGCGAAGCGCTCGACCGGCCACCGCCGGCTCGCCGACGTCGCTCCCGGGTGCAGGACGGCGTAGCCGCCGGGCGGCAGGCCCAGCCCGCGCGCCGCACCCTCGTCGTCGTCGGTGAGCGGCAGCTCGAGCGCGCGGGAGGCGCCGCGCGGCAGGCCCAGGTGCTCGAGCAGCTGCAGGTGCCGCACCGTCTCGTGCTCGGCGTGCGGGTACGGCAGGTGCAGCGCAGGGTCCAGGGCGTCGAGGTCCAGGGCGTCGAGCTCCAGGGCGTCGAGCTCGAGGCCGTCGGGGGAGCGGGCGTCGAGGGGTGCGGCGGCGGCGCGCGTCGGGGCGAACCCGCCGGTCAGCCGCGCGCCGACGCTCGCCGTGACGGCGTTCGCCGCCGGGTTGTCGCCGTAGGCCTGCAGCGCGAGGTCCCACCCGCGGGCGGCCATCCGCGCCGACCAGTCCGGCAGCGTGCCGTCCGGCGTCCGCTCGGGGATGCCGGGCGCTCCCGGGAAGGGCACGAGCTCGTCCACCCACGGGGCGAGCCGGCCGACGACGCCGGCCATCTCGGGCCAGGTGGCGAGCCCGACGTGCAGGTCGGGCCGCGCCGCGCGCAGGGCGCGCACGGCCGGGACGGTGCACAGCAGGTCGCCGAGCCCGACGCGCAGCCGCACGAGCAGGACGCTGCTGACCTGCGGGTCGAGCAGCGGGGGCACCGCGGCGCCCGGAGCGCGGTCGGACGCCGGCCGGCCGGCCGGGCCCCGGCGCGCAGGGCGGGCCGCCGGGCCGGGTGGTGCGGAGACCCCGGCGGCGGGCACAGCACCCTCCGGCGGCTGGCGCGGCTGCATCGTGGCAGTCTCCCAGACCGTCCCCGACAGGAGGTCCCTGCGTGCGCACCGCCCCGAGCTCCGACCCCGCTCGAGCCCTGTCCGCCCCCGCCCTGCCCACGTCCGAGCTGCCCACACCGGCGCCGACCACGCCTGCCGTGCCCGCGAGCGTCCCGGGTGGCCCCGCCATCGCGGGGACCGTGCTGCGGCTGTGCTCGGTGTTCGAGCCCCCGGCGCAGGCGCTGGAGCGCGCCGACGCCGCGGCGTTCGACCCGATCGGCGGGATGCAGAACCACACCGCCGAGCTGACGCGGGGCCTCGCCCGGCTCGGGGTGCGCCAGCACGTGCTGACCTCCCGCCTGGGCGGTCCGCGCTCGCGCACGGCCGACGGCGCGACGACGCTCGTCCGCACCGGCGTCCCGATCCGCGGGGCGCGGCAGCTGTGGGCCGCCGACGCCGCCCGGGAGCTGCTGCGGGTGCGCGGGCTTGGGCTCGTGCACGCGCACCAGGGGGAGGACGTCGCCGTCCTGCCGATGGCCGAGCTGGTGGCCCGGCGGGCCGGCGTCCCGCTGGTCGTGACGGTGCACTGCAGCGTGTCCCGCACGCTCGAGGGCCGGCCGCGGCGGCCGCTGACGCTGCTCGGGCCGCTCGTCGAGCGCCGGGTGCTGCGGCGGGCCGACGCCGTGCTGGTCCTCACCGCGGCCGCGGCCGAGGCGGCCGTCGCCGACGGCGTCGACCCCGACCGGGTGCACGTCGTGCCGTCCGGCTTCTCGCCGGCGCTGTTCGCCGGGCCGCACGCCGACCCGACCCCGCACGTGCCGCACCCGCGGGTGCTGTTCGCCGGGCGCCTGGCCGACCAGAAGCGCCCGCTCGACGCGGTGGCCGCGCACGCGCGGATGGCCGACGACGTGCACCTGGTCGTCGTCGGCGACGGCCCGCTGCGGGCGCAGGTCGCGGCCGCGGTCGCCGCGTCGCCGGCGCGCGACCGGGTGCACGTGGTCGGGCTCGTGCCGCACGACGAGGTGCCGGCGCACCTCGCGCACGGCGACGTCTTCGTCCTGCCGTCGCAGTACGAGGAGCTCGGCAGCGTGCTCGTCGAGGCGATGGCGAGCGGCCTGCCGATCGTGGCGAACCGGGTCGGCGGCATCCCCGCGATCGTCTCCGACGGCGTCACCGGCCGCCTCGTCGAGCGCGGCGACGTCGCGGCGCTGGCGGCCGCGCTCACGGCGGTGCTCACCGACCGCCGGACGACCCGCCGCACCACCGAGACCGCCCGCGCCCACGTCGACACCGCCTACTCGTGGCCGGTGCTCGCCGAGCGGGTGCACGACGTCTACGTGGACGTGCAGCGGCGGTGAGCCCCCGGGTCGCCGTCCTCGTGCCGGTGCACGACCAGGCGGCGTTCCTGCCCCGGGCGCTCGGCAGCCTGCTCGCCTCGGACCTCGCCGACTTCGAGTGCGTCGTCGTCGACGACGGCTCGTCCGACGGGCCCGAGGTGCCGGACGACCCGCGCGTGCGGCTCGTCCGGCACGACGCGAACCGCGGGCTCGGCGCGGCGCTGAACACCGGGCTCGACGCGACGACCGCCCCGGTCGTGGCCTACCTGCCGGCCGACGACGCCTGGGACCCGGGCCACCTGGCCGCCCTGCTGGCAGTGCTGGACGGCGCCGACCTCGCCTGGAGCGGGGTGCGCTGGGCCGGCGGCGAGGCGCCGGCCGGTCCGGGGGACAGCGGGCTGCAGCTCGTGCAGGTCGCGCACCGGCGCACGGACCGGCGCTGGCCCGAGCGCGACGAGCTCGAGGCCGACGACCTCGACCTGCTCATGTGGCGGCACTTCCCGTCCGCCGCAGGCACCGGACGGACGACCTGCACCTGGACCGACCACCCGCACCAGCGCTCGCGGGCGATCCGGGAGAGCGCCGACGGCGGGCTGAACGTCTTCCGGCGCCGCTACCGGGTGACGACGCCGCTGCGGCTGCACTCGCGCGACAGCGGCCTCACCGACGAGGTCGCGCTGTACGCCCGGCACCGCGACCGGCCACCGCCGTCGGGCGAGGGCCTGCGGATCCTGCTGGTCGGCGAGCTGGCGTTCAACCCCGACCGCGTGCTGGCCCTGGAGGAGCGCGGGCACTCGCTGCTCGGGCTGTGGACCGACGACGGGCTCGGCGCGCACACCGTCGGGCCGCTGCCGTTCGGCCACGTCGTCGACGTGCCGTCGGTCGAGGCGGTGCGCGCGCTCGAGGTCGACGTCGTCTACGGGCTGCTGAACTGGCGGGCGGTGCCGCTCGCGCACCGGGTGCTCACCGAGCTGCCGCACCTGCCGTTCGTGTGGCACTTCAAGGAGGCGCCGCAGGCGTGCGTGCGGCGCGGGACCTGGCCGCAGCTCGCCGCGCTCTGCGCGGGGGCGGACGAGGTGCTGCTCTCGACCGAGCTGGAGCGCGAGTGGCTCGACCTGGCGCTGCCCGGCCGGCTCGACCCCGCGCGCACCGGCGTGCTCGACGGCGACCTGCCGCTCGCCACCTGGTTCGCGGGCGAGCGGTCGACCCGGCTGTCCGAGCAGGACGGCGCGGTGCACACGGCGGTGCTCGGCCGTCCGCTCGGCGTCGATGCCGAGCTGCTCGTGCGGCTCGGTCGGGCCGGTGTGCACGTGCACCTGCACGGCCAGGTGCACGACCACGGCCCGGCCGCCGGCTGGGCGGCCGCGGTGCGGGCGGCGTCCGCCGAGGTCGACACCGTGCACGTGCACCCGAAGGTCGACCCGCCGGACTGGGTGCGGGTGCTCAGCTCCTACGACGCCGGCTGGCTGCACCGGTTCCGGGCGACGAACGGCGGCGACCTGCGCCGGGCGGTGTGGGACGACCTCAACGCGCCGGCCCGGCTGCCGACGTACGCCTCGGCCGGCCTGCCGATGCTCCTGCAGTCGAGCCCCGGCTCGGTCGTGGCGGCCGAGCGCATCCTCGGCGACGCCGCGGTCGTCTACGACGACGCCGACGACCTCGCCGCGCGGCTGCACGACCGCGCGGGGCTGCACCGCGCGGCGGCGGCGTGCGACGTCCTGCGGGACGACCTCGTCTTCGACGCGCACGTCGACCGGCTCGTCGCGGTGCTGGAGCGCGCGCGTACGCACCGGCGCGCCGGGTAGGTGCCGCGGGGTGCGCGCCCTGCTGGTCATCACCGACGCCGACTGGTACGAGCCGACGGGCTACGCCGAGGCCTGGGTGCGGGCGCTCGAGGCCGAGGGCGCCGCGGTCGACCGCATCGCCGCGCTGCCGCCGTCGTGGGCGCTCGAGGGCGCCCCGGCCTACGACCTCGTCGTCGGCCACGTGCTCGTCGAGGAGGTCGCCGCGTTCGCGCCGACGCTGCAGGCGGTCGTCGCACTCGAGGGCTCGGGCGCTGCGCTGCTGAACCCGGTCCGGGCGCTGCTGGCGTCCGCCGACAAGCACGTCACCGCGGCCGTGTGGGCCGCCGCCGGGCTGCCGCAGCCGCGCACCGTCGACCTGGCCGCCGTCGGCCGGTGGCCCGACCCGGGGCGGCCGATGGTGCTCAAGCCCGCGTTCTGCGACGGCGCCCGGCACATCTCGCTCGTCGAGTCGGTCGAGCAGGCGCGCGCGCTCGAGCGGGCCTGGCGCGCCGACGAGGCGGCCGGCGGCGAGCGGCGGGGCGCCGCGCTGCTGCAGGAGTGGGTGCAGGAGCCGGCCTGCGTCCGCCTGTTCGCGACGCCCGACGCGACCTCGCTGGCCTACGAGAAGGGCCGGCGGCCGGGCGAGCTCGTGACGTCCGGGACCGTCTACCCCCGGGTGTACGAGCCGCCGCCGGCGATGGCCGCGCTCGCGCAGGACATGGTGGCGAGCCTCGGCGGCGGGCTGATGGGGGTCGACGTCCTCGTCGCGGCCGACGGCCGGCTGCTGGCGCTCGAGGCCAACGCCCCGTTCGGCTTCGACGTGACCGACCCCGAGCAGGGCCGCTGGGTCGCCCGGGCCGCCCTGGCCCGCGCCGACGTCCGGGTGTGAGCCTGCTCGACGTGCAGCGCGCCCCGTACGACGAGGGTGCGAGCTCAGCGGCGGCGCCGGTGCGCGCGGCGCTGGCCGGCGTCGACCTGCGGTCGCTCGCGGCCGGGTGCGAGCAGGCCGTGCAGGCCGAGGGCATGGGCATCGTCGGCGCGGACGGCCCGGAGCTGCTGCGCGTCGACCCGCTGCCCCGGGTGCTCGACGGGGCCGAGTGGGACCGCCTCGCGGCCGGCCTGGCCCAGCGGGTGCGGGCCCTCGAGGCGTTCCTGCGCGACCCGGACCCTGCGGTGCGGGCGGGGGTCGTCCCGGCCGACGTGGTCGCGACCTGCCTGTACCGCGAGGACGGCCCGGCGCCGCCCGCGGTCGTGCTCGGCGTCGCCGGTCCGGACGTCGTGCGGACGCCCGCCGGCGAGCTCGTCGTGCTCGAGGACAACCTGCGCACCCCGACCCTCATGGGCTACGCCGAGACCGTGCGGCGGGTGGTCGGCGGGCTCGTCCCCGGCGCGCCGCGGCCGTTCGCCGGGCAGCTCGTCCCGGCGCTGCGCCGGGTGCTGCGGGCGGCGGCGCCGGACGTCGACGAGCCGGTCGTCGCGGTGCTCGGCGACGACCGCGGGACCAACGTGCGCTGGGAGCCCGCCCGCGTCGCCGGGCTGCTGGGCGTCCCGCTCGTCGACCTCGACGAGCTCACCGCCGCGGGCGACCGGCTGCGCCTGCCCGACGGCCGGGCGGTCGACGTGCTGTGGCGGCGCACCAGCGAGGAGCGGCTGCTCGGCGACGACGGCCGGCCGAACCGGCTCGGGACGGCGCTGCTGCCGGGCCTCGCCAGCGGGCGGCTGCGCGTCGTGAACCCGTTCGGCACCGGGCTCGCCGACGACAAGCGCACCTACCCGTACGTCGAGGACCTCGTCCGGTTCCAGCTCGGCGAGCAGCCGCTCGTGCGCTCGGTGCGCTGCCTCGACCTCGGCGTCGCGGCCGACCGGGCCGAGGCCCTGGAGCGGCTGGACCAGCTCGTGCTGAAGCCGCGCACCGGCTCGGGCGGCCGCGGTGTGACGGTCATGCCGCACGCCACCCCGGCGCGCCGCCGCGAGCTGCGCGCGCTCGTGACGGCCGACCCGGCGTCGTGGGTGGCGCAGGAGCCGGTGCTGCTGTCGACCTGCCCGACCGTCGTCGCGGACGGGGTCGAGGACCGGCACGTCGACCTGCGGCCGTGCGTGCTCTCGGACGGCACGACCGTGACGGTGCTGCCCGGCGGGCTCACCCGCGTGGCACCCCGGACGGGCGAGCTGGTCGTCAACTGCTCGCAGGGCGGCGCCGCGAAGGACACCTGGGTGCTCGACGCCCCCGGCTGACCCCCCGGCCTCGCCGGCGGCGGACGTCGCAGGTCTGCCCTACCGTCGCAGCCATGTCCGGACCGGCCGACCTCGTGCTCGAGGGCGGTGGCGTCAAGGGCATCGGGCTGGTCGGCGCGGTCACGGCGCTCGACGAGGCCGGCTACGACTTCCCGCGCGTCGCCGGGTCGTCGGCCGGCGCCATCGTCGCGTGCCTCGTCGCGGCGCTGCAGGTGGCCGGTGAGCCGGTCGAGCGGTTGGGCGAGATCGTCCGGGGCGTCGACTACCGGCGCTTCCGCGACCTCGGCGGGCTCGGGCGCGTGCCGCTCGTGGGCCGCGCGCTCGCCCTGCTCGCGCACGACGGCCTCTACGAGGGCCGCTACCTCGAGGACTTCCTGACCGGGGCGCTCGGCGAGCTCGGCGTGCGCACCTTCGCCGACCTCGCGATCCCCGACGACGACCCGGCCGCCGACGGCCTGCCGCCGGAGCGCCGCAACCGGCTGGTCGTCACGGTGTCCGACCTGTCGCGCTCGCGCCTGGCCCGGCTGCCGTGGGACCTGCCCGAGTACGGCGCGGACGACCTGTCCGTCGCCCGGGCGGTGCGGGCGAGCGCCGCCATCCCGTTCTTCTTCCGGCCGGTGCGCCAGCCGACGCCGGACGGCGAGGCGACGTGGGTCGACGGCGGCCTGCTGTCGAGCTTCCCCGTCGAGCTGTTCGACCGCACCGACACGGTCGACCCGCGCTGGCCGACGTTCGGCATCCGGCTCACGACCCGCCCGCCGAGCCCGCCGGTGACCCGCCGCCTCGACGGGCCGTTCGAGGTCGGGCTGGCCGCGCTCGACACGCTGCTGACCGACCAGGGCAGCGCCTACCTCGAGGACGTCTGCACGGTCGAGCGGACGGTGTTCGTCCCGACCGAGGGCGTCTCCGTCGTCGACTTCGCCCTCGACGCGGCCACCACCGAGCGGCTGTTCGCAGCGGGGGCGGCGGCGGCGCGCGAGTTCCTGGGCGGCTGGGACTTCGCCGAGCACGTCCGGGGCTGCCGGCGCGGCCGGGCTGCCCGGCTCAGGCCGCTGCCCCTGGACCGTCAGGAGCGCGGCGCCAGCGGGGCGCCGTGACCGCCAGCCACAGGCCCGTCCCGGCCCAGCGGCCCATCGCGTCCCACGCCGACGGGTCGGGCACCTGCCGGCGC
Source organism: uncultured bacterium (assembly GCA_964243385.1). GTDB lineage: Bacteria > Actinomycetota > Actinomycetes > Mycobacteriales > SCTD01 > SCTD01. The sequence goes on along the minus strand of CAXTFU010000178.1, from coordinate 1,584 downwards.
AGCCAGCCGTCCAGCACGAGCGGACGCGGGCGGTGCCCGAGCAGCGGCAGGGCGGTGGCGGCGGCGAACGGCCCGAAGCCCGGCAGGGCCCGCACCCCGGCGAGCACCTCGTCGTCCGGCACCGACGGGTCGCGCCAGCGCTCGGGGTCCAGCCGCCCGTCCGCCACGGCGCGCGCCAGCGCCAGAAGCGGGCTCGCCCGGTAGCCCCAGCCGGCGGCGCGCAGGCCGTCCTCGCCGCGCGCGGCCACCTCGTCCGGCGTCGGCAGGGGACCGGCACCCGCCAGGCCGGCGACCATCCGGCGGGACGCCGCGTACGAGGTGTTCGTCGAGGCCAGCGTCCCGACGAGGTCGTCGAAGGCGGACGGCGCGCGCAGCACCCGCCCGGCGCCGGCGGCCCGCGCCTCGCGCAGCGACGGCACCCGGTCGCAGGCCGCCCACAGGTCGTCCAGGTCGTCGGCCAGCCCCAGCACGTCGGTCACCTGACGCCGCACCTCGCGCTCGTGGGCGGTGGGGCGCGACCAGGTGACGAGCAGGTCGGAGTGCACGACGACCGGCAGCGGCCCGTCCGGCAGGCGCAGGACGCGGTGCAGGCGCCGGCCGTCCCAGGCGCTCGGGGCCAGGCCCACGCCGCCGTGCCCCCGCGCGACCGCCTCGAGCGGGTACGGCCGGGGCGCCCCGAGCTGCAGCCGGCCGGCCACCGGCGCGGGCGGCGGGACGTCGCCGACCGGTCCGCCGCCGTCGAGCAGCGCGGCTGCCTGGGCTCCCACCCGGCCAGTGTGCGGCCCCTAGGCTGGCGGCGTGGACCTCGTGGGCGTCGTCGGCGCCGCGCTCGTCCGCGACGGCCGGGTCCTGGCGTCCCGCCGCACCGAGCCCCCGCGCCTGGCCGGCTTCTGGGAGTTCCCCGGCGGCAAGGTCGAGCCCGGCGAGAGCGACGTCCAGGCGCTCGTGCGCGAGCTGCGCGAGGAGCTGCGGGTCGAGGTCGAGGTCGGCGCGCGCCTCGGCGACGACCTGCCGATCGGCACGACCGCCGTGCTGCGCGTCTACCTGTGCCGGCTGGTCGCCGGCGAGCCGGCCCTGGTCGACCACGACGAGCACCGCTGGCTCGGCGCCGGCGAGCTGGGCGACGTCGCGTGGCTGCCGGTCGACCTGCCGCTCGTCGAGCGGCTGCCGGACGTCCTGCGCGGCTGAGGCGGCGTCCGCGGGCTGCTGCGTCCTGCGCTGCGTGCGGACGGGGTGGCCGGCGTGCAGGACGTCCGGGGCCCGGAGCGTGCGCCGGTAGGCTGGGGTCGCCGGCAGTCCCCGCTCGGCAGCGCCCTCGCCCCGCCGAGAGCCCCGCAGACGCCATCCACGCCGACGCCTCCACGCAGACGCCGACGCTGGCGCCGACCATCGGAGTACCGCTGTGCCCACCCGTGACGACATCCGGAACGTGGCGATCATCGCCCACGTCGACCACGGCAAGACCACCCTCGTCGACGGCATGCTGCTGCAGTCCGGGGCCTACACCGAGCACCAGCAGGAGGAGGGCGCGGTCACCGACCGCGTCATGGACTCGATGGACCTCGAGCGCGAGAAGGGCATCAC
>CAXTFU010000177.1:0-10045 GCA_964243385.1 uncultured bacterium | reverse complement strand
CCGCCCCACCGGCCGCCCGCCCCCACCGGCCTCCCGCACCTGGCCCCCCGCAACGGACGGGCGCTCCTCCCGGCAGGACCAGCGCACCGACCGTTGCACTGCGTCCCGACCAGGCGCACAGTCCTCGGGTGACGACAGCCGCCGACCGCCCGTCGCTGTACGAGGCCGCGGGCGGCTGGCCGGCGCTGCTGCGCCTCGCCGGTGCGCACCACGTCCGGTGCCTGGCCGACCCGGTGCTCGAGCACCCGTTCGGCAAGGACGGGCACCCCGACCACGTGCGCCGGCTCGCGGCCTACTGGGCCGAGGTGCTCGGAGGGCCGGCCGCCTTCTCCCGCGAGTGCGGCGGGCACTCGGCCGTCCTCGCGCTGCACGCCGGCAACGGCGGCGAGCACGGGCTCGGCGAGCGGTTCGCCGCCTGCTTCGCACTCGCGCTCGACGACGCCGGGCTGCCGGACGACCCGGCCCTGCGGTCGGCCCTGCGCTCGTACATGGACTGGGCAGTGGTCGAGGTCATGAGCGTTTCGGCACCCGGGAGCGTCCCGCCGGACGGCCTGCCGACGCCGCGCTGGTCCTGGGACGGGCTCCAGCAGACACCGAGCGGCTGACCCGCCGCCCCACGACCCGCCGCCCCACGACCCGCCGCCCCACGACCCACCGCCCCACGACCCACCGCCCCACGACCCACCGACCCACGACCCGCCGACCCACGACCCGCCGCCGCACCCGCCGCGACCGACACCCGACCCACCGCGCACCACCGCGCCGCGCCGCCCCGACCGGACCAGCGCCGACCGGACCAGCGCCGACCGGACCAGCCGCCGACGCCGCTACACGCCGACGCGCGCCGGCACGCCGAGCGCGGCGAGCGGGTCCTCGAGCAGGGGCGCGAAGGCCAGCTCGGCGGCGCCGAGCGGGACGGAGTCGTCACCGAGCCCGGCCACGACGAGCCGCACCTGCTCGACCGGCGCGACGAGGGCGCCGGCGAGGGCCTGGCGCACGAGCGGCTCGGTCGCGGTGAAGATGTGCCGCACGGCGCCGCCGAACACGACGAGCTCGGGGTTGAAGATGTTCACGAGGTCGGCGACCCCGGCGCCCAGTGACCGGCCGACCCGGCGCACGCCCGCCTGCGCCCAGCGCTCGCCGCACGCGTAGGCGGTCAGGACGTCGGCGAGCGGCATCCCGCCGGGCGCGGACGTCGCCGCCAGCACCGCCTCGTCGCTGATCTCGGTCTCCCAGCACCCGCGCCGGCCGCAGCGGCAGCGGGCACCGCGCGGGTTGACGCACATGTGCCCGAACTCGCCCGCGTAGCCGCCGGCGCCGCGGAACGGCTGCCCGTCGATGATCACGCCGCCGCCGATGCCGGCCTCGCCGGACACGAAGACGAGGTCGCTGACACCCCGTCCGGCACCGCGCAGGTGCTCGGCGAGCGCCCCGAGGTCACCGTCGTTGCCGAGCCGGATCGGCAACGACGTGCCGAGCTCGGCGCCGAGCAGCGCCCGCAGCGGGACGTCGACCCAGCCGAGGTTCGGCGCGAGGCGCACCATGCCGGCGTCGACGCCCACGACCCCGGCGACGCCGATCCCGATGCCGATGCACGAGGCGTCCGACGGCGCCGCGGCGAGCAGCGCGCCGACCAGCCGGCCCAGCCGCCGGACGGTGCGCCGCACGGCGTAGTCCTGCCGCGTCTGGCGCAGGTCCCGCCGGTCGAGCACCACCCCGCCCAGGCCGACGCGCACCGCGGTGAGGCGCTCGACCCCGATGTCGAGGGCGATCGCGTAGACGTGCTCGGAGGCCGGGGCGACCGCGATGGACGGGCGTCCCGTGATCCCCCGGCCGACCGGCGCCGACTCGCGCGCCAGCCCTGCGTCGACCAGCTCGGCGGTCAGCGCCTTGACGGTGCTGCGGTTCAGGCCCGTCTCCGCGGTCAGCTCCGCGCGCGACCGGGCGCCCCGGACGTGCAGCAGCTGCAGCAGGCTCTGCAGGTTGCGCCGGCGGACGTCGTCCTGGGAGGCAGGGACCGGCCGGTCGGCGCCGGGAGGCGCCACCCCGGTCAGACGCGACCGGTGGACGCCGCCCGCTTGCGCGACAGGGCGTCGACGCTGGCCGCGACCAGCAGGACGGCGCCGGTGACCATGAAGACGACGCTCGAGGGCTGGTTGAGCAGGCCCATCCCGTTGATGATCACCGCGATGACGAGCCCCCCGAGCACGGCGTCGAGCATCTTGCCCTTGCCGCCGAACAGGCTCGTCCCGCCGATGACGGCTGCACCGACCGCGTACAGCAGCGTGTCGGCGCCACCGGTGGTCGGCGAGATGGAGTTGTCGCGGCTGGCGAGCAGCAGCCCGGCCACGGCGGCGAGGGTGGACGAGATGATGAAGCAGGCCAGGCGGATGCGCTGCACGTTGATGCCGGCGCGGCGGGCCGCCTCGGCGTTGCCGCCGACGGCGTAGACGTGCCGACCGAACGAGGTGCGGCCGAGCACGAAGTTCAGCACCACCAGCAGGCCGACGAGCAGGACGACGACCTCGGGGATGCCCTTGATCGAGGTGACCGCCGGGTTCCGGCTGCGCTCCTCGCTGAGGTACCAGGTTGCGGCGCCGAGCAGCACGGCCAGCACGCCGACCTTCGCCGCGACGACCGACAGCGCGTCCGCGTGCAGCCCGTCCGCCCGTCGGGTCTGCGCCCGGCGCACCGAGACGCCGGCGTAGGCCGCGATGACGACGACGAACAGCGTCCAGCCCAGCCACACCGGCAGGGTGTCGTTGTTCAGGCCGACGAGCGTCTCGTCCCGGACCGGGATCGTGCCGCCCTCACCGATGAGCTGCAGCAGCACGCCCTGCAGGCCGAGGAAGGCCGCCAGCGTGACGACGAACGACGGGATGCCGAGCCGGGCGACCAGCGTGCCGATGCAGAAGCCGATGACCGCGCCGGTGAGCAGGCCGGCCAGCACGGCCAGCCACCACGGATGCCCCTGGCGGGTGACGACGATGGCGGTCACGGCGCCGGCGGTCCCGGCCGTGTAGCCGGCCGACAGGTCGATCTCGCCGAGCAGCAGCACGAACACCAGGCCCATTGCGATGACGATGACCGCGGAGCTCTGGTTGATGAGGTTGGCGAAGTTGAAGCTGTTCGTGAACGTCTGCGGCCGCAGGACCGAGAAGACGACGGCGAGCACGAGCAGGCCCAGGACGGCCGGCAGCGAGCCGACGTCACCGCCGCGCACGCGGTCGACGTACGCGCGGACCGAGTCGCCGAGGCTGAGCTCGGGCTCGACGATCGTGGACGCCTCGGGCGTCGGGGTGACGCTGGTGCTGGTCACGTGCCGGCCTCCGTGCCGCGACGGGCGCTCGAAGTGGGTGCGGGGGACGACGGGGCCGAGGACGAGGGGGCAGGGGGCAGGCCGTGCGAGCCCGAGCGCCCGGAGGTGATGAGCTCGACGACCTCGTTGCGCTTGACCTGCGAGGAGCGCACCTGCGCGGCCATCCGCCCCAGGTACAGCACCGAGATGCGGTCGGCGACCTCGAAGACGTCGTTGAGGTTGTGGCTGATGAGCACGACCGACAGGCCGTTGTCCGCGAGGCGGCGCACGAGCTTGAGCACCTGCTCGGTCTGCGCGACACCGAGGGCTGCGGTCGGCTCGTCGAGGATGACGACCCGGGAGTTCCAGATGACCGACCGGGCGATCGCCACGGTCTGCCGCTGCCCGCCGGACAGGCTGGCGACCTGCTGGCGGATCGACTTCACCGTGCGCACGGACAGCCCGGCGAGGGTCTCCTTGGCGCGCCGCTCCATCGTCGCCTCGTCCAGCCGGCCGCCCTTGGTGATCTCACGGCCGAGGAACAGGTTGTGGACGATGTCCAGGTTGTCGCAGAGCGCGAGGTCCTGGTAGACGACCTCGATGCCGAGCGCGTTCGCCTGCTTCGGGTTCGTCACGGTGACGTCCGTGCCGTCGTAGACGTACCGGCCGGAGTCGAAGCCGTAGATGCCGGCGATGCCCTTGATGAGGGTGCTCTTGCCGGCGCCGTTGTCACCGACGAGGGCGGTGACCTGGCCGGGGTAGGCGTCGAAGTCGACGTCCTGCAGCACGTGGACGGCGCCGAAGCTCTTGTTCACCCCCCGCAGCGACAGCAGCGCGGTGTCCGCGTCCGGCGCGGCGGCCGGGGGGTCCTGGGTGGTCGGAACGGTCATGCGGACCTCCCGGTCGGGGCGGCGGGGCAGGACGGCGGGGAGCCGTCGAGACGGTACGGCGGGGGGACGCGCCGTGGGCGCGCGGGTGGGACGGACCAGGACAGTGCAGGAACGGCCTGGGGGCAGCGACGGCCCGGGGGCAGAGGCGCTGGCGGCCCGGCGTGTGCGCCGGACCGCCAGGCGGCCTCCTGCCGACAGCGACCCCCATGACGACTGCCATGGACGACTGCCATGGACGACTGCCAGAGACGACTGGCAGGAGCGACTGCTAGGAGATGCCGGCCTCGGTGCAGGCGGCGGCGTAGTCGCCCGTGCAGACGTCCTCGGCCGTCTGGTAGCCGTCGTCGATGACGTCCTTGACGTTGTCCTTGTAGATGATCGCCGGGTCCTCGAGGACCGACGGGACGTCGGTCTTGAGCACGGTGTCCTGGACGGTCGCGTCGGCCAGCGAGCTGGCGTCCTCGCCCTTGGTCAGCGCGATGGCGAGCTTGGAGGCCGCGTCGGCCTCCTTCTTGATGGCCTTGTAGACGGTCATGCACTGGTCGCCGGCGAGGATCGCCTGCAGGCCCTCGACGCTGGCGTCCTGACCCGTGACCGGCACCTTGCCGTTGAGCTTGTTGGCCTTGAGGCGGGCGATGATGCCGCCCGCCATCGTGTCGTTCGCGGAGATGACGGCGTCGCGGTGCCGGCCTTGGTGGCGTCCCACTCACCGGTCTGGTCGCCGACGAGCTTGTAGCCGCCCGAGTCGACGACCGGCTTCATGCCCTCGACGTAGCCCTGCTTGAACAGCGCGGCGTTGTTGTCGGTCGGGTCGCCGTTGATCTGGACGAAGTTGACGCCCTCGGTCTTGCCCGCGTCGCTGAGGCACTTCTGGACGCCCTCGGCCATGAGCCGCCCGACCTCGACGTTGTCGAAGGACACGTAGTAGGAGGCGCCGCCGCCGAGGGTGAGGCGGTCGTAGTCGATCGTCTTGATGCCGGCGCCCTGGGCCTTCTTGAGGCAGGCGCTGCCGGTCTCGGAGTCGAGGTTGGTGATGAGCAGGACGTTGACGCCGGCGTTGATCATGCCGTCGCACAGGGTGCCGAACTTGGCGGTGTCGCCGTCGGCGTTCTGGATGTCGGCATCGACGCCGGCGGCGTCGAACGCCTCCTTGAGCAGCGGGCGGTCGTTGGCCTCCCAGCGGGGCGAGGTGGTGGCGTCCGGCAGGATGACGCCGACCTTGCCGGCGCTGGCCGAGTCGGAGCCGCTGTCCCCGCCGCCGTCCGACGCGGTGTCGTCACCGCCGCAGGCGGACAGGGAGAGGCAGGCGGCGGCGGCGGTCGCCGCCACCTTGACGAGCAGGTGCTTCGACATGGGCGTTCCCTCGTGAGGCGGTGGAGGCGGGCGGCAGAGGACCTGCGCGGGCTGCCGAGGCAGCCCGTCACGCCGGCGACTTTGTTGTGAGGCGCAACATAGGACTGCGCGACGAGGGCTCGCAAGGTGTCCGGGATGTTGCCGCCCGTCCGTGTCCAGACCGTGTCCTGGACCGCCCGGCAGGGGTGCGAACGGTGCGTGGGCCGGTGCGTGGGAGGGTGGCCGGATGCGCTCGGCGGGCGTCCGCCACGGCGGGACGGCGGACGGACGGACGGGAGGTGCGCGTGAGCGGCCGGCGCGCGGGCTCCGAGCGGGTGACCCTGCAGGTGCTCGCCGAGGACCTCGGCGTCTCGCGGGCGACCGTCTCCAACGCCTACAACCGGCCTGACCAGCTGTCGGAGGCGCTGCGCACCCGGATCCTGGCCCGCGCGGGCGAGCTCGGCTTCGCCGGACCGCACCCCGTGGCGCGCGGCCTGCGCCGCGGCCGGGTCGGCGCCGTGGGGGTGCTCGTCGACCAGAGCGTGTCGTACGCCTTCTCCGACCCGGTGGCCGTCCTCGTGCTCGACGGGCTGGCGCAGGAGCTGCAGGAGGACGGCTTCGGCCTGCTGCTGCACGCGGCGTCGACGCAGCCCGACGTCGAGCAGCGCGTGCAGCAGGCGGCCGTCGACGGCTGGGTGGTGATGTCCATCCCCGAGGGGCACCCGACGATCGCCGCGGCCCGGGCGCAAGGACGTCCGCTGGTCGTGCTCGACCAGCCCGCGCTCCGCGGCGTGCCGCGGGTCAGCATCGACGACGCCGGCGGGGCCCGCGCCGCCGCCGCCCACCTGCTCGGCCTCGGCCACCGCGACATCGGCGTCCTGACGCCCCCGCTGCAGGGCGACGGCACCGCCGGCCCGGGGGACGAAGACCGGCAGGAGCACGTCCGCAACACGGTCATGTCCACCCGCCTGCAGGCCGCCTCGGCCGAGCTCGTGGCGGCGGGGGTCGAGAGCCCGTTCGCGGTCGTGGAGTGCAGCGCCAACGACGAGGCCGCCGGGTACGCCGGCGCGGCGCTGCTGCTCGACGGCGCCTCCCGGCCGAGCGCCGTCCTCGCGCTGACCGACCAGCTCGCGCTCGGCGCGCTGCAGTTCGCCCGCGAGCGGCGCCTCAGCGTCCCGGGCGCCCTGTCGATCGTCGGCTTCGACGACGCCCCGCCCGGGCGCACGTCGCACCCCCCGCTCACCACGGTCGCGCAGCCCCTGCGCGAGCGCGGGACCGCCGCCGGACGGGTGATGCGCGGGCTGCTGCGCGGTGAGCCGGTCGAGGCGCCGCCGCCGTTCCCGACCTCGCTGGTCGTGCGCGGCAGCACCGCCGCCCCCCGCGCCCGCTGAGCCGGCGCGAGCCCGCTCGGCCGCGCCCGGACGTGAGGCGACGCGACTCACACCGCTCCGCACTCGCCACGGGGCGGGTCCTGCCGATAGAGTTTCTGTATCGGTTCAGAAGGACCGATCCGCGCAGACCGCGCGGCTGTCCTCCCTGGAGGTGCTCATCATGTCGTTCTCCCTTCCCGTCCTCGCCACCCGAGGCGTCGCCCACCTGGCCGAGGCGCGCGCCGCCCGGGCCGCCCGCGCGCAGCTGCGGGCCGAGCTGGAGTCCTACCGCACCCCGTCCGAGCGGGCCGAGCTCGGCGCGATCCTCAGCCGGCACACCCCCGAGGAGCTCGACACCCTCGCCAGCGCCGCCGGTCGGTCGTACGCCGCCTGACAGACGGCTCGACGGCGGCGTCGCAGGGCCGTCCGAGGCCCTGCTCAGCGCCGCGAGGCGCTGCACGGTCCGCGCGGGACCGCCCGCGGCTCTCACGCCGGAGCGACATGGCCTGCGGCTCCCGAGCCGGAGGACCGTCATGCCCCGCGAGACCACCGTCGTCCTGTCCGACCTCGCCTTCGCCGAGTGCCCGCGCTGGCACGACGACCGCATCTGGTGCGTCGACTTCTACGCGCACCAGGTCCTGTCGGCGCGCGAGGACGGCAGCGACCTGCGGGTGGAGGCCGTCGTGCCGCAGCAGCCGTCCGGGCTCGGGTGGCTGCCGGACGGGCGGCTGCTCGTCGTGTCGATGCGCGACGCCACGGTCCTGCGCCGCGAGGCGGACGGCTCGCTCGCCGTGCACGCCGACCTCAGCGGGCACGTCTCGGGGCACGCCAACGACATGGTCGTCGACGACTCGGGCCGCGCCTACGTCGGCAACTTCGGCTTCGACCTCATGGCGGGCGCGCCGGTCGCCCCGACCGGGCTGCTGCGCGTCGACCCGGACGGCACCCTGACCCGGGTGGCCGACGACCTGCTGTTCCCGAACGGCAGCGTGCTCACGGGCGACGGACGGCTGCTCGTCGCCGAGACGTTCGGCAACCGGGTCGCGGCCTTCGACGTCGCCGCCGACGGCAGCCTGTCCGGCCGGCGCACGTGGGCGCAGTTCGGCCCCGCGCCGACCACGACCGACCTCGGCGAGGTCCTCGGGCAGCTCGTCGTCGCCCCCGACGGCTGCGGCCTGGACGCCGAGGGGCTGCTCTGGGTCGCCGACGGGGCGCACGGACGGGCGGTGCGGGTGCACGAGGGCGGCGAGATCGTCGACGAGATCAGCCCCGGAACGGGTGTGTTCGCCTGCATGCTCGGCGGTCACGACGGCCGCACGCTGTTCCTGTGCGCCGCCCCGGACTTCGACGAGCACGCGCGCAGCGCCGCCCGAGAGGGGCAGCTGCTCAGCGTGCGGGTCGACGTCCCGCACGCCGGGCGCCCGTAGTCCGAGTCGTCCGACGGTCCGACCGGCCGCGCAGGCCTCAGCCGACCCGCCCCGCGACCAGCCGGACCATCCGGTCGCACACCGCCGCGACCGCCGCGTCGTGCGTCGCGACGAGCACGGCGGCCCCGCGCTCGGCCTCGCGCCGCAGCTCGACCACCACGGCGTCGCGGGTGTGCTCGTCGAGCTCGGAGGTCGGCTCGTCGGCGAGCAGCAGCTCGGGCCGGGTGACGAGCGCCCGCGCGACGGCCACCCGCTGCTGCTGACCGCCCGACAGCCGCCAGGCGGGGCGGGCGACGGCGCCCTCGAGCCCCACCCGGGCCAGCGCCTGCGCCGACCGCTCGCGCGCCTGCACCCCACCGGTCCCCCGCGCCCGCAGCACGAGCTCGACGTTCTCGGACGCGGTGAGCACCGGCACGAGGGCGTGCAGCTGCAGGACCCGCCCGCACCGGGCGGTGTGCCGCGCGTCGCCGCGCACGAGCGGCGCGCCGTCGACGCGGACCTCCCCCGCGCTGGGCGCCTGCTCGCCGGCGAGCACCGACAGCAGGGTCGTCTTGCCCGAACCGGACGGGCCGACCACGGCGACGAGCTCACCGGCGTCCACCGCGACGTCGACGCCGGCCAGCACCAGCCGTGCGCCGAGCGCCACGTCGAGGTCGGCGGCCTCGAGCCGCCTCACCAGGACCTCACGAGGCCTGCTCGGGCTGGAGCACCACGCGCTCGCCGTCGTCGTCGGCCCGCAGCAGGGTGCCGGGCGGCCAGCGCCGGCGGGCCGACTCGGGCAGCTGCAGCGAGCCGTCGCGGGCGACCACCGCGTAGACCTCGCCCTGCAGCGACTCGGCGCCGACCCGGCCGTCGCGGATCGTGACCGAGCGGCCCAGCCGCGCGCCGACGACCGGGTCGTGGGTGACCACCACGACGGTCGTGCCGGAGGCGTTCAGCGCGACGAGGGCGTCGAGGGTGGCCTCCGCCGACCCGGCGTCGAGCTGCGAGGTCGGCTCGTCCGCGAGCAGCAGGCCGGGACCGTTCGCCACGGCGACGGCGAGCGCCGTCCGCTGCTGCTCGCCGCCCGACATCTCGGCGACGACCCGCCGCCCCAGCGCGCCGGCGCCGGTGCGCTCGAGCACCTCCTGCGCCGGGGCGAGCGCCCGCCGGTCGCCTCGGCGGACGGCGAGGCGGGCGAACTCGACGTTCTGCGCGGCCGTCGCGTAGGGCAGCAGGTTGCGGGCGGCGCCCTGCAGCACCGTGCCGACGCCGCCGGCGCGGAAGCGCACCAGCTCGGCGGCCGACATCCCGGTCAGGTCGTGCGGCCCGACGCGCAGGACGCCGGCGCTCGGCGACTGCAGTCCCGCGAGCAGGGTGAGCAGCGTGCTCTTGCCCGAGCCGGACGGCCCGACGAGGGCGAGCCGGCCGCCGGCCGCCACCTCGAGGTCGACGCTGCGCAGGGCCACCACCTCGCTGCCGTCACCGGCCGGGTACAGGTGGACGAGGCCCTCGCAGCGCACCGCGTGCGCGACGGCGCTCACGCCGACTGCCTGAGGTCCTCGGGGCGCGACCGCCCGACGCCGACGAGCGCGCAGGCGGCCGCCACCGCCGCGAGCACCAGCGCCGCGACGGCGACCCCGAGCAGCAGCGGGGCGAGCGGCAGGCGATCGGCGAACGGCGCGAGCGCACCCCGCAGGCCGCCGCGCACGACGTCGGCGGCGGTGAGCTGCAGCGACAGCCCGGCGG
>CAXTFU010000176.1:9832-10123 GCA_964243385.1 uncultured bacterium | reverse complement strand
CCATCGGGGAGCCCCTGTTATTCACCGGCGCGCGTTCGCCCTGCAGCCGTCTGGATCCCGTGCAGCAGGTTGCGCACGAGCGCGCCTGAGAACGCGGTGTCGAGGGGCTGGTCGGGGAGCAGGAGCCGGTGGTAGCAGGCGCCCCAGAGCTGGTCGACGAGGACTTCGAGGTCGACGTCCGGGTGTATCTGGCCTGCCTGCCGGGCGGTCGCGAGCCGGTCGACCGCGAGTTGCCGGCGCGGGCGGGTGTAGTGCTCGGAGAAGGCGGCGGCGAGGTCCCGATCGGTCTGG
>CAXTFU010000176.1:0-9822 GCA_964243385.1 uncultured bacterium | reverse complement strand
CCCGGCGAGCAGGCCAACGAACGCGTGGAGCCGATCGGTCCGGCAGCGAGCGAGGTCGCCGGTGTCGGGGAAGGCCAGCGTGTCCTGCACGGCGGCGAAGTAGGCCTCCAGGGCCAGCGCGCCGGGCGAGGACCACCACTTGTACAGCGTCATCTTGCTGACGCCTGCCTGAGCGGCGACCTTGTCGAAGGTCACTTCGCTGAGGCCGCCGTCGAACAGGAGGTCGGCGGCGGCCGCGAGGACCGCACTGCGCACCTGCTCAGCGGGCCGTCGGCCCCGGCCCGGCCGCAGGACAGGCGTCGCGTCCACGTGTGACCCTCACCGTCGCTTGCGGTATGTGTACCGCGAGTCTACATTGATCGATGTGTACTCACCGTCTACTTAAGGAGCCCGCAATGGCACAGAACAGTCCCGGCAGCAGCCAGATCGAGCGCGTCGCGGTCGTCACCGGCGGATCGGGCGGCATCGGGTCCGCCGTCGCCGAGCGCCTGGCCTCCGACGGCATGAGCGTCGTCGTGCACTACGTCGGAAGCAGGGACCGAGCCGACCAGACGGTCGCCGCCATCACCGGCGCAGGAGGCACCGCGACCGCGCTCGGCGGCGACGTCGCGGACGAGGCGGAGATGACCGCCCTGTTCGACCAGGTCGAGCGGACCTACGGCGGCGTCGACGTCGTCGTGCACACAGCCGGCATCATGCTGCTGGCCCCGCTGGTCGAGCTCGACCTCGCCGACTTCGACCGTATGCACCGCACCAACGTCCGCGGGACCTTCGTGGTGGCTCAGCAGGCCGCACGCCGGCTGCGCCCGGGCGGGGCGTTGGTCACGTTCTCCACCTCGGTGGGCCGACTGCAGCAGCCGACGTACGGCGCCTACGCCGCGACGAAGGGCGCGGTCGACGCGATGACGCTGATCCTCGCCCGCGAGCTGCGCGGCCGCGACATCACCGTCAACGCCGTCGCCCCCGGCCCGACCGCGACACCGCTGTTCCTGGACGGCAAGCCGCAGCAGGTCATCGACCACATCGCCTCCCTCGCCCCGGCCGAGCGCCTCGGCACCCCGGCCGACATCGCAGAGACCGTTGCCTTCCTCGCCGGCCCGGGCCGCTGGGTCAACGGCCAGGTGCTCTACGTCAACGGCGGCATCGCCTGACCCGGGAAGTCCCGACGGCAGGCTTCGGCGAGCTCCCTCCACGCGCACCGGAGCGCACGCACCCTCGTCCGGCCTCAGGCACCATCCGCGCGCCGCCTGCCACGCGTCGGCGCAGGCGCCAGCCGGCCCGCGCCTGCCCTCCTGCGACACGGTGCGGAGCCCCTCCACACGTCCACCGTTGTGACCACCGGCGCCTCGACAGGCATCGGCAAGGTCACCGCCAGGCGCTCGCCGCCGGCGGCAGACACCTGCAGGGCCAGCTCGCGCGGTCCGCCGGCGGCAACGCCCAGCACGTGCGAGACCTGCCGACCGCGCAGCGGGACACCAGTGGACGTGCGCGTGGTCGAGCTCGACCGGTCCTTCCGAGACTCCGCCGACGCCGCAGTCGCCACGGTCGTCGGTACGACCGGAGGCTCTGCGTCCTGGTCCGCGACGCAGGCTCCTGGTCCGGGGCTACGCCGAAGCCGCAGCCCCGAGGACGTCGCGCACCTGCTCGACGCCAAACCCTGGCCGTGCAAGGCGCCAGCCGTGCCACCCTGGCGCACCCTGGCGCACCCTGGCGCACCCTGGCGCACCCTGGCGCACCCTGGCGCACAGAGCGCATGCACCCGTCCTCGATGCTGGAACCACCTGTTGCGTCCCGCCGTTCCTCGGCCCCTGCGTCGTCCCCGAAGTCGCATCCGACGCTTCGGCGCAGGTCACCGGCCCACCAACCGCGCCAGCTGCGAACCGAGACCGCAGCCGTGATGCCTGGCGCCTCACTCCAGGGCACGACCACTTCCCAACGCCAGCCTGGCCACCGACCCCCAGGCCCCCGCACCCACGGGATCCCGGACCCGACGTTCACGCGGAACGAGGCCGCGACCCAGGCCACGTCCCCGATCGACGTCGAGCCCTCCGGCGTCCTCCCGTCCGGCCGCGGTCCGCGGCCCGCACGGTGCGGTCCGCGGAAGTGGGCTCCTGAAGGCGCGAGGCAGTCCCGGCTTCGACTGCCACCGTCCGACAGGTTCGTCCCGTCCGGGAGCGCCTTCGGCGCAACCGCCCTACCTCTCGACGCTGGCTTCGCGCCTGGCTCCCGGAGCGGAGCGTGCCGGTCCCGCGCACGCAACAACGGCGCGCCGCACCCGGACCAAGAAAGCCCTCCTGCCGCTACGGCGGCGAGCCCGGGCGGCGGGCGGCGCCGCCGACGGACCCTGTATGGTCCGAGAACGGATCTTCGCTGGGGGTGCCGTGAGGCTCGTGGTGTTCGGAGCGGGCGGCGGTGTGGGCCGGCACGCGGTGGCCGCTGCCGCTGAGCAGGGTCACGACGTCGTCGCGGCGGGTCGGTCCCTGCCCGTGGCTCCCGACGGGGTGCGAGCAGAGGCACTGGACGTCCGGGACGGGGATGCGGTGCGGCGCGTTCTGGGCGGCGCGGACGCCGTGTTGTGGTGCGTGGGGGTGACGAAGCGCTCGGGCGCGGACGTTGGCCGAGCCGCCCTGCCGCTGCTCGTCCTTGCGGCCCGTGCCGTCGGCGCGGAGCGGCTGGTGTCGGTGTCCGGCGCCGGCGTCGTGCTGCCCGGGGATGTCCGGGGCCTGGACGCGCGCTTGCTTGTCCGCCTTACCGCGAGGCTCGCGCCGGACCGCGTCCTGGACAAGCAGGGCGAGCACGCCGTCCTGGAGGCGAGCAGCCTGTGCTGGACGGAGGTGCGCCCGGGGCGCCTCGTTGACACTGCCGGGACGGCTCGCTGGGCGCTCGTCGACCGCGCGCCGGGTCTGATGTCCAAGGCGGTCGCCAAGGCTGACGTGGGCCGGGCCATGGTGGCTCTGGCCTCGACGAGGGACTGGGAGCACCAGGCGCCGTATTTGGTCGCCTGACGGGCGTCCGTCGGCTTGGCCGGTGCCCTCAGGCCTGCGGACATGTGGGTGCGGGGCCGGTCCCGCCCGTGCGGCTGCGGCCCGGCGGCCCAGCGCCGGTTCCGCCCCCGTACTGAGTGGCTGGGTACGGGACGTTCCTGCGGCTGCCCGCCGACGGCGATCGCTCGACCCGAGGCAGGGCAACGCTCGGCGGCCAGGTGAGTGCGCTGCGCTTGGCCGGAGCCTGGTGCTCGGCGTGGGCATCCGACCCGTCGGGCCTCGGCCGCTGCCGCGATCGCGGCAGCTACCAGCCCGCCGACCGCCGACCGCCGCCCAGTTGAACGAGGACCAGGACTTCCCGTCACCTCGGGGCCGTGCAAGTGCTGCCAGGCCGTTCGGGGCGGCTGCCCGTGCAGCCGTCTCGGCGAGCGCGAACGGCACAGCGCCCTGTCTTAAGGGAGCCGCGCGCGATGGCCGTGCGCGCGCCCCGGTGAGGCGGGCGTCATCACTGCTGTGGTGGTCTCCGGCGCCCACCGTGAGGACCCCTGCGGCGACGTGGGCCCTGAGGGGCTCGGCAGGACGTACCGCGCGGACACGCTCGGCGCGTTCCCCGGTGCGCACCAGCCGGCCCGATGCGACCGCCGCGCGCTGCGAATGTGACCTCCGGGCCGCCCGCCGGCTCGCCAGTCCGGGGCACGTCGCCGACGCCGCAGCAAGGCCTGTGTCGAGGCCGTCCTTCGAAGGGTCGGCGGGTGCGAGGGCCTGACGCCGACGCTGCGTGCCCGCCCTCGGCCGGTCACGGCGGCCCTCGCTCGTCGACCCGCACAGCCGGTCCGCCTCGCCCCAGGGCAGCGCCCGACGGGCGTCGGTCCAGACATCCGGCGGGGCTTGCACCGTTCGGCTACGACGACACGTTTGTCCCTTGCGCCCTGACTCAGGCGCCGGGGACCGGGCGACTCCCGCTCGCTCGGCGAGTGGCGACGGAGGGCGCCGCAGCGATCCGGGGTTCCGCATGCGGTAGCGACACGGCCTCCACCGTCGTCGTGCGGAGGCTCGGGCCGGCTCGGCGGCGCCCGTGGTCCGAGGCGGTGCACAAGGCCGATGTCACGCCTCGCGGTCGCGGCTTTCACGATGCCCCGCGTGCGTGTCCGGTCCTCGGGCACGGGAGGGCGAGCGCCGCGCGGCCGCCGCTAGTCGCTGGGGCGACGGTAGGCGCCGGCGCGTACGGCGATCAGGGCGTCGCGGGCCACCCGTTCGGCGCCGTCGTCGTCGATCGGGCGGTGGGTCACGAGCAGCCCGAGGAAGAGCGGGCCGGCGATGGCCTGCGACATGGTGTCGATGTCGGTGTCGTCGGGGATCTGGCCGGCGGCGACGGCGGCAGCAAGGCGCGTCCGGGCGGCCTGCAGGCGGTTCGTCCCGTACGCCAAGGCGGCGGCCTCGAGCCCGGGGGATGACGGACCGACCGTGAGCACGCTGCGGGCGATGGCGGCGTCCGCAGGGGTGCGCAGCGTGGCGGCGATCGCCTGCGCCAGCGTAGCGAGGTCGGCATCGATGTCCCCCGTGTCCGGGACGGACATCGCGCGTCGCACGTGATCGACCACGGCGTCGGTGAGCAGTTGCTCCTTGGTGGGCCAGCGGCGGTACACGGTTGTCTTGTGGACCCCTGCGCAGGCCGCGACGTCCTCCATCGTTAGCTCAGCGCCGTGGCGGCCCAGCTCCTCGAGAGCGGCGCTGAGCACGGCCGCGCGGACCCGTGCCGCGCGGCCTCCCGGTCTCTGGCTGCCCACTGGCGCTTCGTTGCCCACCCGCCCTCCTAAGGCTTTCATAAGTTGCGTTTGCACGGAAGGGCTTGTAGCCTCGCAGTATGTCCACCAACTGTAGCGTCAGTCGCCGCGCATGATGCGCCCCGTCGAGGTCACCACCCACATTGCAGCGGACCGTCAACGGGTCTGGGACACCCTGATGGACTTCCAGAGCTATCCGTCCTGGACCACCTTCATCCGTAGTATCAGCGGCCGGCCCGAGGTCGGCGAGCGGCTGCAAGTCGCCCTCGGCCGGGACGGGCACAGGACGACCGTGGTGCGCCCGACCGTCGTCGCCGCCACCCCGGGGGAGCGGTTCGCATGGGAAGGGCGCCTCGGGGCGACCTGGCTGTTCGCCGGGACGCACGAGTTCGTCCTCACGTCCCTGCCGGGCGACCGGACCCGCCTGACGCACCGCGAGTCCTTCCGCGGGGCGGTGCCGGCCCTGCTGCGACGCCCTCCGCGTCACGCCGAGCGGGGGTTCGAGGCATTCAACGACGCCCTTGCCCGACGCGCGGAGCAACCGGGGACCGAACCGCCGTCCCCCTACGTCGACATGAGCGCCCACGGCGCTCACGGCGGCCCGGCGTGAGCGCCGACCTCGCCCGGTCGACCGCGCTGGTAACAGGGTCGACCGGAGGTATCGGAGCCGCCATCGCCCGCGCGCTCGCCGCCGAAGGGGCGGCCGTCGTCGTGAGCGGCCGCGACGAGGAGCGCGGGCTCGCCGTCGCACGCGGCATCACCGACCTCGGCGGCACCGCCCGCTTCGTCCGCGCCGACCTGGCCGGCGGCGCGCAGACCGTGCACGCCCTGGCCGCCGAGGCCATCGAGGCGGCCGGCGGCCGCATCGACGTCCTGGTGAACAACGCTGCGCTCGCCGTCATGCCGGGCGCGACCTCGGCGCTGACCGAGCAGACGATCGACGAGGTGCTGAGTGTCAACGTCACGGCACCTCTCCTGCTCACAGGCGCCTTGGCTCCTCACATGGCCGCGAGGGGCAGCGGCGCCGTCGTGAACGTCGGCTCGATGAACGGCAGCGTCGGCATGGCAGGGTTCGCCCTCTACGGCGCGACGAAGGCCGCACTGCGCGCCCTGACCCGGTCCTGGGCGGCCGAGTACGGGCCCTTCGGGGTGCGCGTCAACGCCGTCGTCCCCGGCCCCACCCTCACGGAGCCGGTCGCGGGCATGCTCGACCAGCTCGCCCCGCTGCTCGGCCGAGCACCGTCTCGGCGCGCCAGCACGCCGGAAGAGGTCGCCGCGGCCGTCGTGTTCCTGGCCAGCGAACGAGCGGCGAACATCCACGGGATCGAGATGCCGGTCGACGGCGGGCTCACCGCCGTCTGAGCCCAGCCGGCCCAGCCGGCCCGGCCCCGTCGCACGGCAGCCCCCCGCACCGGTCGGGGCGGGGTCGCGACGGGGCCCCGGCCGGACGGCCGCCCGGAACGATCTCAGCGCTGACCGGCCGCCGGCCCCGCGCGCCTTGAGCAGCCGGACCGTCCGGCAGCCGTCCGCTACCGGTACTGCGCCTCGGTCCGGGACCGCCCGGGCCGGTCCGCTGCGTCCGGCGCGTTCCGCCCGCGGCCGGCCGCGTCTTGGCATGTTCGGCGCATGGCCCTGCTCTACCCGCCCGTCGAGCCCTACGCCTCCGGCCTCGTCGAGGTCGGCGACGGGCAGCGGCTGTACTGGGAGCAGTGCGGCAACCCGAAAGGGAAGCCGGCCGTCGTCCTGCACGGCGGCCCCGGCTCGGGTTGCTCGCCCGCCATGCGCCAGCTGTTCGACCCCTCCTTGTACCGGGTCGTGCTGTTCGACCAGCGCGGTGCCGGGCGCAGCCGCCCCCACGCGAGCGAGATGGCCGCAGACCTGGCCGTCAACACCACCCACCACCACCTGGTCGCCGATATGGAGGCCCTGCGCGAGCACTTCGGCATCGACCGCTGGCTCGTGCACGGCAACTCGTGGGGCTCGACGCTGGCGCTGGCATACAGCCAGGCGCACGCGGAGCGCGTCAGCGAGCTGGTCCTGTCGGCAGTAGTCACGACGAGCCGCGCGGATGTGGACTGGTTCACCCGCGGGGTCGGATGCTTCTTCCCCGCCGAGTGGGAGGCGCTCCACGACACCGTCCCGGAGGCCGACCGCGACGGCGACCTGGTCACCGCGTACGCACGGCTGCTCCGGTCCCCGCAGGCCTCCGTGCGACAGGATGCCGCACGGAGCTGGTGCGCCTGGGAGGAGGCCGTCGTCTCCGCGGAAGGGACCGGCGCGCCCAACCCGCGGTACGAGGACGAGCGCTTTCGCCTGGGGTTCGCCCGCCTAGTGACCCACTACTTCTCCAACGCCGCCTGGCTGGCACCCTTACAGCTGCTGGGCCGGGCAGGTCTGCTCGCCGGGATCCCGGGGGTGCTGATCCACGGACGCCTGGACCTCGGCTTCCCGCCGCACAACGCCTGGCGCCTGTCCCGGGCATGGCGCGGGAGCTCGCTCGTCGTCCTCGGCGCCTCCGGCCACGGCGCCGAGGACATCCGCCGGAACGTCGTGTCCGCCGCGGACCGCTTCGCCGGTAAGCGCTGACCCGGGCCGCGACGCTGCCCGCGCGTCAGCCGAGGGCGGCGCCCGTGGACAGGTCCTCCAAGACCGCCAGCGCGTGGACGGCACGGTCGACCGGCACGAGCAGATGGTCGTGGTGGTAACCCGCGACGACATTGCAGCTGATCCCGGCGTCGGCGAGAGCCGTGCTGACCGCCGCGGTCAGCCCCACCGCCGCCAGCGACGACCGCACGCGCAGGGTGATCCAGGCCGCGACGTAGTCGTACGCCAGCCCGCAGCGGTCGGCCTCCTCCTGCGAGACCAGCACCGACAGCCCCTCCGCCTCGCTGACGCAGCCGAGCAGCTCCATGTCGGCCGCCGCTCGCGTGCCGGAGACCGAGCTGAACACATAGGTGCCCGGCAGCAGCTCCGCTGCCATGCCGGCGAGCAGCGCGCTCAGGTCCGTCTGGCCTGTCACAGGACCGCTCCCTCCGCTCCCACCGGACCTTACTGCCGCCCTGCCGGACCCAAACCGCCGCGCGGCAGCGCCGCGAGGCTCGCGGCGGTACGACCCGTTCACGAACCCGCGCCGATGTACGTCCCTCCGCAGGGCCCCGCCGGTCGCCGGCAAGCGACGCACGACAAGGGGGCGAGCGCCACGACCAGCACCGTCCGCATCCTCAACCAGGCCGGCGCCGCCCCCGGGCAGCTCGCTTGCAGCGACGAGGCAAGGCCCTCCTGCCGGCTCGCTCGTCGCTGACCTCAGTCGCGTGCCAGCCAGGCCACGGGCTCTCGGCGACCTGAGGGACATGCACACGGCGGGCCAAGGACGCGGGATCGACCGGCGGGTGCTGCCCTGGCCCATCTTCAGGCCCGAGAACCGGGCCGGCATGCCTCGCGCTGCGCCGAACAGTGGTCCGTCCGCGGCGGCCCGCGGCAGTCGGCTGAGGTCGGCTTGCACGCGCGGCGGCCGCTGCGCTGGTAGGCAGGCACCGGTCGTCGCAGGGGCTGTCCTATTGCACGGTGAGTGCGAGCTCGGGGCTCAGTCCCATGACCTTGAGCTGAGCGGCCATCTCCGCTCTGAACAAGTCCTCGGCATCCGGCATGGCGACCCAGGACAGGTGACCGAACACCTCGAGGGTGATCAGGCCGTGCATCCGGCCCCAGCAGGAGAGGAAGGCCTGCATGGCGCCCGCCGGCAACGGCGCCGGCCCGCCTTTCCAGGCACCAAGGGCCGCGTCGAGGTCGGGCGTGCGGTAGCCGGCCGGTGGCAGGTCAAATTCCGTCGACGCGTAGGCCCGCGCGAAGGCCTCCATGAACGTCGAGCCGAACCGCATGCCGGCTTCGTGGGTCGGTCCGCCGGCGGGAGCCGCGTAGCCGGGGACCGGAGCGCCGAAGACGAGGGCGAACTCGTGAGGGTGCGACACGCCCCAGCGCCGGTACGCCAGCGACATGGAGGTGATGCGCGCCCCGGGGTCGGCGGGCTGCGCGTCCCGGGCCGCCTCCAGCTGCTCGCAGAGCCCGTTGTACCCGTCGACGATCAGGGCCGTCAGCAGCGCGTCGCGGTCGTCGTAGTACCGGTAGAGCGCGGGCGCGGTGAGGCCCATTTCGCGGGCGACCGCCCGCAGCGACAGGGCGGCGGCGCCCGTGACCGCCAGCTGCTTCCGGGCCACGTCGCGGATCTCGGCCATGGTCGCTTCGCGCTGGCGCTGCCGGCGGTCTGGTGAAGGGGGAGAACTGGGGTTGACAGCGTTCACGCTCATAACGCATGGTAGCCCGGACGGCGCGTGAACACCCATCACCGGAGGAACCGATGTTCAGCAGGCTCGGTCGTGCCACCTACCGCTCCCGAAGGCGCATCGTCGCCCTCGGCGTCCTGTTCCTCGTGCTCGCCGGCGTCTGGGGCACCGGCGTCTTCGGCAAGCTGCAGGGCGGAGGCTTCGAGGACCCCGGCAGCGAGTCCGCCCGCGCAGCCAGCCGCCTCGTCGAGGAGTTCGGCCGCGGCGGCGCCGACGTCGTCGTCCTGTACCGATCGGACAGCCGCACGGTCGACGATCCAGGCTACCGCCAGGACTTGGAGAGCGCCCTGTCCGGCCTGCCGCCCGGCGCCGTCACGTCGGTTGCGACGTTCTGGACCACCGGCGCGGCGTCGTTCGTCTCCGACGACCGCCGGAGCACGTACGCGGTCCTCGGCCTGCCCGGCGAGGGCGACGCGCTCGAGAGGGCCTACCTCGCCGTAGCCGACCGCCTCGACGCTGCAGGGCTGGAGACGCGGGTCGGCGGGGCCGTCGCCGGCGACGTCACGACCAACGAGCAGGTCGGCGAGGACATCGCCCGGGCAGAGACGCTGTCGCTGCCGCTGCTGTGCGTGCTGCTCGTCATCGTGTTCGGCGGCCTGGTCGCCGCCGGCCTCCCCCTGCTCGTCGGCGGCTTCAGCGTCCTCGGCGCGTTCCTCGTGCTGAACGTCCTCAGCTACGCCACCGACCTCAGCGTGTTCGCGCTCAACGTCGTGA
>CAXTFU010000175.1:0-10162 GCA_964243385.1 uncultured bacterium | reverse complement strand
CGGCCGCGCCGTCGGCCGCGGCGGCCGCGACCGTCGCCGTGGCGGCGAGCCCGTCGGCGGCGGCACGCAGGGTGAGCGCGGCCGGAGCGGCCGTCAGCCGCGAGCTCGCCTGGTCGACGACGAAGGGCGCCGAGACGACCTCCGTGCCGCCGGTGCGCAGCGCCAGCTCGGCGGTGACCGTGTGCGAGCCGCGGGCCAGGCGGGTCGTGTCGTAGGGGCGGGCCGTGCCGTCGCGGTTGCTGCCGCCCAGGTCGAACGGCGCGCCCCTCTCGACGAGCACCGGCGTCCCCGCGCGCGCCGGGTCGTCGACGAAGAAGCGGACCTGCGCGACGTCGGCGTCGGGTGCCACGACGGCGTAGATGCTGTCGTGCACCGTCGCGCCCGCCAGGGCCACGGGGGCGCTGCGCGACGGCGAGGTGCTCCAGACGAGCGACCGCTCGACCGCCGCGGAGGCGGCGGTGAGCGGCAGGCAGAGCGCCGCCAGGACGGCGAGCACGGTCGGCAGGACGCCGGCCAGGACCCGGCGGCGGCCCGGTCCGGTGCTCGTCGGTCCGGTGCTCGTCGGTCCGGTGCTCATCGGTCCGGTGCTCATCGGTCCGGTGCTCATCGGTCCACGCCCGACAGGACGCTGCGGCCGGAGCCGGTGCGTTCCCCGGCGGCGCGCGGGACGGCCGCCGCCGGCAGGGACCGCCGGCGGCGCACGCCGAACAGGTCGTCGTAGACGCCGAGGTAGACGGGCTCGGAGTACTGCCAGGCCAGGCTGCGCTCGATCCGGCTGCGGCCGGTGCGTCCTAGCCGCGCGCGGCGGTCGGGGTCGTCGAGCAGCTCGCCGAGGCGCTGCGCGTAGCCGCGCTCGTCGCCCGGCGGCACGTACACGGCCGAGGCGCCGGCCGACACGCGGGTCTCGCGGAGGTCGTAGGCGAGCACCGGCAGCCCGTAGGCCATGTACTCCAGCGTCTTGTTCATGGTCGAGACGTCGTTCAGCGCGTTGAGCGGGTCCGACGACAGCCCGACGTCGGCCGTCGACAGGTAGTCGTCGATCATCGCGCTGTCGGCGCGTCCGGTGAACATGACGTAGTCCTCCAGTCCGAGGTCGGCGGTCTGCTGCTGCAGCGCCGGGACGCAGTCGCCGAACCCGAGCAGCGCGAAGCTGGTGTCGGTGCGGCCCTGGTCGTGCACGAAGTGGGCGAGCGAGCGCAGCAGGGCGTCGACGCCGTCCTGCGGGCCCATCACGCCGAGGTAGCAGCACAGGTGCGGCCGGCCGCGACGCAGCTCGGGACGCACCTCGGTGCGCCGCATGAGCTCGAAGTCGGGGCCGCTGCGCACGACCGCGACCCGGGCCGGGTCGACCCCGCCGCGGGTGAGCGCCACCCGGCGGTAGGAGTCGTTGGTCGACAGCACCCGGTCGGCCGCGCGGTAGCTGCACCGCTCGAGCAGCAGCAGCAGCGTCAGCAGCAGCCCCTCGTCGCGGGCGAACCGGGCGCGGAACACCTCCGCGGACAGGTCGTGCTGGTCGTAGACGAACGGCTTGCCGAGCAGTTTGTAGGGCAGCGCCAGCGCCCAGAACGTGTCGGGCGGGTTGCACGCCTGCAGGCAGTCGAAGCCCTCGCGCACCAGCACGACGAGCGACAGCAGCGCCGTGCGCAGCCAGCACCACAGGAACTCGACGCCGTAGCCGAGCGCGCCCCTGGCCTGCGGTGCGCCCCGGTAGGACCGGATGACGACGTCGTCCTGCACGCGGTAGCGCGGCTCGCCGGGGCCCTTGGGGCAGATGACCGTGACGCCGTAGCCGGCCCGCACGAGCGCGGTGCACTCCATCCAGACCCGCCGGTCGACGGCCACCGGCAGGTTCTGCACGACGATGAGCACCCGGCGCTGGCGGCCGGAGCGCCCGGTGCGCGAGCCGCTGCCCGTCCCGCGGGCGCGGGGGCGGGTGCTGGTGCGGGGGCCCCCGCTGCGGGTGCCCGTCCGGGCGCCCGTCCGGGGGCCACTGCGCTGCCGGGTCACGCCCGTCCTGCCAGGGACGGGTCGCGACGCACCGCGCGACCCCACTCGACGCCGCCGCGGCGCACCGCAGCGCGGGCGCGCACGTGCGCCACCGCGCTCACGGCGGCGTAGACGAGCAGGTCGGACCACGCGCCCGGACGGCGGGGGCCGCGCCGGGTCCTCGCACCGCCGGGGCCGTCCTCGTGCGCCACGGGGCCGAGGGCGAGGTTGCCGGCGTACACCCGGGTGCGCACGGCCAGCAGGCTGCGCACGTCTGCGGGCGGGGTGATGCGGACGGTCCCCGTCACCTGCCGTGCCGCGGCGCGCGGGACGGCGGTCGCGACGAGGCGGTCGTCGGCGACGGCGTCGGGCCAGCTGCCGAGGCGCTCGCGGCCGGCGCGGCTCAGGACGTAGCAGCCGCGGCCGGCGAGCATGCCCTGCACCGCGGGCGTCTGCGCCCACGTCCGGTAGTAGGCGCCGGCGGTGCGCCCGGCCGCGCTGAGGTCGAGCTCGCGGGACGGGACGGCCAGCTCGACGGACGGCTGCTGCACGGCGGCGACGAGCTGCCGCAGGACCTGCGTGGAGCAGACGACGTCGGCGTCGAGGTAGACCCGCGGGAAGGCGCCGGCGACTGCGTCGGCCGCGCGCAGCGCCCCTGGCTTGGAGGCGCGGTCCAGCTCGAGGACGACGATGCGGTGCCCGGTGCGCCGGCCGACGGCCCGCGCCGCGTCCGCGGTCCGGTCGCGGCAGCCGTTGGCCACGACGACCACCTCGAGCTCGCCCGGCCGGGCCTCGGCGAGCAGGGCCTCCAGGCAGCGCCCCACGACGGCCTGCTCGTCGTGCGCCGGCACGACGACGCTCGCGAGCGTCGCAGCCCGCCCCGTGCCGCGCTGACCGGCCTCGTGCGCCACGCCGACCTCGCGGTCCCTGACGATCCTGTGCTCCATCCCGCTCCCGTGCTCAGGGCCGCTCCCGTGCCCGGGCCGTGGAGGCCGCGTGCGCACGTCGCCGGCTCGTGCCGTCACCGTCCTGCCCCCCTGCCGGACGGTCGGCGGACCGGCCGGCCGGGGGACCGCCCTCCGGAGAGGGCCGAACATAGCCCTCACGTGTGTCGGACCGGCGCCTCCTGCCGCTCCGCCACCGCCCGCGACGCGCCGCGCGCGGTGGCGGAGCGACCGCAGGGGCCCCGCCCGACGGCGGGGCCCCTGCGGGTCAGCGAGGGTCGGGCGCGGTCAGAGCGCGTCCTCGCGGGCCTCGGTCTGGTCCAGCCAGACGATGAGCTGCTCGGCGGCCTGCACCAGCAGCGCGCGGGCGACGACGTCCTGCCCGCCCTTGATCTGGTTGTTCGCGCGGGCGACGAACTGGCTGAGGTAGCCGCGCGTGCGGGTCTCGCTGCCGCCCTCGACCTCGTCCAGGGCCCGGACGAGGCGGTCGGTCAGGCTGGCCGCGGCGCTGGCCGAGATCCGGCCGGCGCCCTCGTAGCGCTCGACCATCTGCACGAGCTCGTCCATCCAGGTCAGCGTGCGCAGCGTGTGCATGTTGGCGAAGCTGCGCAGCGCCGCCCCGAGGGCACCGCCCTGGGCCGCCGGCGTGCTCGGCCCGGAGTCCTGCTCGTAGAGCCCGTGGTGGTAGCTGCGGGCGCCGATCGTGTCGAAGAACTGCCGGTAGGGGATGGTGCCGGTGCCGAACTCGACGTCCTGGAACGAGTTGCCCTGGGTCGGGTTGGCGAACGGCCGCCCGTCCTTGACGTGGAACAGCGGGTAGCGCTGGGGCGCCCGCGCCACGTACGCCGCCGGGTCGAAGCCGAAGCTGCCGTCCGCGGCCGGCGTGCCGCCGTTCGGGCCCGGCAGCGCGAACTTCCGGGCGCCGCCGTGCGCCCAGAGGATGTCGAGCTCGAGGAAGACCAGGCTCGGGTCGGTCGCGGACAGGAAGACGTCGTGCCGGCGCTGGGTGAGGTCGTCGCGGGTGAAGGAGAACTCGTTGGCGTGGTTGTGCTGGTACAGCTTCAGGCCGAAGCTGGCCGCGACGGCGCCGGCAGCGCTGAAGCGGGCGCCCTCGGCGGTGATGTCGGGGACGGTCAGGCCGGCGAAGTCGTCGGCGGTGCCGACGTGCGGCATGCCGAGCACGACGGCCTGCTCGAAGGCGAGGCGCTGGGTGGCGCGGGTCGCCTCGGTGGAGGCGCCGGTGCCGTCGATGCCGAGCAGCGCCTGGCGCCCGATGTGGACGCCGACGGCCTGAAGGCCGTTCGCGTCCAGCAGCGTGCGCAGCTCCTGCACGGTGATGCCGGGCGAGGCGGGCGAGGTGTAGCCGGCGAACTCGACCTCCTTGAAGCCGATGCGCGCGAGCTCCTCGAAGACCGCGCGGAAGCCGAAGGAGGCGACCGCGTTGCGGACGCTGTAGAGCTGGATGCCGAGGGCGTTGGACGGCGCGTCGGGTCCGGCCACGCCGAGGGCGGCGTGCGCCGTCCCGGCGAGCGGGCCGAGCGTGCTGGCAGCGGCGACGCCCATGCCGGTGGCGGCGGCGGCGCCGATGAAGCCTCGGCGGCTGAGGTTCGGCTTGGTCATGGGGCAGAGCTCCTGGGGGGTCGGCCGAGCGGATCGGCGTCGAAGGGTCGGGGCCGGTGGGGGCGGGACGGGTGCGGGGCCGGCCCGGCGGTGGACGAGGCGTCCACCGCCGGGCCGGAGTGCAGCAGGCGGACTAGGCCTGCGGGGCAGCGAGCAGCGCTGCGGCGTCGCGCAGCAGCAGCGTGCGGACGCCCGTCGAGCGGACGTCGGCGCGGACGCGGGTGCTGAACTGGTTCAGCGCCGCGCGCTCCCGGCTGTCGGACGTCGCGGCCTCGGCCTGCGCCAGCAGGCGCTCCAGCGTGCTGGCCGTGCCGGTGCTGATCACGCCACTGGCGGTGTAGCGGTCGACGAGGGCCGACAGGCCCGCGTAGGACGCCACGGTCGTGAAGGTGATCGTCGTGGTGCTCGTGTTCCCGGCGTTGTCGCGCGCCGTCACGGTCAGGACGTGCTGACCGAGGCTGAGCGTCGCGGCGTCGATCGGCCGGGCCACGTTCCACGCGGCACCGTCCAGCGTCATGGCCGAGACCACGAGGCTGCCGGAGCTGCCGGCGGCGTCGACGAGCGCCGGCACCAGGTAGAGCGCGTCGCTGACCGTGCCGTCGGCAGCCGCCCCCGGGAGGGTGGCGGTCGGGGCGCTCGAGTCGATGCGGACCGTGAAGCTCCCCGTCGTCACGTTGCCGGCCGCGTCGGTGCCGCGGTAGCAGATGACGCTCGTGCCCTGGGCCGAGACGACGACGTTGCCGCCGGTCGGGTAGGCGAGCCAGGTGCCGTCCGCCGCGCCGCACTGGTTGGCGTTGGGGACGATCCGGTACTGGCGCGAGGCGTTGACCAGGCCGCTCGCGTCGGAGTAGGCCAGGTTCACCGTGACCGGGCCGCTGGTGTACCAGCCGTTGGCGCCGTCGGGCGTCGCCGGGGTGGGCGTGGCGACGACGGTCGGGCCGGTGACGTCCGCGACGCCGCTGCCCGTGAAGGCGAACTGGTCGACCTCCACGCCACCGCTGGAGGTGACGTGCAGCGAGCCGCTCCCGGTGGGCAGGCCGCTCAGCGGGGTCGTGACCTCCTGCGGCCCGGTGCCCGCGGGCACGACGACCGTGGCGAACGGCGCGGCCGTGGCCGAGCCGAAGCGCAGCGACAGGGTGCCGGCGCCGGTGGCGCGGGTCGTGAGCCCGGTGATGCCGCGGAAGTCCACCGGGTCCCACACCAGCGAGTCGCCGGCGTCGAAGGAGGTGATGCGGGCGCCGCCACCTGCGGTCGCGTCCTGGGTGACCGTGACGCCGTTGAGCTGGTCGGCGTGCTCGGCCTGCTGGGTCTTCGGGTTGAGGACGAGGGTGGTGCTGCCCGTGGCGCCCGGCAGGCCGTTGCTGCCGGCGTCGGTGTAGGTGACGACGACGACGCCGTAGACGTTCTCGGTGGTGCCGTGCTGCGGTGCGTCGGCCGGCATGAGCCAGGAGCCCGTGCAGCCCGAGCCGAGGGTCAGCGGGTGGGCGTGCGCGGCGTGGCCGAGGCCCACCTGCCAGGTGACCCGGCTGCAGACCGTGGCCGTGCCCTCCTCCGCGTCGTTCGTGGTGATCGTGAAGGGGACGGACTGGCCCCAGTCGAAGAACCCGCCGTTCGGCGGGGTCGTGATGTTGACCGTCGGGGCCTGGTTGCCGACCGAGATGCTGCGCGAGGTCAGGCCGGCCCGGCCGGTGGAGTCGGTGACGCGCAGGCGGGCGGTGAAGCTGCCGAGCGTGGTGTAGGTGCTGGACGCCGTGACGCCGGTGGCGTCGAAGCTGCCGTTGCCGTCGAAGTCCCACTCGTAGGTGAGCGCACCGGGCTCGAAGTCCGTGGACGCCGAGGCGTCGAACTGCACGGTCAGCGGCGCCGTCGAGCCCGAGACCGGGGTCGCGGTGAAGGCCGCCTGCGGCGTCTTGTTGCCGACCGCGTAGTTCACCTTGTACAGGCCGGCGTCCGGGTTCTGGCGGAAGAAGCCGTCGCCGTACTCGAGCACCCACAGGGAGCCGTCAGGACCGAACTCCATGTCCATGACGTTGTCCCAGATCGGCTGTCCCTGGCGGGTCAGCGCCGGGTTGGGGAGGAAGTCCTCGATCGTGCTGACGGCGCCGTTCGGCCAGTCCCCGCTCAGCGCGGCGACGTAGTCCTGGGAGAACTCCGGCATGAAGACCTTGTCGTTCCAGTACGCCGGGAACTTCACCGGCGAGTCCGGGTAGTCCTCGGCGTGGTAGATCGGGCCGCCCATGGGGGACTGCCCGGTGCCGGTGCCGAGGGTGACCAGCTCGTCGCGCGGCTGCTGGCCCGGGAGGTCGCCGTACCAGAGCTGCGGCGCGGTGGCCGGCGGGAGCGTGCGCAGGCCGGTGTTGAGGGTCGAGGTGTTCACGGCACCGGCGGCGCAGTCGAAGAACGGACCGGGCGTCGCGGTCGCGTAGTCCCACTCGTTGTAGTTGGCGTTCGGGCCGTGGCAGTAGGGCCAGCCGCCGTTGATCGGCGTGTCGAGCCCGGTCATCTGCCACTCGACGTAGCCCATCGGGCCGCGGTTGGCGATCGCGGCACCGGCGTCCGGCCCGTAGTCGCCCCACGACAGGGAGTTCGTCCTGGGGTCGACCTCCATGCGGAACGGGTTGCGCAGCCCCATGACGAAGGTCTCCGGGCGCGTCTGGGCCGTGCCGACCGGGAACAGGTTGCCCGACGGGATCGTGTAGCTGCCGTCGGCCTGCACCTCGATGCGCAGGATCTTGCCGCGCAGGTCGTTGGTGTTGCCGGCGCCGCGACGGTCGTCGTGGCCCGGGTTCTCGCCCGGTGCGTTGTTGTTGGGAGCCATGCCGTTCGCGCCCGGCGTGCTCGCGGGGGTGTTGTCACCCGTGGCCAGGTAGAGCCGCCCGGCGGCGTCCCAGTCGATGTCACCGGCGACGTGGCAGCACTGACCGCGCTGCACCTCGACCGAGATGATCCGCTGCTCGGTCGTCAGGTCGAGGGAGTTCGTGGCGTCGTCCCACGTGAAGCGGGAGAGCTGGTTGTAGCCGACCCACTGCTGCCAGTACGTGGCGGCGTCGGCACCGGCCGGCAGCACGTCCGGCGCGTTGCCGGTCGGCGTGGTCGTCGGGTACGGCTGCCCGTTCTGGGCGTTCCCGCGCATCGTGCGGGGCGCGTAGTAGAGGTAGACCCACTTGTTCGTGGCGAAGGCCGGGTCGACCGCGACGGTCTGCAGGCCGTCCTCGGAGTTGGCGTAGACGTCGATCGTGTTCGTGACGCGGGTGACGCCGGTCGTCGCGT
The DNA here is from genome assembly GCA_964243385.1 of uncultured bacterium. Classification (GTDB taxonomy): domain Bacteria; phylum Actinomycetota; class Actinomycetes; order Mycobacteriales; family SCTD01; genus SCTD01. Next base: position 2,342 of record CAXTFU010000175.1, on the reverse strand, counting down.
CGGTCAGGCGGAGCTGGCCGTTGCGCGCCGTGTGGAGGACCCGGCCGTCCGGCAGGACGGCCAGGTCGATCGGCTCGCCGGTGTCCTTGGTGATGAGCAGCTTCTCGTAGTTGCCGAAGTCCGTGTCGGCGGCGGCCGGTGAGGCGGCCCCTCCGACGACGGTCAGCGACAGTGCGATGCATGCGGCGGCCGTGGTCAGGCCCTTCGACCTTCGGTTCACGCTGTTCCTCTCGGCGCACTGATGGGGGCGTGCTGACGCCGGCGCAGGAGAGGAGTCGTGGGCACCGCGAAGCAGCCGCCGCAGGGTGTCGGTCGCCGCAGCAGGGTCTGCTGGCCGGACGACGGAGCCCTGCTCCGGCGGCGCCTCGGAGTGACCTTCCTCACTGGTCGACCTGGCGCCGGAAAGTTACCGCGCGCTTTCGCTCGTGGAAAGCACTTCTCCGCACGGATCCCGGCGAACTTCGTGTGCGCGTGACCACGACTTCGTCCCGCGACTTTTCGTCACGAGCAGTGACGTCGCGGTCACGGGGCTGCGCTCAGGGGCAGCGTCGACCGGCCGACCTCGTGCTGCGCCGCCTGGCGCCCTCCCGGGCAGGCAGGGCTCAGCCCAGGTACAGGAAGCCCTGCGCCTCGTCGCGGAACGGGATGCCCGCCGCCTCGAGGGCGTCGTCCCAGTCGCCCGTGCAGGACGGGTCGGCGCCCTGCATGCCGTGGTCGGCCGTCAGCAGGACCACGGTGTCGTCGGCCAGGCCCCGCTGCTCGAGCAGGTCGAGGAAGGCGCCCAGCCGGAGGTCGGCGTCCCGCAGCGAGGCGCGGGCGATCGGCGAGCCCGGACCGCCCGCGTGGTGGCCCGAGTCGGTGAGCGTGGTGTTCCACCAGGTCACGGCCGGCGGGACCGCCGCGCGCCACAGGCCGAGCACCTGGTCGAGCCCGCTGGCGTCGACCTGCGTGGCCCACGCGTAGTCGGTGCTCTCACCGACGTGCTGCTGGGTCGCCACGGCGTCGTCGACGGCCGCCGGCAGCATCGACGACAGCGAGCCGGTCCCACCGACGCCGGCGTCCCGGACCAGCGCGAAGGTGCTGTAGCCCGCCCCGCGGTCGACCGGCTCGTTGACGCAGGCGCTGGTCGTCCCCTCCGGCAGCCGCTCGAACACGGTGCGGACGCCGGGGCGCAGCCAGTCCATCGCCCGGTGCCAGGAGGACGACGAGTTCGGGACGACCTGCTCCCCCGTCGCGCGGTCGAAGAACGCGTTGTTGACGATGCCGTGCCGACCCGGGCCGACACCGGTCAGCGCGCACGTGTGGTTCACCAGCGTGACGCTCGGGAACTCCGCGATCGCGCCGCCACGCAGCGCGCAGCCGCGGGCCAGGAGCCGGGCGACGTTCGGGAGCGTCCCGTCGCCGGCGAGCGCGAGCAGCTCGGCGCTCGGCGCGCCGTCCCACAGCAGCCCGACGACGTGCCGGGCACCGGGCACCGCGAGGTCCACCGGCACGCCGTCCAGGTCGTCGAGCGACCCGCCGGCCAGGTGGACGAGGGTGGCGGCGACGTCGATCGTGCGCGCCACCCGGTCGACGACGCCGCGGGCGCGCACCCCCGCCCCCGAGAGCAGCAGCGGAGCGCGCGACTGCAGGCCGTTCAGCGAGCCGTGCTCACCCAGGTGCCCCCCGCGCTCGGGCCAGTGGTGCGCGCCCGTGTGCACGACGGCGAGGTCGGGTGCGCGCGGATCGCTGAACAGCGACCGCAGCCGGACGGCCGCGAAGGGGTACGCCGTCGTCCGGTCGCTGAACGGGTCCGAGTCGGCGAGGGGGTCGCGGCCGCGCAGGACCGTCGTCCGGCCGTCGCCGTCGAGCGCCACGTGGCTGGCCGCGTCGGCGGCGTGCACCCGGTCGCGCTCGGGCTCGGGCCAGCAGACGAGCGCGACGACGGCCGCGAGCGACGGGTCGAGCAGGACCGCGAGCGCGCGCTCGCGCAGGTCGTCGAGCGCCTGCGACGAGCCCGTCCCGCCGTCGTCGCCGGGCCGGAGGACGGCGCTGCTGGTCAGGTCGCGGAAGGGGAGCGGCACGCCGGGAGCGTACGGCGGGCCGTGCCCGGAGCGCCCGGCGTCCCGGCGCGGTGGCCGGGGCCACCGGGACGCGCGGTGCCCTGCGCCCGGCGCGACGGCCGGGACGCAGGGCAGCTGGCTAGTCGAGCGCCAGGCGGACGAGCCGGGCGCGTGCGGCGGTGGCCTGCTGGACGCGGCGGTCCAGGCGGCGCAGTCGGACCATGCGGGCGGTGCGGCTGGCGCGGGCCGCCTGCTGGCTGAGCTCTCGCTGCTCGCTCTGCGCGAGCAGCAGGTGGGTTC
>CAXTFU010000174.1:0-10171 GCA_964243385.1 uncultured bacterium | reverse complement strand
GCTGGGTCGTCGGCTGCGTCGGCTGCGTCGTGGGGCTGGGGGCAGGGGTCGTCGGGGCCGGCTCGCCGGAGCGGCGGCCGACGAGCAGGCGGTAGGGGTCGACCAGCCCGGCGCCGGTCCGGTCGTCGCGTCCGGGCGTCTCGAGGTCGGTCGCCGTGTCGACCAGCGCGGCCTCGACCGCCGCTGCCGAGGCGTCGGGGTGCTTCGTCCGGTACAGCGCCGCCACGGCCGCGACCGCGGGCGCGGCCATCGACGTGCCGCTCAGGCCGGCGTACGCCGTGTCGGTCGAGTGGTACGTCGAGACGATGCCGCCGCCCGGGGCGGCGAGGTCGACGTACGAGCCGATGTTCGAGAACGACGAGCTGACGCCGCTGCGCTCGGTGCTGGCGACGGCCAGCACGCCGGGGCTGGCGGCCGGGTAGTCGACCGGGCTCGAGCTCGCCCGGCTGTTGCCGGCGGAGGCGACGACGACCGCACCCCGCTCGCGCGCGTAGCGGACGGCCTCGTCCAGCGCCGAGCTCGGCGACGGGCTGCCGAGCGAGAGGTTGATGACCTTCGCGCCGCGCTGGGCGGCGTAGACGATGGCCTGCGCGACGCCGACGGTGCTGCCCGAGCCGCTGCTGTTCAGCACGCGCAGCGGCAGGATGGGCGTGCCCGGCGCGATGCTCGCGACCCCGCGGCCGTTGCCGCTCACCGCGCCGACGATGCCCGCGACGTGCGTCCCGTGCCCGTTCAGGTCGGTGCACCCGTCGGGGCTCTGACCGTCGCCGACGAAGTCCTTGCCCGCGGCGCAGAGCACCTGACCGGGGGCGAAGTCCTCGTGCGTGGCACGCACCCCGGTGTCGAGGACGGCGACCAGCGCCCGCGGGCCCGGCACCGCGGGCAGGTCGTCGACGTGCAGCGCGTCCAGGCTCCACTGCTGGGACCGGTACGGGTCCGTCGCCGCGGCGGCCGGCGGCACGTCCGAGGCGGTGACCGGCGCGTCCACCGTGATGCCGGTGCTGCCCGGGACCGCTGCTGCCTCCCGCCGCGCCTCGGACGCCGTCGAGGCGGTGACCTCGACGAAGCTCGGGCGCCCCGAGGCGTCGTGCACGATCGCGTGCACCGCGCCGGAGCGGGCGTCGGCGTCCGTCACGCGCACCGCACCCGCGGCGGGCAGCGCTCCGCTCCCCGGCACGGCGGCGGTCGCCACCCCGGAGCAGGTCCCGAGGCTGCCGGCGACGGCCACGGCCAGCGCCGTCGCCCGGGCGCGCGTGCGGGACAGGCTCATGGCGGGGTGCTCCCTCGAGGGGCGCCGTCCGGCGCCAGGACACGGCGTTCGCGTCCGCTCCAGTGCTTCGGAGCCCCGGGCCGCCGTCCGCGCGCCCGATCGGGTGGTTCGTCCGCGTGGGCGCGCGACGAGGGGCCGGGAGCTGCTGCTCCCGGCCCCTCGTCGCGTGCTGTGCGTGAGGTCAGACGGCGGGTCCGTCGTCGTCGGTCACCGTGAGCCAGGCGAAGCCGTCGCCGATGACCGCGCCCTTCGACGCCGACAGCGTCGTCTTGTAGCGCGCAGCCGCGTTGACGACGGTGTTGCCGGCGAGCGGCACCGGCACGGTCACGCTCGTCGTCCCCGGGGCGAGCACGACCGGGATCCAAGCCGCGGGCACCTGGCCGGCGGTGGACGAGCCGGTCGCGGCGGTCTGCACGTTCACCGTCGCCGTCGCGGTGAGCGGCGCGTCGAGCACGAGGCGCACCGCGGCCGTCCCCGGCCCGTCTCCCTCGGCGACCGTCGTGTCGGCGATCGAGAGCTGCGGCAGGTCGGTCGGGCCGCCCGAGCCGATGCCGACGCTGTCGAAGGCGACGTCGGACAGGTAGGCGCCGCCGGTCGGCGTCGCGGGCGTCACGGTGACGGTGCGGACGTCGTTGAGGTTCAGCGCCCCCATCGCCGACGTCGGGATCCGCACGGTGCGCAGCCACGTCTTGCCGAGCAGGTTGCGGCCGTTGACGGTGTTCGTCGAGGCCGGCAGCGGCGTGAGCGCCCCGCTGGATGCGGCGACCTGCGTCCGGAAGGTCCGGCCCTTGCCGTCGACGACCGTCACGGCGAGGTCGACGTCGCCGACGGCGGACTCGTCGCGGGCGGTCCGGAAGCTGAGCGCCTCGTACTTCTTGACGTTGCGGTCGACGGCCACCTGCACCGAAGCGCCCGCGGCGGTCGCGGCGTCCCACTGCAGGCGCAGCACCGGGCTCGTCGGCACCCAGGTGGCGTACGTGGCCGGCGTCCAGTGCGGCACCTTGGAGGTCAGCGGGGTGCTCGAGCAGGCGGTGCCGCCCGCGGGGACGCGGATCGCGACGCTCGAGCAGTACGCGGCCGAGCCGAAGCCGGACAGGCGCACCTGCGGCGACGGCGCCTCGAGCGGCGCGACGTCGTACCGGCGCGACCCGGGCTGCTGCGCCTGCGTGAGCACGACGGCGCGTCCGGTCGACGGCACCGTGCCGCCCGTCCCGTCGAACAGCGGCAGGAAGGCCGTCTCGCCGCCCTGCGCCAGGCGGAAGAAGCCGGCCATGTACGCGGTGCCGACGGCGCGCTGCTCGGCGGCGGTCAGCCGGCTCGGGCTGGCCGCGCCGCAGACCTCGTCCGCGGCGGCCGACCAGTCGTCGCTGGACGGGGCGACCGAGACCCCGGGCGTCCACTCGGTGTTGAAGAAGTTGTGGTCGGCGCCCATGACCATGAGCGAGGAGCGCAGGACGTCGTCGTCGGTCGTGTACCGGCTGTCGTCGTAGAAGTGCTGCCCCTGCTGGTTGGACACGTCGCCGTCGCAGTAGGGCAGGACGACGGCCATCGGGACGTCCGGCAGGGTGGCGCGGGCGAAGTCGACGGGCGCGAGCGGCAGCACCGCGCGGACGCCGTAGGGGGACGGACGCTCCGCGTTCAGCAGCGCCGCCTCGACCACGCCCTCGCCGCCGCGCGAGTGCCCCATCATCCCGACGTTGGTGAGGTCGAGCCGGCCGGCCAGCGCCGACGTCCCGGCCGGTCCGTCGCCTGCCTGCGCCTGCGCGAGCAGGTCGAGGTGCTGCATGACCAGCTGACCGCGGGCCAGCCCGCCGTTGTCGTCGGTGGAGGTGGCGTCCTTGGCGTTGATGCCGTTCGCGCTGATCGAGACGACGACGTAGCCGTGCGTGGCGAGGTTCTCGGCCGTCTCGCCGTAGCCGAGGTAGCTCTGGATGGGCTGGAAGCCCGGGGCGCACGGCCAGCTGGTGTTGTTCGACGTGCGCGTCACCGGGTTGTAGCAGGCGGCGTGCCGGCCGTGCAGGAACACGACGACCGGACGCCGGCCCTTGGCCTGCACCGGCGCGTACACCGCGGCGCGCACCTCCACCGGCAGGTCGCTCAGCCCGGACAGGGTCGTCGCGGTGTCGCCGAGGTCGTAGTCGCTGCGGGCGACGCCGTACGGGCCGGGCGTCGCCGGGTCGGTCGACACGTGCTTCTTGGCCTGGCCCCTCGGCGTCACCGGCGCCGCCGGCGACCGGGGGGCGGTGGTCGCCGCGCTCGGCACGGCGCCGTTGTAGGCCACCTCGACCTCGCGGGCCCGGGCGACCGACGGGTCCGCCGTCTCGACGGTGAGGCGCTTGCCGTCCGCCGACTCCCTGGCCGCACCGACGACCACGCCGTCGACCGCGAGCTCGGTCACGGCGTCGCGGACGGGCAGCGGGGCCGCGAGCTCGAGGGTGACCTTCCACCCTCCGGTGTCGAGCCGCTCGACGGTGAAGTCGTCGCCGCTCGCTGCCCCGGCAGCGGTCGGGAAGGCGATCGCGGGGGCGGCGAGCGCCCCCAGCACGACCGCCGTCGCCGCCGCACGGGCTCCCCGCCGGGCTGGGGCGGAGCTGTTCCTGCGCATGGGTCCTCCTGGGTCGCTGCCGCTCGTGCGGCAGGCCCCGCGGACGCTAGGGAGCGCGTGTCACGGCCCGGGGTCCGTGTCGTTGCAGGCAGCGTGCAACGTCGACCCAGCAGCCACGTGGTGCGCACTGCCTCGTCGTGCGGCCACGCCGAGCCGCTCCGCCGCAGCCTGCAGACGCCGGTCCCTCACTCCGAACCGGGCGCCCGGCGTGACCACCGTCGCGGCCAGCAGCTGCAGGTCGACGTCGCCGATCCCCCGGACAGCCGGGAGCCCCGGCCCTCCGAGGAGGACCGGGGCTCCGGCGTGGTGCGGGGTGTGACTAGACCGCAGCGTTGATGGAGTTGTCGCTGCCGGTGCCGGTCAGGACGAGGCGGTTGCCCGCAGCGTCCGCGATGCCGGCGGTGTTGATGATCGCCGCCGGGAGGGCGACGCCCGCCGTCGTGCCGGCCGTGACGACCGTCGGGGCACCGGTGATGGTGACCGTCAGGACCGTGCCGGCAGCCGCGCCGGCGTTCGGACCGGCCGGGGTCGCCGGGATGGCGGCCGCGTTGATGGCGCAGGTCGCGTTCGTGCCGCAGACCAGGTCGGCGACGGAGGCGGTGGTCTCCGCGTCAGAGACGCGGATCGTCGAACCGGCGGCCGGCGCGACGATGGCCTCGCTGGTGCGGATCGTGAAGACGTCACCGGCGTCCAGGATGCCGGCGAAGCCGCCGTCCGTGGTGAGCGTCGTGGCGTTCGCGACCGGCGCGGTGGTGTCCGGGCCGGGAGCGGTGGTCGCCGTGTTGGCCGTCGTCGCGAGGAACGTCGACGAGTCGCCGTCGTTCACGAGGGCGGCCTGGTAGCGGTACGAGCCGACCGCCACGTTGGCGTCCGTGAAGGTGACCGAGCCGGCGGCGATCTGCGCCGCCGTCGGGACCACCGTGGTGATGGTGGCGAAGGCGCCGACCGTGCCGGTCGTCGAATCGCCGGCGTTGAGGCCGGTCACCGGGGCGCGCTGGATGACGACACCGTCGACGTCCTGGTTGACCGGGAACGTGACCGTGACGGTGACGTCGTTGGCGTCCGCACCGGAGCCGACGGCGGCCGTGACGGCGGTGGGCGCCGACGGGTTGCTGTCGACCAGGTTGAAGGTGCTCACCAGCGCGGCGTTCGGCGCGAAGGTGCCGGAGATTGTGTCCTGGGAGGACAGCTGCGCAGCGAAGTCGGCCAGCGTGACCGGGACACCGCCGACGGTGAACGTGTCGTTCGCGTCGAAGGTGAAGGTCGTGCCGTTCGCGTCGAACTGGTTGGCAGCCTTGTTCACACCGGAGACGACCGTGCCGGCCGCGATCGGGCCACCCGGGTTGGCCGGGTTGACGAAGGTCGTCGTGCCGCCGACGCCGAAGGTCTCGGTCGGTGCGGCGACCTGACCGGCCGCCGTGGCGGACGTCTCGAGGCGGGTGCTCGTGCCACCCGTGGTCGCCGTGCCGCCCTGGCCACCGTCGAGGTAGACGACCGGCGTGACGCTGCCGGGGTTCGTGCCGTCGATCTCGAAGGTCAGGACGCCGGCCGCGTTCGGGGTGCCGGTGGCGGTACGGGCCTCGGCGTCGAGCGCCGCGCCGTTGTTGAGCGGGGCCGCACCGTTGACCGACACGATGTTCGCGATGTCGGCACCCGTGTCGACGCCGAAGCTGGTCCCGGAGATGAGGCTGCTGAGGAACGTCACGGACCCGTTGGCGGCGGTCGTGATGCTCGTGTTGTTCACGAGCGTGATGCGGTAGCGGCCCTGCGGGTCCAGACCCGTCGCGGTGTAGGTGCGGTTGTCCGCAGCCGCAGCGGCGGGCGCCGGGGTGGCGGTCTCCTGCGCCGCGGTGGCGAGCGTCAGCGTCGCGGCGGCGGTGGGCGTGACGGTCAGCGTCTGGAAGGCGCTGCTGCCACGGCCGGCGGCGATGATGGCGTCCGCGAGCGTCTGCGTGACAGCTGCCGTGCCACCGAAGATGTTGCCGACGGTGTTCAGGCGCGGGGCGTTGGTGGTCGCGTAGGTGACGACCGGCGCCGCGCTGTTGGCCGTGTTGGTGACGAGCAGGGCGCGGTTCTGCTTGCCCGACAGGGCGGCACCGCTGAGCGCGTCGATGCCCTCGTTCGCGCCGGACGCCAGGTTGAACGTCGTGGCGTCGAAGCCGAAGTTGGCGACCAGCGCGGTGGCGATCGCGGCCGACGTGGCGGAGCGGTCGGCACCGGCCAGGCGGCCCGCGACGGTGATGCCGTTGGCGGCCAGGGTCGCGACGACCTGCGGGCCGACAGCAGCCTCGCCACCGAGGACGTACACCGAGGTGACGCCGGTGCTCTTGAGCGCGGCCAGGACGGCCGGGCGGATGCCCGTGCGGCTGGTCAGGAACAGCGGGTGCTTGCCCTTGTAGGCGAGCGGTCCGCCGGCGAGGGCGTCGATCGTGGTGACGCCGGAGGCGATGAGGCCGATGTTGCTGGCGGCGGCCGACTCACCGGCAGCGGCGACGGCCGCGGCGGTGGCGAAGCGGTCAGCACCCTCGAGGCGGGTCACCGTGGTGAAGCCCAGGGCCCGGAAGGAGGCGAGCTGCTCGTTGCTGACGGCAGCCGGGCCACCGATGACGGTGAGGGTCGTGGCGCCACCCGTGCGCAAGGTGCGCAGCGAGGTGAGGATCGGCTCCGGGGTGGTGTCGCGACGGGTCAGGAGCACGGGGGCGGACTGCACGCCGGCGAGGAAGCTGGCGGCGAGAGCGTCGGCGCTGCGGCCGGACTCACCGCTGGCCACGATGACGTTGGTGGCGGTGCCGAAGGCGGTGGCGACGGCGGCCGAGGTCTCGTACCGGTCGTTGCCCTGGATGCGGGTGAGGTTGAAGCCGGCTGCGGCGTTCGCCGGGGCGACCCCGGCAGCGACGACGCCCGAGAGCATGAGGGTGCTGGCGAGGACGCCAACAGCCGTACGCCGCACGGGACGCCCGTTGATCTTACTCAACTGAAAAGCCTCCTGCTAGTGAGATGGCAGAGCCGTGCGGCCCTGACGCTGACCGGCGGTGGTGCCGGATGCTGCTGGTCGTGCTGGTCCTGCGGTGCGTGCTGGTCCTGCTGTGCGTGCTGTGTCGTGCGGGATGCTGCCATGTGTCGCTCTTCGTACAGCAGATCGAGGTCCCGTGGCGATCGTCGGACGAGGCTCCGGCTGACTGTGACGGGAACCTAACAGACCGTCCGCTGTCTCACGAGCCACATCTGACACATCTGTCCCTCAAGTGCTCACGTTCCCATCGTAACCCTACGTGCTGACTCGCTCACAGCCAAGGTCCGCACTCGTTAAGACGCACCAGGACCGTCACGGTTGCGTCGGGCGCGGACTTCTTCGCAGCGCCGTGCCGGGCACGGTCCGCGCCGCGGCCGCCGCGACGACCAGGTCGCCGCCGGTGAGCAGCACGCGGGACACCAGCGCCAGCAGCAGCGCCTGCCCCACGGGCAGGACGGGGGCGAGGGCGACCACCAGCACCGCCTCGCGCACCCCCGCGCCCGCCGGCACCGGCAGGGCCAGCAGTCCGGCGACGTTGGCGAGCGCCCAGGCGCCCACGGCCAGCGGCAGCACCGGGCCCTCCGCGCCGAGGTCGCGGGCCAGCACCCAGGCCTGCAGCCCGAGCAGCACCTGCGACGCCGCCGAGAGCAGGGCGACCCGCAGCACCGACCGCCCGTCGAGGCGGACCGGCAGCGCAGGACGCCGCAGCACGCGCAGCACCCGCTGCAGCAGCGGGTTGAGGACCGGGGGGCACAGGACGGCCACCGCCAGCGGGAGCACCGCGAACAGCCACAGGTAGGACGACGCGTCCGCCGTGAGCAGGGCCGGCAGGGCGAGCAGACCGAGGGCCAGGGCGACCGGCACGGCGACCGCCATCGCGAGCAGCGAGCTCGTCCCGATGACCGGCCGCGACAGGCCGTGCGCGGCGCCGAGCTCCATCTGCGCGAGCACGGGCCAGACACTGCCGGGCAGGTACTTGCCGAGCTGCCCCACGAAGTAGATGCGGGCCGCCTGCCGGACCGGGACGCTCGTCCCGAGGCCCTCGACCGTGGCGCGCCAGCTCAGCAGGCTGCAGCCGAGGCTCGCCAGCACCGCGGCGCCCGCGGCCGCCACCGGTCCGGGCGAGAGCTGGCCGAAGCCGTCCCGGACGTCCGACCACGAGCCCGCGACCGACAGCACCGCCAGGGCCAGGGCCGCGAGGAGCAGCAGCGCCAAAGCGGCCCGCCGCAGCGCAGGTCCGGGCCGCCGGCTCACGACGCAGGTCCGGCCCTGCTGGCCGACGGGCCGCTCAGGACGTGGCCCGCAGCGCCTCGGGGTGCAGGAGCCGCTCGTAGGCCAGCCGGTGGGCGGCGCCGACGTCGGCCGGCGCGTGGCGGTCGAGCGCCGCGCCGAGCGGCGCCGCGAGCGGCAGCTTGTGCAGGGCGTCCGCGAGGGCCCGCGGGTCCTCCGGCGGGACGAGCACCCCGTCGACGCCGTCGGTGACGACCTCGGGCAGGCCGCCGGCCCGGCTGGCGATCACCGGGCGTCCCCGGGCGATCGCCTCGAGCGCCACCAGGCCGAGGCCCTCGCGCCGGCTCGGGACGACGAGCACCTGCGCGGCGTCCATGCGCTCCCACAGGGCGTCGCGGGGTTGCGCCGGGATGAGCCGCACCCGGCCGTCGAGCCGGTCGGCGAGCCCGGCGAGCCGGTCGTGCTCGGGCCCCGACCCCACGAGGTCGAGGTGCACGTCGAGCCCGTCCTGCGCCGCGAGGGCCATCGCCTCGAGCAGCACGTCGAAGCCCTTCTCGGCCGAGAGCCGCCCCGCCGCCACGAGCCGCACGGGCATGCCGACGGGTGCCGGGGACGGGTCGACGACGCGGGCGACGGGCATGCGCAGCACCACGACCTGCTCGGGCGGCAGGCCGAGCTGCTCGACCGCCAGCCGGTGCAGGTCGTCGGACACCGCGACGACGAGCGCCGTCCGGCGCAGCACAGCCCGCGCGAGCCGCCGCAGCAGCGGCTGGCGGAGCAGGTGGACGTCGGTGCCGTGCAGCGTGACGACGAGCGGCAGCCCGAGCAGCCGGCTGGCCAGCAGCGCGCAGACGCCGGCCGGCAGCCACCAGTGCGCGTGCAGGACGTCCGGGCGGAACCGGCGCGCCAGGCGCAGCGTCGAGGCGGTGAAGCCGACGAGGAAGACCGGCAGTAGGGCCAGGCCCGCGGGGGTGCGCGACCGGCCCAGGAGCCCGCCGCGGTAGGCCAGCCGCTCCCAGCGGTCGGGCGCGTAGCGGAAGCGGTGCACGCCGACGCCGTGCAGGTCCTCGCTGCGCCGGGCGCCCTCGTCGTGCGGCGCCAGGACGGCGACCTCCAGCCCGGCGGCCCGCTCGGCGCGGGCGAGGTCGAGCAGGAAGGGGGCGACGTGGTCGCCCGCGTTGCGCGGGAACGACGACGTCAGGTGCAGCACGCGAAGGGGTTCGCCGCGCACGGACGGCTGCCGCGCACCGGGGCGCGAAGCGGTCACAGGAGCGGCTCCCTCTCGACCTCGGACGGCGGGTGGATGGGCGCGAGGCTACCCGCCGGCACCGGGGCGGCCGGCCGTCGCCACGCGGCGGCCAGGCGCAGGCCGCGCCGCCGCCACGACACGGTGCGACCCTGGCATCACGCTCCGGCGTCGCCTCGGTCGCCCGTGCGGACGTGGCGGCGACCCGGTCGCCGGGCGTCTACGGTGCGGCGGTCGGCGCCGGCGCTGCCTGGGCGGCCTTGCGCTCGGCCTTGGCCTGCTCCTTCAGCCGCTTGGCCTCGGCCTGCTCGACGCCCTTCTCGGCCGACTCCTGCAGACCGGAGCCCTGCGAGCCCGACGACGACGCCCCGGACGACGAGCCGGCGGACGACGAGCCGGAGGCGCTGCGGTCGACGGCCTCGAGCTTCTCGGCCGCCTTGGTCGCGGCCTTCTCCGCCTTCTCAGCGGCCTTCTCCGCCTTGTCGGCCGCCTTGTCGGCCGCCTTGTCCTGCTGCACCGCGTCCGCAGGCCGGTCGGCCGCCGGAGCTGCAGGAGCCGGCTGCGCGGCGGGCCGGTCGGTCGACGGCACGACCGCCGGCGCGTCCGGCGACCTGGACGAGCCACCGGAGGCGGCCTCGCTCGTGGCGCTGCCGCCCGCCGACGTCCCGCCGGCTGACGTGCCGCCTGCCGTCGTCCCGTGCGCCGACGTCCCGCCGGTCGCAGTCCCCCCGGCCGCCGTCCCGCTCGCGGGCGTGCCGCCGGTCGCCGTGCCGCCGGCCGCCGTGCCGCCAGCAGTGCCCGTGCCAC
>CAXTFU010000173.1:0-10270 GCA_964243385.1 uncultured bacterium | reverse complement strand
GTCCGGCACCGAGCCGATCGCCGGTGCGCCGGTCGAGGTCCTCGACACCGACCGGACGACGGTGCGCCTGCGGTCTCCGGGTCCCGCGGAGGTCGAGCTCAAGGTGCGCTGGTCGCGGTGGCTGTCGGTCGACGGCCCGGCCTGCGTCGAGCGCGCCGGCGGCGGGACGCGGATCCGCTTCTCCGGGCCCGGCGAGGCCGTCGTCGGCAGCCGCCTGGCGTGGGACCCGCCCGGGCAGTGCTGAGCCGGTGCGGACGGGCGCGGCGCGTAGCGTCGGGGCGTGACCCTCAAGGCCGTCGTCCTGCTCCTGGTGATGGCCTTCCTGCTCCACCGGGTGCTGCCGCGGCGCAGGATGCCGTGGACGATCCCGCTCGTCGTCGTCGGGGTCCTGCTCGCCGTGCGGACCGGCACCTGGCTGGCCGGCGAGTGACGCTTCTCGCGGTTCGACCGGCCGCTCCGGCGGTTACCGTTCTGGCATGGACTTGGGACTGCAGGACGCCGACCTCGTGGTCGTGGGATCGGGCTTCTACGGCCTGACGGTGGCCGAGCGGGCGGCTGCGGACGGCGCGCGCGTCGTCGTGCTCGACCGGCGCACGCACCTCGGCGGCAACGCCTGGAGCGAGCCCGAGCCGACGACCGGCATCGAGGTGCACACCTACGGCTCGCACATCTTCCACACCAGCAACGAGCGGGTCTGGGCCTACGTCAACCGCTTCGGCGCCTTCAACGAGTACCGGCACCACGTGTGGACGACGCACCAGGGCAAGGTCTTCCCGATGCCCATCGGCATGGCCACGATGACGCAGTTCTTCGGCCGGGCGATGACCCCGGGCGAGGCGCGCGCCCTGGTGCAGGAGCAGGCCGCCGAGCTCGGCGGCGCGACGCCCACGAACCTGGAGGAGAAGGCGGTCAGCCTCATCGGCCGTCCGCTCTACGACGCCTTCATCCGCGGCTACACGGCCAAGCAGTGGCAGACCGACCCGCGCGAGCTGCCCGAGCGCATCATCAACCGCCTGCCCGTCCGCTACACCTACGGCACCCGGTACTTCGCCGACACCCACGAGGGCATCCCGGTCGAGGGCTACGGCGCGCTGCTCACCCGCATGGCGCAGACGCCCGGGGTCACGGTGCACACCGGCGTCGACTGGTTCGACGTGCAGGCGCAGCGCACCACCGGCACGCCCGTCGTCTACACCGGGCCGGTCGACCGGTACTTCGACTTCCGCGCCGGCGCGCTCGGCTGGCGCACCCTCGACCTCGAGACCGAGGTGCTCGACGTCGACGACCACCAGGGCACGACGGTCATGAACTACGCCGACGAGGACGTCCCGTACACCCGCGTGCACGAGTTCCAGCACTACCACCCGGAGCGCAGGCCGGTGGAGGGCAGGACGGTCATCATGACCGAGTGGTCGCGCTGGGCGCAGCAGGGCGACGAGCCGTACTACCCGGTCGACACCCCCGAGGACCGGCGCCGCCTGTCGGCCTACCGCGAGCTCATGGCCGCCGAGCCCGACGTCCACTTCGGCGGACGCCTCGGCAGCTACCAGTACCTGGACATGCACATGGCGATCGCGTCCGCGCTCACGGCCTACGACAACGAGATCGGCCCGGCGCTGCAGCGGGCCCGCGCTGCGGCGTAGCGTTCGCCCAGGTCGGGCGGTGTCGCGAGCACCGTCCCGGGTAGCGCTCGACCGAGTCCGTCCGTCCTCCCACCCCTGGAGTCCTCCGTGCGTCTGAGCCACATCCCGCTGCGTGTCACCACCGGCGCGTTCATCCTCAACTCCGGCCTGGGCAAGCGCGGGCTCCCCGAGGAGGCTGCGGCGGGCATCCACGGCATGGCGACGGGCTCCATCCCGGCGTTCGGCAACGTCAAGCCCAAGACGTTCACCTCCGGCCTGTCGGCCGGCGAGATGGCGCTCGGCGCCGCCCTGCTGCTGCCGTTCGTCTCCCCGGTCGTCGCCGGTGCCGGCCTCACCGCGTTCGGTGCCGGCCTGGTGAACCTCTACCTCAAGACGCCCGGCCTGCGCGAGGAGGGCAGCATCCGCCCGACGCAGGACGGCGTCGGCATCGCCAAGGACGTCTGGCTCGTCGGCGTTGGCCTCACCCTGCTCATGGACGGCGTCGTCGACGGCGCCAAGGGCGCGGCCCGCAGTGCGAAGCGGTCGGCGCGCAAGTCAGCCAAGCAGTCGGCCAAGAAGGCCCGCAAGGTCTCCAAGGCCCTGCCCACCGGCTGACCCGCCGGCCCTCGCGCCCCCGCCCGGTCCGCCGGTGTCGGGGGCGCGGCGCTGACCGCACGTCCCGGCGGGCCGCCCCGCGCCGCGTCCGCGACAATGGTCCCACCACGATCGGGACCTCGCGCCACGATCGGGTCTCGCCACGATCGGACGTCGACGCACCCCGGGAGCCCGCATGACCACCACCGCAGACCCGCAGTCGGCGTACGGCCTGACCGAGGAGCACGAGGCGCTGCGTGAGAGCGTGCGCGCCTTCGCCGAGGCGGTCGTGGCGCCGCGCGCCGCCGAGGTCGACCGGACCGCCGTCTACCCGTGGGACCTGCACGAGGGCCTGCGCCGCAACGACCTGCTCTCGCTGCACGTGCCGGAGGAGTACGGCGGCGCGGGCGCGGACGCCATCTCGACGGCGATCGTCATCGAGGAGCTGTCCCGCGTCGACGCCAGCACCGGCCTGATCGTCGCGGTGAACAAGCTCGGCACGACCGGCCTGCTGCTGTCCGGCGACGACGACATCAAGACGCGCTACCTGCCGAAGGTCGCGACGGGGGAGTGGACGTTCTCCTACGCGCTGTCCGAGCGCGAGGCCGGCTCGGACGCCGCCGCCATGCGCACGCGGGCGGTGCGGGACGGCGACAGCTTCGTCCTCAACGGCACCAAGGCGTGGATCAGCCAGGCCGGCGTCTCGACGCACTACACCGTCATGGCCGTCACCGAGCCCGGCATCGGCGCCCGCGGCATCTCGGCCTTCGTCGTGCACGCCGACGACCCCGGCTTCAGCGTCGGCCTGCCCGAGCACAAGATGGGCATCAAGGGCTCGCCGACGTGCGAGGTGCACTTCGCCGACTGCCGCATCCCCGCCGACCGGATGATCGGCGCGCCCGGCACCGGCTTCAAGACGGCGCTCGCGACGCTCGACCACACCCGCCTGACGATCGCCGCGCAGGCCGTCGGCATCGCGCAGGGCAGCCTGGACGCCGCGATCGCCTACACCAAGGACCGCCGCCAGTTCGGCCAGCCCGTGTCCGACTTCCAGGGCGTGCAGTTCATGCTCGCCGACATGGCGATGAAGACCGAGGCCGCCCGCCAGCTCGTCTACGTCGCGGCGGCCAAGGCCGACCGCGGGGCGGCCGACCTGACCTTCGCCTCGGCGGCCGCGAAGTGCTTCGCCTCCGACACCGCGATGCAGGCCGCGGTCGACGCCGTGCAGCTGTTCGGCGGCGCCGGCTACACGACCGACTTCCCGGTCGAGCGCTACATGCGCGACGCCAAGATCACCCAGATCTACGAGGGCACGAACCAGATCCAGCGGGTGGTCATGGCCCGGGCACTGCTGCGCTGACCTCCGGCCCACCCTCCCGCCCGCCGCCACGTCCAGGGACTCCCATGACCAGCACCACCTCCGCGCCCGTCGGTGTCGTCGGCTGCGGCCTGATGGGCTCCGGCATCGCCGAGGTCTTCGCCCGCGCCGGCCGCACCGTCCGCGTGCACGAGGTGTCCGAGGACGCGGCAGCGCGCGGACGGGCCCGCGTCGAGGCGTCGCTGGCCCGCGCGGTGCGCAGCGGCAAGCTCGACGAGGCGGCGGGCGACGAGGTGCTGAGCCGCGTGCAGGTCGGCACCGACCTCGACGAGCTCGCCGACGCCGAGCTCGTCGTCGAGGCGGCGAGCGAGGACGAGGCGGTCAAGACCGACCTGTTCCGCCGGCTCGACGCGGTGCTCGTCCGCGACGACGCGATCCTCGCGTCGAACACCTCGTCCATCCCGATCATGAAGCTCGGCACGGCCACCCGCCGCCCGTCGCAGGTCGTCGGCATGCACTTCTTCAACCCCGTGCCGGTGCTCGCCCTGGTCGAGGTCGTCCCGTCGTTGCTCACCAGCGACGAGACCGTCCAGCGGGTGCAGCACCTGGCCGAGGCCGACCTCGGCAAGACGGTCATCCACTCCCCGGACCGGGCCGGCTTCATCGTCAACGCCCTGCTCGTCCCGTACCTGCTGTCCGGGGTGCGGATGCTCGAGTCGGGCTTCGCCTCGGCGCAGGACATCGACGCCGGCATGGTGCAGGGCTGCGCCCACCCGATGGGCCCGCTGCAGCTCACCGACCTCATCGGCCTGGACACCGTGCAGGCCATCGCGGAGTCGCTCTACGCGGAGTTCAAGGAGCCGCTGTACGCGCCGCCGCCGATGCTCATGCGCATGGTCGACGCCGGACTGCTGGGCCGCAAGAGCGGCCGCGGCTTCCACGACTACAGCAAGGCCTGACCCGGCGCCCCTGACCCGGCGGGCTGCCCGGCGCCGGACTGCCCGGGCGGGGGAGCGGCGTCAGTGGGAGGCGATGGCCTGCAGGACCTGCAGCCGCGCCGCGCGCCGGGCGGGCCAGACCGCGGCGAGCACGCCGACGACCGCCGCGATGAGCAGGAACAGCGCGAGCCGCCCGCCGGGGACGACGAGCACCTCGATGCCCTGGTCCGCCAGCGACCGCACCAGGCTGATGCCGAACACGGCGCCGAGCGAGAGCCCGAGGACCGCGCCGTACACCGAGATGAGCACCGACTCGAGCCGCACCATGCGGCGCAGCTGGCTGCGGCCCATGCCGACGGCGCGCAGCAGGCCGATCTCGCGGGTCCGCTCGATGACCGACAGGGCCAGCGTGTTGACGATGCCGAGCACCGCGATGAGCACCGACAGCACGAGCATCGCGTTGATGAGCAGCAGCAGCTGGGCGACCTGGCCGCGCTGCTCCTCCGCGAACTCGTCCTGGTCCTTGAGGTCGACGACCGGGTAGGCGTCGACCCGCTCCTCGAGCTGCGCGCGCACCGCGGCGAGGTCGGCGTCGTCGTCCACGTCGACGTAGACGTACCGGTCGAGCGCCGTGCCGCCGGTCGCGGCGTGCGTCGCGAGCGACAGGACGGCCGGGCCGACGGCCCCGTTCGTGGAGTAGATGCCCCCGACGGTGAGGTCGACCTCGTCGCCGGTCGGCATGACGGCGGCGACCTCGTCGCCGACCTCCCACCCGCGCGCCTCGGCGGTCGGCTCGTCGACGAGCAGCCCGTCGCCCTCGAGCCCGGAGGTGTCACCGGCGACGTAGTCGAGCACGAGCGTGTCGTCGAGCGAGGCCGGGTCGACCGCCGCGAAGAACGTCTCCTCACCCGCGAGCTGCGCCGTGCCGAAGCGCTCCTGCATGACCGACGCGACGCCGTCGACCTGTCCGATCCGGTCGGCGACCTCCGGCGTGAACGGCTGCCCGACGGCGGTCGACACGACGAAGTCGGCCGACAGGGCGTTGCCGACGAGCCGGTCGATCGAGGCGTTCGTCGACGCCCCGATGATCGAGAACGCGCCGACGAGCGCCAGGCCGACCATGAGGGCGGACGCCGTCGCGGCCGTGCGCCGGGGGTTGCGCAGGGCGTTCTCGCGGGCCAGGTGGCCGGTCGTCCCCCAGATGCGCGGCAGCACCGCGCCGACGGCCCGCACGAACGGCCGGGCGAGCACCGGGCTCAGGGCGATCGCGCCGAGCATGAGCGCGACCGAGCCGAGGCCGACGAGCGAGGCGGCCTGCGAGCCGTCGTCCGTGCCGGCGCCGACGACCAGCGCGGCGACGCCCGCGAGGGCCAGCACGGCCCCGAGCGCGGTGCGGCGGCGCAGCGACTTCTCGACCGCCACGTGGTCGTCGCGCATGGCGGCGACCGGTGGCGTGCGCGCCGCCCGCCGGGCCGGCACGTAGGCGGCCAGCAGCGTGACGAGCAGCCCGACCGCGTACGCCCAGGCGACGGTGCGCACGGAGAACACCAGGCTGCCGTCGAGGGTCAGCCCGAAGCGGCCGAACAGCGCACGCAGCGCCGTGGCGATGCCGAGCCCGCCCAGCAGGCCGACCGTCGACCCGGCCAGCCCCAGCAGGCCGGCCTCGGCGAGCACCGAGCGGGTGACCTGGCCGCGCCCCGCGCCGAGCGCGCGCAGCAAGGCCAGCTCGCGGGTGCGCTGCGCGACGAGCATCGAGAAGGTGTTGAGGATGATGAAGGAGCCGACGAACAGCGCCACCCCCGCGAAGACGAGCAGGAACACGTTGACGAACGCCAGCCCGTCAGCCAGCGCGTCGGCCTGCTCGTCGGCCTGCTCGGTGCTGGTCCGCACCTCGTAGCCGGCCCCGAGGGCCGCCGCGACCGCGTCGCGCACCTGCTCCTCGGAGCTCCCGTCGGCGGCCTGCACGCTGATGCCGGACAGGCCGTCGCCGGCGCCGAGCAGGTCCTGCGCGGTCGCGCGGTCGAAGGCGGTCAGCGAGGCGCCGGCCAGCCCGCCGTCCTCGCCGAAGACGAAGATGCCGACGACCTCGGCCTCGAGCCGGGGACCGGGCGTCAGCAGCGTCACGTCGTCGCCGACCTCGTACCCGGCCTCCTGCGCCGTGCCGCTGTCGAGCGCGACCTCGCCGGCGCCGCGCGGCTCGCGCCCGTCGGTCAGCCGGCTGGGGGACAGGTCGGGGTCGGCGTACCAGCTGACGCCGACGCCCGGGGCGCCGCCGGTGTCCAGGACCTCGCCGTCCGCGTCGAGCACGTACACGCCCTCGGCCTGCACGTAGCCCTCGGCGGCCGCGACGCCCTCGACGGCCTGGACCTGCGCCACGAGGTCACCGGGGACGAACGACGCGCTGCCGCCGGGACTGTCGATGCCGGTCGAGAAGGCCGACGCCCGCTCGACGCTGACGTCGGCGGCGGTGCTCTCGAACAGGTTCGTGAAGGTCTTGCTCAGCGTGTCGGTGAAGATCAGCGTGCCGGAGACGAACGCGACGCCGAGCACGATGGCGAGCCCGGACAGGGCCAGCCGGAGCTTGTGCGCGAGCAGCCCGCGCACGGTCGTCCGCCACATGTCAGCTCTCCGCGGGGGCTCGGCCGGCGTCGAAGGCCTTCATGCGCTCGAGCACCCGGTCGGCGGTGGGGCCGGCCATCTCGTCGACGATGCGGCCGTCGGCCAGGAACAGGACGCGGTCGGCGTAGGAGGCCGCCGCCGGGTCGTGCGTGACCATGACGATCGTCTGGCCCATCTCGCGCACGGACGTGCGCAGGAACGACAGGACCGACGAGCCGCTGCGCGAGTCGAGGTTGCCGGTCGGCTCGTCGGCGAAGACGATCTCGGGGCGCCCGGCCAGCGCGCGGGCGCAGGCCACCCGCTGCTGCTGCCCGCCGGACAGCTGCGTCGGGCGGTGCCCGAGCCGCTGTCGCAGCCCGACGGCGTCGACGACCTGGTCGAGCCACGCGGGGTCGGGCGTGCGCCCGGCGATGTCCATCGGCAGCGTGATGTTCTCGAGCGCCGTGAGCGTCGGCAGCAGGTTGTAGGCCTGGAAGACGAAGCCGACCTTGTCGCGGCGCAGGCGCGTCAGCCCCTTGTCGTCGAGGCCGCTGACCTCGGTGTCGCCGATCCACGACTGGCCGGAGGTGACGGCGTCCAGCCCGGCCATGCAGTGCATGAGCGTCGACTTCCCGGACCCGGACGGGCCCATGATCGCGGTGTACTCGCCGCGGGCGAAGGCCACGTCGACCGCGTCGAGGGCCACCACCTCGGTGTCGCCGGCGCCGTAGACCTTGGTGAGCGCGGCGCTGCGCGCGGCGGGTCCCCGGGCGTCGGGGCTGTCGCTGGACTGCTGGACCGGGATCACGTGCGCTCCTCCTGGACGAGCTGTCGGCCCGACGCTGGGCAGGGCGTCGGGCGGGTCCGGCCACGCGGCTGTCCCGTGACCGGGCGCAGGGGGACGCTCGGCGGCCCCCCTCCGCGACGGGCAGTATCTCCCTGACCGCCCGGCGGGCACAGCGAGTTCCGATGGCGAGAGGCGAGCGTTCCGTGACGCCCCGGCCACGGACAGGTAGAACGTCCGCATGTCGTGGCACGTCACCGCCCTGGAGACCTCCGACCCGGACCGCGTCCAGCTGGTCGCCGGCTGGCTGACCTGGGTGGGGGCGGTCTCGACCGTCGTCACGGCGGTGCTGGCGGTGCTCGCCGTCCGGTACGCCGGACAGCAGGCCCAGCGCACGCGCGAGGAGGCCGCCGTCGCGGCGCAGGAGGCGCGCGAGGACGCCGCCCGCGAGCGGCGCCTGCAGTACGAGCTCAGCGTGCTGGCCGAGATGTCGCGGCAGCACGACATCACCGGCCTGCAGCACCTCGGCGGCTACACCCGCGCCCTCGTGCGGGCCGACGCCCCCGACGAGGACCTCCCCTTGCTGCGGACGCTCATGGCGGTGCACCCGACGGAGCTCGGCGCCGCCCGGTCGCGGGCGATCGACGAGGAGGTCGAGGAGGCGGGGCTCTCCGGGCGCGGCACCCGCGACACCCGTCGCTCGCGCGCCGTCGGGCGCGAGATCGAGGAGGCGATCGACCGGCGGACGTCGTGACCCGCACGCGGCGCGGGGCACGTCGGCCGTGGGTAGCGTCGCCGGGGTGCGCGCCCCCGTCCTCGTGCTGCTCGTCGCGGCCGTGTCGCTGAGCGCCGGGTGCTCCGGCAGGTCCTGCGACGAGCTGGCCGGCCTGCAGGCCGAGCGGACTGCCCAGCGCGAGGCCTACCTCGAGCTGGCGCAGTCGGGCACGGCGTCGCCGGCCGAGACGACGCGCGCCGACGCCGAGCTGCACGCCTTCGAGCAGCGCGTGCTCACCGTGGAGCAGGAGTGCGCCGACCGCTGAGCCCCGCGAGCCGTCAGGACGACGCCGTCCGCACCTCGAAGTGCTTCATCTCGGTGATGGCCGAGAACCACGGGCGCACCGCGGCGAAGAAGCCGGCGAAGTGCGGTGCCTTCCGGAAGCCCTGCTCGTGGCCCTCGAGCGAGTCCCACTCGATGCGCACCACCCAGTGCTCCGGCTCCTCGTGCCCGCGCGCCAGCTCGTAGCGCAGGCAGTGCGCGTCGGCGTCGAGGACGGCGGACGCGGTCGCGTACGCCCGTGCGAAGTCCTCGCCCTGCTCGACCGGCACGGTGTACCGGATGTACTCGACGATCATGCGTCCCCCCGCGTCGTCTGGCTCCTGCTGCATCGTGCACCCGACGGGCAAGCGGTCAGCCGCGGTCGGCCGCCTCGCGCGGCGCGGCCCACGCCGCCCACAGCGCCGCGTAGGGCCCGCCCGCGGCGCGCAGCGCGTCGTGCGTGCCCTGCTCGACGATGCGGCCGGCGTCCAGCACGACCACCCGGTCGGCGCTCGCGGCGACCGACAGCCGGTGCGCGACCACGAGGCTCGTCCGCCCGGAGGTCGCCGCGACGGCCGCCGCCTCCAGCAGGCGCGCCCCGGCGCTGCCCGCCTCCGCGGTCGCCTCGTCGAGGACGACGACCGGCGCCGGATGCAGGGCCAGCCGGGCGAGGGCGAGCTGCTGCGCGCGCGTCGGGTCGAGGTGCAGGCCGGTCGCGCCGACCGGCGTCGCGAGCCCGTCCGGCAGCGCCGCCACCCAGTCGGCGCGGACGGCGGCGAGCGCCGCGTGCAGCTCGTCGTCGGTGGCGTCCGGCCGGGCGAGGCGCAGGTCGCCCGCGAGGGTGCCGGCGAACACGTGCACCTCCTGCGTGACGAGCGCGACGCGGGCCCGCAGCGCCTCGGGGTCGAGCGGCCGGCCGTCGACGAGCACCCGTCCCGCGGTCGGGGCGTGCACGCCGGCGACCAGCCCGGCGAGCGACGACTTGCCCGCGCCGCTGCGCCCGACCAGCGCCGTCCGCGTGCCGGCCGGCAGGACGAGGTCGACGCCGTGCAGCACCTCGCCGCCCACCGCGCCGCCCACATAGCCGCCCGCCTCGCAGCCCGCCTCGCCGCCCGTCTCGCCGTAGGCGAAGCGCAGCTGCTCGACGCGCACCTCGACGGCGCCGGCGGTCGCCGGCGGCGCGGCACGGGGCGGGCGGGCCGGCAGCGTCGCGACGCCGACCAGCCGGGCGGCTGCGGCGCCGGCGTCCTGCGCCCGGTCGAGCAGGTACAGCAGCTCCATGACCGGGTCGAAGAGCCGGGCGAAGAACAGCGCGGCGGCCGTCGCCTCGCCGACGCTGGCCTGCCCGCGCAGATGCAGCCAGGTGCCCATGAGGAAGAT
>CAXTFU010000172.1:0-10274 GCA_964243385.1 uncultured bacterium | reverse complement strand
TCGA
This sequence comes from uncultured bacterium, assembly GCA_964243385.1. Classification (GTDB taxonomy): domain Bacteria; phylum Actinomycetota; class Actinomycetes; order Mycobacteriales; family SCTD01; genus SCTD01. The sequence continues at coordinate 10,270 of CAXTFU010000172.1, read as the reverse complement.
AGCGGACAGGCTCGAAGCGGACAGGCTCGAAGCGGACAGGCTCGAAGCGGAGTGGCTCGAAGCGGTCAGGAGTCGGCGCGGTCAGGAGTCGGCGCGGTCAGGAGTCGGAGCGGGCAGGGATCGGGGGACGGTGCAGGAGGACGGCGGCTCAGGACCGGGGAGCCGGCCCCGGCGGGCGGGTGCCCGCCGGGGGTCCTACGCGGCGAGGTCGGTCTTGCGGGGCCGTCCGCGGGGGCGCTTGCGCGCCACCACGACACCGGCGACCAGCAGCTGACCGCCCCAGACGCCCCACGGCTCGCGCCGCTCGAGGGCACCGGCGAGGCAGGCCTCGCGCAGCGGGCAGGGGACGCAGAGGGCCTTGGCGGCCTCGACGTCCGCCGGCGACTCGGCGAACCACAGGTCGGGGTCGGCCGACCAGCAGGGCAGCTCGACCTCCCCTGAGGGCAGGTCGTTGCCGGCCACCTCGTCCTCGCCCGTGCGGGCCCGCTCGTCGCGGGTCCCGTCGGTCGAGGCCAGGGCAGTGCTGTCGCCGCCGTCGAACGCCGGAGCGTCGAACGCGGTGGGGGCGGTACCGGTCAGGGTCTCGTCGGTCAGGGTCTCGTCGGTGAGGGTCGAGCCGGGAGCGGTGAACACGGTCGTCACCTTCGGGTGCGGGCCCGGTGGGGCCTTCTGGAGTGGGTCGGGCCTCGGTGAGGCGGTGCGGACAGGTGCTGCGGAACGCACGAAGGCCGCGGATCCCTGGTCGGGATCCGCGGCCTCGAGGCTGCTGTCGGTCTGAGCGAGCTCAGACCGGTGCACCTCGAGGTGGGGAACCCGGGAGATCGGTGACGCGGGCGCCGGTGGCGATGGCGACCAGAGCGGAGGCGCCTGCATCCGGGGACTCGCCGGACGCGGCGGACGTGGCGGGGTCGTTGCTGCGGTGCACGAACGAGGCCGAGCCACCGGCAGCGGACACACCTGTCCCCTGCGCGGACCAGACCGGCGCCGTGTGCGCCGACTGCTCGACCGCGACGTAGCAGGCCAGGCCCACGGGCATCGCGGCGCCGCCGGGCATGCCGGAGCCGACGGGCATGCCGAACAGGTCGGTGCTGGACGGGTCGCTGCTGGACAGGACGGTGGCCGCCGTGCGCGTCTTCGTCATCGTCGTCTTCACGTCGTCCACCTCCGTCCTTCGTCGCGGTCTGCGTGCTGGGAACTCCCAGCACGTCGGAAGGTAGAGGGGTCTTCCGGGCGGTGCAAGCGAATTACGGGACGTCGTCACGCGCTCGCCGTCGCCCCGACCAGCGAGAGGACCTCTTCGCCGAACTTGTCCAGCTTCGTCTGCCCGATCCCGGGGATCGCGACGAGCGCCGCGACGCTGCCGGGCCGCTGCTCGGCGATCGCGGTCAGGGTCGCGTCGGTGAAGACGCAGTAGGCCGGCTGCCCGAGGGTCTTGGCCCGCTCGGCCCGCCACTCGCGCAGCGCGTCGAACAGCTGCTCGTCGCGGTCGGCCGGGCAGTCGCCGCAGCGGCCGAGCTTGCGGTCGACCGCGGCCGTGAGGGCTGCGCCGCAGACGCGGCAGGCCACCGGGCCGGTGCGCTCGCGGCGGGCGGCCCGCGCGGCGCCGGCGGGCGCCGACGGACGGGTCGACGGCACGTGCATCCCGTCCAGGAAGCGGGACGGACGGCGGCTGCCCCGCCCGCCGGGCGAGCGCGACAGCGCCCAGGACAGCTGCAGGACGGTGCGCGCGCGGGTGACCCCGACGTAGAGCAGGCGGCGCTCCTCCTCGACGGCGGCGACGCCCTCGGCGTGCACGAGCGGCAGCGTGCCGTCGACGAGCCCCACGAGGAAGACGGCGTCCCACTCCAGGCCCTTGGCCGCGTGCAGCGACGCGAGCGTGACGCCCTGGACGCTCGGGGCGTGCTGGGCCGCGGCGCGCTCCTCGAGCTCGGCGACGAGGTCGCGCAGCCCGGCCGTCGGGACGGTCTCGGCGAGGTCTGCAGCCAGCCGGTGCAGCGCGGCCAGCGACTCCCACCGCTCGCGGGTCGCCCCGGCGCCGCTGGGCGGGCGCTCGGGGTCCCAGGCCAGGCCGGAGCGCAGCACGTCGGCGGTGAGGTCGGCCAGGCCGCTGGGGGCGTCGGTGTCGGCGGCGCGCACGGCGCCGCGCAGCAGCAGCAGCGCCTCGCGCACCTCCTTGCGGTCGAAGAAGCGCTCGCCGCCGCGCACGAGGTACGGCACGCCGGCGTTCGTCAGCGCGGCCTCGTACGCGGCGCTCTGCGCGTTCACCCGGTACAGGACGGCGATCTCGCTGGCCGGCGTCCCGGCGTCGAGCAGCTGCTGGCAGCGCAGCGCGACCGCGTCGGCCTCCGCCGGCTCGTCGGCGTGCTCGGAGAACACGGGCGCCGGGCCGGGCGGCTGCTGGGCGAGCAGCTCGAGGCGAGCCCAGGGCCTGCCCGAGGCCGGCACGGCCTTGGCGATGACCGCGTTGGCGAGGCCGACGACCTGCGGCGTCGAGCGGTAGTCGCGCACGAGCCGCACCTCCTGCGCCTGCGGGAAGCGGCGGCGGAAGTCCAGCAGGTAGGTCGGGGTCGCCCCGGTGAAGCTGTAGATCGTCTGGTGCGCGTCGCCGACCACGCAGAGGTCGTCGCGACCGCCGAGCCAGGCGTCGAGCAGGCGCTGCTGCAGCGGTGTGACGTCCTGGTACTCGTCGACGACGAACGAGCGGTACCGGGCGCGGAACTCCTCGGCGACCCCGGCGTGCTCCTCGAGCGCGCCGGCGGTCAGCAGCAGCAGGTCGTTGAAGTCGGCGGTGCCCTGCGCCTGCTTGAGGTCGCGGTAGGCCTCGTAGACCTGCGCCACGACGGCCGCGTCGTACGGGCCCTCGCGCCCGGCCCGCGCCGCCGCGGCGGGGTAGTCCTCGGGACCGACCAGGGTGCTGGCCGCCCAATCGAGCTCGGCGAGCAGGTCGCGGATCTCGGTCGTGCCCGGACGCAGGCGGGCCCGGGACGCGGCGTTCGCGACGAGGCCGAAGGTGTTGTCGACCAGGCGCGGCGGGGCGCCCCCGACGACCCGCGGCCAGAAGTAGTTGAGCTGCTTCATCGCCGCGGCGTGGAACGTGCGCGCCTGCACGCCGCCGACCCCGAGCGCGCGCAGCCTGGTGCGCATCTCCCCCGCGGCTCGGGCGGTGAAGGTCACGGCCAGCAGCGCGGAGGCCGGGACCGCGCCCGAGTGCACGGCGTACGCCGCCCGGTGGGTGATCGTGCGGGTCTTGCCCGTGCCGGCCCCGGCCAGGATGCACACCGGGCCGCGGACGGCCTGCGCCGCCGTCCGCTGCTCGGGGTCGAGGGCGTCGAGCACGTCGTCGGCGGTCAGCGAGGCGGGCAGCGGGGCAGGCACGCCCCCAGTCTCCCAGTCCGCGCCGTCGGGAACGAGCAGGACGCGCAGCCTGTTGACGCCTGCGAGCCGTCGAGACGACGGGCCCGGACGAAGGAGCGATCGTGGCCGACACGCTGACCATCTACAGCACGCAGTGGTGCGGCTACTGCCACCGCCTGATGAAGCAGCTCGACCGCGAGGGCGTCGCCTACGACGTCGTCGACATCGAGCAGGACCCTCAGGCGGCCGACTTCGTCATGAGCGTCAACGGCGGCAACCAGACCGTCCCCACCGTCGTGTTCGGCGACGGCTCGGCGCTCACCAACCCGAGCGTCGCGCAGGTCAAGCAGCGCCTCGCGGGCTGACGTCCGCCTCGGTCGGGCCGGCTCGTCACGGGGCGTGTCGGGGCGCCGGCCGCACGCCGAGCGACGGAGGCCCGATGATGGGTAGGGAGGGGGAAGGCCCCGACCCGCCGACCAGGAAGACCCCCGTGAGCGCTCAGATCCCGTCGCACCCCGCCATCGACGCGGTGATGTCCTCCGCGGCTCAGGTGCTCGGCATGGAGATCGTGTTCCTGGGCGGCCTCACCGAGGACACCTTCACCTTCGAGAAGGTGCACGCCCGGGCCGAGTGGCCGGGGGTCGTCGAGGGCGGCTCGAGCGCCCGCGAGGACGCCCTGTGCCACCGGCTGCTGTCCGGCGCGCCGGCCCGCACGTCGGACGCCGCCAACGACCCCGAGTACGCCGACGCCCCGAAGCGCGCCGAGCTGGGCATCACCTCCTACGTGGGGGTGCCCGTGCGGGCCCCGTCCGGTCAGGTCGTCGCGACGCTGTGCGGCATCGACCGCGACCACGTCGAGATCTCGGACGCCACGCTCCAGGTGCTGCAGTCGCTCGCGGACGTCATCGCCGCGCACCTCGGCCCGATGCTCTCCGAGGAGCTCGTCATCCGGCGGGTCCCCGAGGGCGGCTGGTCGGTCGGCGACCACGCCACGGGCGACCTCACCAGCGCGATGGTGCTCGCCGACCTGCTCGCGGCCGAGATCTCGCCCGGCAACCGCCCGCCCAAGGGCGACGCCCCGCTCGACGAGGTCGGCCAGCTGCGCATGTCGGTCAAGCAGCTCGAGCACGCCCTCGCCGCCCGCGTCGTGGTCGAGCAGGCGATCGGCGTGCTCACCGAGCGGCAGCACAGCTCGCCGCGGCAGGCCTTCGAGCGCCTGCGCAAGGTCGCCCGCTCGCGCGGCCGCAAGGTGCACGACCTGTCGCGCGAGATCGTCATGTCCGCGACCGACCCCGCCGTCCCGCTCCCGCCCGAGCTGGCCGGCCGCCGCTGACCGGCGGCCGGCGAGGACGGGCCCGACGGCCCCGCGCGTGAGCGACCGCCCGGTCCCCCGGTCACCGGAGGGGCTCGTGGACGACCTCGTCGCGCTGCTGGCCGGGCGTCCCGAACCGCTCGTCCGCGTGCTGCTGGACGGGCACGGGGCCGGCTCGCTCGCCGACGCGGTCGTCCCCGGGCTGTCCGCCGCCGGGCGACCCGCGCTGCGCGTGCGCGGGCAGGACTTCCTGCGCCCGGCCGGTGAGCGCTTCGAGCACGGCCGCGAGGACGCGGACCACTTCCGCACCGGCTGGCTGGACGCCGCGGCGCTGGAGCGCGAGGTGCTCGCCCGCGCCGCCACCGGCTCGTACCTGCCCGCGCTGTGGGACGCGGCGCGCGACCGGTCGGCGCGCCGCTCCGCCGAGCCGGTGCCGGACCGCAGCGTCCTGCTCGTCGACGGGCTGTTCCTGCTCGGCCGCGGGCTGAGCAGCGAGCTGACCGTGCACGTCGCGCTGTCGGCCGGGGCGCTGCGGCGGCGCGGCCTGCCCGACTGGCAGGTCGCGGCCCTGCAGGCCTACGACGCGCAGGTGCGTCCCGGCGAGGCCTGCGACGTGCTCGTCCGCGCCGAGGACCCGAAGCGCCCGGCGGTCCTGGTGCGGGCCTAGAGCCGCTTGTACAGGGCCTCGACGAACGACCAGACGGCGAAGGCCAGCACCCCGACCACGGCCAGGCCGAGCAGCACCTTGCCGTAGGGCTGCGCGGCGAGCGTGGCGAGCGCGGCGTCCAGGCCCTTGGCCTGCTTCGGGTCGAACAGCCACGCGGCCCGCAGCAGGAACGCGCCGAGCAGCGCGAAGACCGCGCCGCGGCCGAGCTGGCCGACGACCCCGATCCGCACGGCCGGGCGGCGCAGCCCGGCCGGCATGCGCCCGCGCTCCAGCTTGTCGGCGCGGTCCTGCTGCGCCCCCTTCACGGCCATCGCCACGCCGATCCCGACGGCGACGACCCCGCCGAGGCCGACCAGCCAGCGCCCGCCGGTCGCGGCCATGACGTCCGCGGTCACCGACTGCGTCTTGTCCGCGCTGGCGCCCGCCGTCAGGAAGCGCACGACGGCGACACCGAGCGCGGCGTACAGCAGACCGCGGACCAGCGATCCGGCGCGCCCCAGCCAGCGCTTCGCGCCGTCCTCGTCGGTGTGGCCGACCACCGCGGACAGCAGGCGCCACAGCGCGTGGCCGAAGAAGCCGACGACCAGGACGACGAGCAGCACCGTGCCGAACGGCTTGTCCGCGACCTCGCGCAGCGCACCGCCCTGGTCGGTCTGCTCGGACCCGCCGAGCAGCACCGACAGGGCGAGCAGCCCGATGACCAGCCACACCAGCCCGCGCGCCGCGAGCCCGAGCCGGGCGAGCCCGTGGACGGCGTCACTGCCCTCGACGTCCCGTGCGGTGCGCTGGGCCCTGGCTGCGCTGTCGGCGGTCACGGCGGGCTCCTGCCCCGAAGATCACGACCTCAGTCGCCGCGCCCGGGTGAACGGACGACCGGCGCCTGCGCCGGTCGCGGCGTCAGCCCTGCGTCCCCGCCCACCCCGTGATGAGGTGCCAGGCGACCGACACCGACGACGGCGTCTGCAGGCCGTTCGAGCTGCCCCAGACCTCCGACGCGCGCACCTCGTCGCGCGTGAACCAGCGCACCTCGGCCAGCTCGCCGTCGCGGCCGACCGGCACGGCGTCGCCGTCGGCGCGGGCCGTGAAGGCCAGCATGAGGCTCGACGGGAACGGCCACGGCTGGCTCGCGACGTACTCGACGTCGCGGACGACGAGGCCCGCCTCCTCCTCGACCTCGCGCACGACGGCCTGCTCGGCGCTCTCACCCGACTCGACGAAGCCGGCCAGCGTGGAGAAGCGCCCGGCCGGCCACGTCGCCTGGCGGCCGAGCACGCACCGGTCGCCGCCGTCGTGCACCAGCATGATCACGGCGGGGTCGGTGCGCGGGAAGTGGTCGCTGCCGTCGGAGGTGCACCGGCGCACCGAGCCGCCGCGCACCACCTCGGTGGCCGCGCCGCAGCGGGGGCAGCGCGGGTGGGCCCGGTGCCAGTTCACGAGCCCGACGGCGTGCACGAGCAGCCCGGCGTCGTGGTCGTCGAGCAGGACGCCCACCTCGCGCAGCCCGAGCCGGCGCGCCCCGAGGCGTCGCGGCGCCGGACCGGCGACCGCGAACAGCGGCCCCTGCTCGTCCTTGCCGAGGTAGAGCCGGTCGCCGTCCGGCGCCTCGGCGCTGTCGACCAGCACCAGGCGGGGCCGGTCCTGCTCCAGCACGGCGGCGGCGCCGTCGTCGACGACGAGCACGCGCGCGGCCGACCAGGCGCGCTCGAGCGCCTCCGGGTCGTCGCGGGTGGCGGCGTCGCGGTCGACGGTCGCGCGCGACAGGCCCGGGGTGCGGCGCGCCGAGGTCGTCACCGGTCGCCCGGCACGAGCAGGGTCACGCGAGCTCGAGGTCGACGAGCGTCCGCAGGGGGGCCTCGACCTGGCCGACGTCGCCGACGAGCACCGTCGTGAGCCGGTTCGGCGCGAGGTAGCGGGCGGCCGCCTCGAGCGCGTCGTCGACCGTGACCGCAGCGAGCTGCGCCGGGTGGTCGCGCAGCCACTCGACACCGAGCCCGCTGCCGGCGAGCTGCGACAGCGTGCTGGCGAGCCCGGCCTGCGACGACGTGCTCAGGGCCAGGACGCCGATCGCGTACCGGCGGGCCTGGTCGAGCTCGGCCTGCGAGACCGGCGTCGTCGCGACCCGGCCGAGCTCGTAGACGGTCTCGAGCAGCGCGGGCGCCGTCGTGGGCGTCGAGACGTCGGCGCTCACGGTCACCCGCGACCCGGCCGGCGGGTGCTCGACCTGCGCGTGCGGGCTGTAGGTGTAGCCCTTGTCCTCGCGGATGTTGGCCACCCAGCGCGAGCTGAAGTAGCCGCCGAACACGAGGTTCGCGAGGGTGAAGGCGGCGTGGTCGGCGTCGGTGCGGGACGGCGCCGGTCCGGCCATGCGCAGCGTCGTCTGCACCGCGCCGGGGCGGTCGAGCAGCAGCGCGGGTCCGGCTGCGGGGTCGGGCAGCGCCGGCGTGGCGACCGCCTGGCTGCTCGCGGTCCAGCCCGACAGCGCCTGCTCGACGAGCCCGAGGGCCCGCGCCGGGGTGAGGTCGCCGACGATCGTCAGCGTGCTGCCGGCCGGGGCGATGCGCTTCGCGTGCAGCGAGCGCAGGGCGGACGGCTTGACCTCCTGCAGCTCCTCGGCCGACGGCAGCTCGCGCCCGTACGGGTGCTCGCCGTACATGCGGCGCAGGAGCGCCTCGCGCGCGACGACGGCTGCCTGGCTGCGGTAGATCGCCAGCTCCTGCACGAGCCGGTCGCGCTCGCCCAGCACCTCGCGCTTGGGGTAGTCGGCGGCGGTCAGCACGTCGCACAGGACCTCGAGCAGCCCGGGCAGGCCCGACACGAGGACCGACCCGCCGAAGCCCAGCCGGTCGGCGTCGGTGCTGGCCGAGAGCTGGCCGCCGAGCGCCTGCACCTCGGCGGCGAGCTGCGCTGCGGTGCGCGTCGCGGTGCCGGCCAGCAGCGTGTCGCCGAGCAGCGCCGCCGAGGCGGTGTGCGCACGGCCGCCGCGGCCGGACGGGCTGGCGAACGGGATGCGGAGCCGCAGCTCGGCGAGCGGGACACCGGGGCGGCGCACCGCCAGGACACGCAGCCCGTTGTCCAGGGTGCGCTCGGCGACGCTCGGCAGCTTGGCCTTGCGCGGGGTCGCGAGCCCGGGGACGGGTCGCTGCAGCGAAGCGGCCGGCGCGGGGGCGGGGGCGGTCACGCCTGCGCTCCCTCGGGGGTGCCGGGTCGCAGCTCGAGCAGCGCCCGGGTGCTGGGGGTGAGCGTCGCCGCCGCCTCCTGGACCTGCGCCGGGACGACCTGCCGGAGCAGGTCGGGCAGCTCGTTGACGAGCTCGGCGCGGTCGCGCTGCTGCTCGAACACGGCCATGGTCGTCGCCCGCCCGAGCACCGAGTCGACCTCGCGCAGGTAGCGCGCGGTCATGCGCGCCACCGTCCGGTCGAGCTCGGGCAGCTCGAGGCCGTCCTGCGCGAGCCGGGCCAGCTCCTCGTCGACGGTGGCGACGACCGTGTCGAGGCTCGTCTCGGCCGGGTGGTGCACCTCGAGCAGGAACGGCGTGGGGTCCCGGGCGTCCAGCGGGTCGCCGAGCAGCCCGAGGTAGCCGCTGATGCTCGTCGCGGACCGGTCCTCGAGCAGCATCCGCTCCTGCAGGCGCGAGGCGTCCCCGTCGGTGAGGACCTCGGCGAGCACGACGTACGGCAGGTAGCCGGCGAGGTCGGCCGGGTCGGGCACCCGCCAGGCCATCGCGACCGCCGGCGTCGGGACGAGGCGGTCGTGGGCGACCTCGCGCCGCTGCTCGGTCGGCCACGCCTCCGCGAACGACGGCCGGTCGGGCACGGGCCGCGCCGGGATGTCGCCGAAGTGCTGCGCCACCCAGCCGCGCACCTGGTCGACGTCGAGGTCGCCGGCGACGGTGAGCACCGCGTTGCCGGGCGTGTAGTAGCGGTCGAAGAACGCCTGCGCGTCCTCGAGGGTCGAGCTCTCGAGGTCGACGAAGTCGCCGTAGCCGTTGTGGCTGTTGGCGAAGTCGTCGAACAGCACCGGCGGGAGCATCAGCCACGGGAAGCCGCCGTACGGGCGGTTGAGGACGTTGACCCGGATCTCGTTCTGCACGACCGCGACCTGGTTGTCGAGGTTGTCCTGGGTGAGGGCGACGCTGCGCATGCGGTCGGCCTCGAGGAACATCGCGAGCTCGGTCGCGCTGCTCGGGAGCAGCTCGTAGTAGTTGGTGTAGTCCAGGTGCGTCGAGCCGTTGAGCGTGCCGCCGCTGCCCTGGACGTGGGTGAAGTGCTCGGTCTTGCCGAGGTTCGCCGAGCCCTGGAACATCATGTGCTCGAACAGGTGCGCGAAGCCGGTGCGGCCCTGCGGCTCGCTGCGCATGCCGACGTCGTAGTAGACCGCCACCGCCACGACCGGGCTGCTCGGGTCGGGGCTCAGGACCACCCGCAGGCCGTTGTCGAGGGAGAAGCGCTCGACGGCGTAGCTCGGGCTCGCGGCCCGGCCCGTGCGGACCGGGCCCTTCGTCGCCGCGCGGCGGGTGCGCGACCGGGCGGGTGAGGGGCCCTCGGCGGTGCCGGTCCCCTCGGGTGGGCGCTCGGCGAGCGGCGCGGACGCGGGGGCGGACGAGGTCCGGGGGCGGGGCGGCACGCGGTCGACGCTAGTACGCGCCCTGCCCCGCCGCCGCCGGGCGGTCGCCCGGCGGTGACGGCGCACGGACGGCGCACGCGCGGTGCCCGGCGGCCGACGACCGGTCCTGCCGCCGGGTCCGAAAGGCGCGCGACACGCCCGCGAACCGCCGCGCACGCCGCAGCGGAAGGTCGACACTGGCCGGCGCTCCCTCACCGTCCGCAGCACCGCACCGCCGCACCGCAGGCCCGGGCGTGCGCGGCGTGCGGCCCGCCCGTCCAGGAGGATCCCGTGCCCGACGAACCCGCCCCGCGAGCGTCCCAGCGGGTCACCCC
>CAXTFU010000171.1:0-10306 GCA_964243385.1 uncultured bacterium | reverse complement strand
GGCGTACTGTCGCCGGTCCCCCTTCCCCTCCCGGAGGTCCGCGTGCTGTTCGGTGGCGGCGTCCTCGTCCTGGTCGAGCTCGCACTGCTCGTGTACTGCGTGCTGGACGTCGTGACGACGCCCGAGGCGCAGGTGCGCAACCTGCCCAAGCTCGTCTGGTTGCTGCTCATCGTCGTGCTCCCGCTCGTGGGCGGCATCGCCTGGCTCGTCGGCGGCCGTCCGCAGGGGGCTGCTGCGTCCATGCCGTACAAGGGCAACCGCGGGCTGCCGCCGCAGGCGCCGCGCCGGCCGCGCGCCGCGCCGTCCCGCCCGGACGACGACGAGGAGTTCCTGCGCGGCCTGCGGGCACGGGCCGAGGAGCAGCGGCGCACCGAGCGGCGGCGCCGGGCCGAGGAGCGCGGCGAGGACGCCTGACGCGCGAACCGACCGGCGGTGCGGGATCACGCGTCCGTCCTCGTGCGTTGCACAGGGGGACGACAGGAGGTCGTGACGTGGTGCTCTACGCCCTGGTCAGCCTGGGGCTGTTCGCGTACGCCCTGGTGGACCTCGTCACGACGCCGCGCGAGCAGGTGCGCACGCTGCCCAAGCTGCTGTGGCTCGTGGTGCTGCTCGTGCCGCTGTTCGGCGGGCTGGCCTGGCTGCTCGCCGGCCGTCCGCGCCGTCGCCGCAGCGGGCCGAGCGCGCCGCCCGCGCGCCCGGTGGCGCCGGACGACGACGACGAGTTCCTGCGGGAGCTGCGCCGCCGCCGGTCCGACCCCCGCGACGACGCCGCCTGAGCGACGCCGCACTGGTCCACGCTTCACCGGCGCCGCGGCGCTGACCCGTCAGGCGGCTCAGGTCTCCGTGCCGCTGTAGGAGTGCAGCCCCACGACGAAGATGTTCACGACGTAGTAGTCGATGACGAGCGCGCCGGCGGCGGCGACGCCGATCCAGGCGGCCTTGGTGCCCTTCCAGCCGGCGGTCGCCCGGGCGTGCAGGTAGCCCGCGTACAGCACCCAGGTGATGAACGACCACGTCTCCTTGGGGTCCCAGCCCCAGTACCGGCCCCAGGCCGCCTCGGCCCAGATGGCGCCCGCGATGATGGCGAACGTCCAGATCGGGAACGCGAAGGCGATGACGGCGTACGAGACCCGGTCGAGCACCGTGGCGCCCGGCAGCGCCGACCCGATCGACAGCGGGAACCGGGGGGTGCGCCCGGCGGCGACCTGGCCGTCGTGCCGCACCCGCAGCAGGTAGAGCAGCGCCAGGATCCCGGACAGCAGGAACGCCCCGGAGGCGAGGATCGCCGCGAACACGTGGATCTTGATCCAGTACGAGTCGAGCGCCGGGACGAGCGGGCCGGCAGGGGCGTACAGCACCGTGCCGGCCAGGCCGAGGTAGAGCACCGCCGGCACCATGACGAAGGCCCCGAGGGTGCGCTCGACGCGCCCCGTCGCGACGAGCACCAGGAAGATCACGACGGCCAGGAGGGCGACCATGGACGAGAACTCGTACATGTTGCCCCAGGGCGTGCGGTCGGCCGCGAGGCCGCGCGCCACGACCGAGCCCACGTGCACGAGCACGCCGGCGCCGGCGAGCAGCACTCCGGCGGCGCCGGCCCGGCTGGGCCGGGGCGCGCGCTGCACGACGTGCGGCGAGGGCGGCGGCACGAGGATGCTCGGCCCGCCGGCCCCGGCCATCGCACGGGTGCGGGCGGCGGCAGCCTGGCGCAGCGTCACGCCCTCGGCGGCGGCCTCGGCGAGCCGCCGCGACCGGCGCGAGGCCTGCTCGCCCGCGAAGGCCAGCATCGCGAGCGCGTAGAGCAGGACCGTGGCCAGGAACAGCCGGTCGCTCAGCTGGGCCAGTGCGGCGTCGCTCATGGGCACTGCACGCTCACTTCTGCTCGGGGGCGGTCGCGCGGACGCGCGTGCGGAGCTCGGCGAACTCGTTCTCGAACGCCTCGGGACCGGTGCGGGCGAGGCCGGCGACCTCGACCACGGTACGGGCGGGCCCGGTCACCTTGCCTGCCGGACCGGCGCCTGCCGGACCGGCGCCTGCCGGGACGGGTGCCGGCAGCAACCGGAGCCAGACGCGCCGGCGCCGGACGAACAGCGACAGGCACAGGCCGACGACCATGCCGGTGCCGGCGACGAGCGCGACGAGCTTGCCCGGGTCCTGCGTCACCTGGAACGTCGCCCACTCGGTCGTCTCGACGAAGGTGAGGCTGCCGCCGCCCGGCAGCTCCCAGGTGTCACCCTCGGCCAGCTTCACCGGCGTCGTGGCGTCACCGATCGGCGTGAGCCGCGAGCGGTCCTCGAGCTGGTACACCGACTGCGGCTCGCCGTCGTCGAGCCCGAGGTCGCCGCGGAAGCCCAGCACGGTGAGCGCCGGGTTCTCGGCGGCGGGGAACACCGAGGTGACCCGTCCGGTCTCGGGGTCCTGCACGGTCGTCGGCGTGAAGACGCCCTCGAACGCGAGCTGCTCGCCGGCGGCGTCCGGCACCTTGATGACGCAGGTCGACAGGAACGTCGGGCCCTGCGGCAGGCAGACGACCGTCTGCTCCGTCCGGTTGCCCGCAGGGTCCTCGACGACGACCTTCGGTGCGTAGCCGTGGCCGAGCAGGTAGGTCTTGGCGCCGCCGATCGTCAGCGGGTGGTTCACCCGCAGGTCGTAGGCCCGGGTCGGCTCGTCGGAGGCCTCGCCGTAGCGGACGTCGGCGGAGAACGTCAGCGCCTTGCCGTCCTCGGCGTAGGTGCCCTGGAAGTCGTCGAGCGCGACGGTGAACGGCTCGAGCCGGTCGGGGTCGAAGCGGCGCCCGGGGGTGATGTCGTCGAAGGCGAACACCGTGTTGGAGAAGGCGTCGCCCTCCTTGACGAGCACGGTGCCGCGGAAGCCCAGCAGCCCGCCGAGCGCGATGCCGACCAGCAGCAGCACCAGCGAGACGTGGAACAGCAGGTTGCCCGTCTCGCGCAGGTAGCCCTTCTCCGCCGACAGCGCGAGCCCGCCGTCGGGCAGCCGGCGCTCGGCGACGCGCCAGCGGCTGCGGCGCAGGTCGCGCCGCACGGCGGCGAGGACGTCGTCGGCCGGCGCCGTGGTCGTCCAGCGCTCGTGCGCCGGGAGCCGGGCGAGCACACGTGGCACCGCGGGCGGCGGCTGGCGCAGCGCCCGCGCGTGCAGCCGCAGGCGGGAGGACAGGCAGCCGATGAGCGACACGAACAGCAGCAGGTAGATGGCGGCGAACCACGGCGACGCGAAGACGTCGAACATGGCGAGCCGGTCGAGCAGCGGCGCGAGCGTCGGGTGGTCCAGGAAGTACCCCTGCACCGCGACCGGGTTCAGCGACCGCTGCGGCAGGAACGAGCCGGGGACGCTGGCGAGCGCGAGCAGGAACAGCAGCAGCAGCGCGGTGCGCATGCTCACCAGCTGCCGCCACGCGCGCCGCACGCCGGCGGTGGGCGACGGCCTCGGTGCGGGAGCCGGTGCGGGCGCGGTCGACAGGCGGGTGGCCTCGTCGACGGGCGTGTCGGACGTGAGGGTCACTCAGACCGCCGTCTCGAAGCCGGAGACCCAGCCGCGCAGGTCGGCGATGACGTCCGACCACAGGCCGCTGACGAGCAGCAGGCCGACGAGCACGAGCAGCCCGCCGCCGACGCGCATGACGACGGCGTAGTGGCGCTTCACGACGGCAAGGGCGCCGAGCGCGCGGGTGAAGGCGAGGCCGGTGAGGACGAAGGGGAGGCCGAGCCCGGCGCAGTAGGCGGCGGTGAGCAGCGCCCCACGACCGGCGCTCGCCTCGCGGTAGGCCAGCGTCTGCACCGCGGCGAGGGTCGGCCCGAGGCAGGGCGTCCAGCCGACGCCGAACAGCACCCCGAGCAGCGGCGCACCGGCGAGGCCCGGCGAGGGCAGGCGGTGGAACCGCACCTCGCGCTGCAGCCCCGGGACGAGCCCGAGGAAGGCCAGGCCCATCGCGATGGTCAGCAGGCCGAGCACGACGTCGACGGTGCCCTGGTGGCCGGCGAGCACCGAGCCGAGCCCGCCGAACAGGGCGCCGCTCGTGACGAACACGGCGCTGAAGCCGAGCACGAACAGCACCGTGCCGAGCAGCACCCGGCGGCGGTGGCGCACGACCGGGACGGGCGGCGTGCGGACGAGGACGTCGCCCGACTCGGAGCTCGCCGTCGTCGCGGTGGTCGCCGTCCGGGCCTGTTCCTGGCCCAGCTGCTCGCCGGACAGCCCGGTGACGAACGACAGGTAGCCCGGCACGAGGGGCAGCACGCACGGCGACAGGAACGAGACCAGGCCGGCGACGGCCGCCACCGGGACGGCGACGAGCAGCGAGCCGTCGGTGACGGCCTGCACGAACGCGTCGCGCACGCTCACCTCAGGCCCGCTCGGCCGCGACGGACTGCACCGGCGTCAGCAGCTCGGACAGCCGCACCTCGCCGGCGAAGAAGCCGGCGATGCGGCCCTCGCGGTCGAGGACCAGCGTGGTCGGCGGCGTCTGCGGGACGATGCGGCGGAACTGCAGCAGCAGCCGCCCGGGCTGGTCGTGCAGCGAGGGGTAGCTGACCTGCTGACGGCGCTCGAAGGCCTGCGCCGGCGACGCCTCGTCCTTGACGTTGACGCCCACGAAGCGGACGCCGTCCGGTGCCGTGCGCTGCGCGACCTCGTTCAGCGTCGGCGCCTCCGCCCGGCAGGGCGCGCACCAGGAGGCCCAGAAGTTCAGGACGACCACCTCGCCGCGCAGGTCGGCGACGTCGAGCGCCTCGCCGTCCAGCGTCGTGCCGGACAGCGGCGGCGCAGGCTGGCGGTCGCCGACCGGGATGAGGCCGTCCGCCCCCGTCTCGAGCGACTTCAGCTGCGGCGCGGACGGCCCGGCCCCGGCGGTCGTCCCGCTGCACGCGCTCAGCGCGAGCAGGCACGCAGCTGCAGCGGCGGCAGCCGCCGGACCTCGGAGCACTCCCCCATCATCGATGATGATCAGGGCCGGTGCCTGCCGGGGTGGCCCTGCGTCGCGTGACCTGCTACGCACCCGCGCCGGGACGCCGGGACGCCGCGCCGGCCGGCTCGCTGTAGGTCACGGTGACGATCCGGTCGTCCTCCCAGGTGATGCTGGTGAGCGAGGCCAGGCCGCACTGCCGCCGGTCGGGGCGGTGCCAGAGCGTGCGGCCCTCGACGTAGCGGCGGGTCGTCCAGATCGGCAGCTGGTGGCTGACGCACACGGCCTCGTGCCCGCGGGCGCGGTCGCGCGCCGTCTCGGCGGCGGCGAGCATGCGGCGGGCGATGACGTCGTAGGGCTCGCCCCAGCTCGGCACGAACGGGTTGCGCAGGTAGGGCCAGTAGTGCGGGCGCTTCAGCACGCCGTCGCCGACGCCCACCTGCTTGCCCTCGAAGACGTTCTCGCTCTCGATGAGCCGCTCGTCCGTGCCGACCGGCAGGCCGAGCACGGCGGCCGTCGGGGCGGCGGTCTCCTGCGCGCGCTGCAGCGGCGAGGCGACGACGACGGTGATGTCGCGGTCCTGCAGCGCCGCCGCGGCGTCGTGGGCCATCTGCAGGCCGTCCTCGGACAGCCGGAAGCCGGGCAGCCGGCCGTAGAGGACCGCGTCGGGGTTGTGCACCTCGCCGTGGCGCAGCAGGTGGACGGTGGTGCGGGTCATGGGGCGGACCCTCCTTCGTCGGGTCGGCGGCTCACGTCGAGTCGTTCGCGGTGGGCGGGGAGACCAGCTCGGGCGCGGACACCGACGCGGCCGCCCGCGCGGCGTGCGGCAGGGCGTCCGCCACCCGCTCGAGGGCGGCGTCGTCGTGCGCGGCGCTGACGAACCACGACTCGTAGGCGCTCGGCGGCAGGTACACGCCGCGCGCCAGCATCTCGTGGAAGAAGGCCCGGTACTGCAGGACGTTCTGCTGCGACGCGGTCGCGTAGTCGACCACCGCGTGGTCGGCGAAGAAGACGCTGAACAGGGAGCCGGCACGGTTCAGCCGGTGCGCGACCCCGGCGGTCGTCAGCGCCTCGGACACCATCCGCCCGACGGCCTCGGCGGTCCCGTCGACGTGGGCGTACACCTCGTCGGTGCACTGCTCGAGCGTCGCACGGCCGGCGGCCACGGCCAGCGGGTTCCCCGACAGCGTGCCCGCCTGGTAGACGGGGCCCTGGGGCGCGAGCCGCGCCATGACGTCGGCGCGCCCGCCGAACGCCGCTGCGGGCAGTCCGCCGCCCATGACCTTGCCGAAGGTGAACAGGTCGGGGGCGACGCCCTCGAGGCCGTAGTGGCCGGCCCGGCTCACCCGGAACCCCGTCATGACCTCGTCCAGCACGAGCAGCGCGCCGTACTGCTCGCACAGGGCCTTGAGCCCGGCGTTGAAGCCCGGCAGCGGCGGGACGACGCCCATGTTCGCCGCGGCCGCCTCGGTGATGACCACCGCGATCTCGTCGCCGGCCTGCTCGAACGCCGTCCGCACGGCCGACAGGTCGTTGTAGGGCAGGACGATCGTGTCGGCGGTGGTGGCGCCGGTGACGCCCGGGGTGTCGGGCAGGCCCAGCGTGGCGATGCCGCTGCCGGCGCTGGCGAGCAGCGCGTCGACGTGGCCGTGGTAGCAGCCGGCGAACTTCACGACCTTGCTGCGTCCGGTGAAGCCGCGGGCGAGGCGGATCGCCGACATCGTGGCCTCGGTGCCAGAGTTCACCAGGCGCACCTGCTCGACGGGGGCCACCCGGTCGACGATGAGCTCGGCGAGCTCGACCTCGCCCGCGCTCGGCGTGCCGAAGCTCGTCCCACGGGTCGCGGCGGTCTGCAGCGCCTCGACGACCGCCGGGTGCGCGTGGCCCAGGATGATCGGCCCCCACGAGCAGACCAGGTCGACGTACTCGCGGCCGTCCACGTCGGTGAGGTAGGGGCCGCGACCGCTCGCCATGAAGCGCGGCGTCCCGCCCACGGCCTTGAAGGCGCGGACCGGGCTGTTCACACCGCCGGGGATGACGTGCTGCGCCCGCGCGAACAGGGCCTCGCTGGCAGGCGCCTCGAAGGGGTACGTCATGGCGCCATCCTGCCCGTCGCCCCCGCGGACCGCCCGCGCGGGTCAGCCGGTGCGGTCGGGGCCGGGCTGCGCCGGGTCGCCGGCCTCGAACACGGACGCCCGTGCGCGCATCCCACCGCCGCAGTGCCCGGGTGTCAGCCGATCTCGAAGCACGCGGTCATCGCCTGCACCATGAGCGGCACGTCGGCCGCCGAGGCGAGCTCGCGGCAGGAGTGCATGGCGAGCATCGGCGCGCCGACGTCGACGGTCGAGATGCCGAGCCGCGTCGCGGTGAGCGGCCCGATGGTCGAGCCGCACGGCAGGTCGGCGCGGGTCACGAAGTGCTGCAGCGGCACGCCGGCGTCGGCGCACCGGGCGGCGAACCAGCTGCCGCTGCGCGCGTCGGTCGCGTACGACTGGTTGGCGTTGAGCTTGAGCACCGGTCCGCCGCCCAGCACCGGCGCGTGCGACGGCTCGTGCCGCTCGCCCTGCGTCGGGTGCTGCGCGTGCGCCATGTCGGCGCTCAGGAGGTGCGAGCGGGCGACCGTGACGTGCAGGTCCTGGGGGTCGGCCGCACCGGTGGCGGCGACGAGCCGCGCCACCACGTCCTCGAGGAACGAGCCGCGGGCGCCCTCCATCGAGCCGCTGCCGACCTCCTCGTGGTCGTTGGCCACGAGCAGCTGCGTGTGCGCGGCCGGCGCCGCGGCGAGCAGCGCGAGGACGGCGCTGTGGCACGAGCCGAGGTTGTCCAGGCGCGGGGCGGCGACCCACGAGCCGTCGATGCCGGTCACCGCCGACGGCTGCGCGTCGGCCAGCACCAGGTCGTGGCCGAGCACGTCGCCGACCTGCGCGCCGGCGACCGCGGCCAGGTGGTCGAGCAGCGAGCCGTCGCGGTCCGTGCGCGCGCCCCAGACGGGCACGAGCTGCGTCTGCGGGTCGAGCTTCAGGCCGTCGCGCACGCCGCGGTCGAGGTGGATCGCGAGCGACGGCAGCCGCACCGGTCCGCCGGGCAGGACGACGCGGCGCAGCTCGACGCCGCCGTCGGTGCCGCGGACGGCGAGCCGGCCCGCGACGGTGAGCTCGCGGTCGAGCCAGGTGTGGGCGAGCAGCCCGCCGTACGGCTCGACCCCGACCAGGCGGTAGTCGCCGCGCTCGACGTCGTAGCGGGGCCGGACCTTGAAGGTCGGCGAGTCGGTGTGCGTCCCGACCAGGCGGAGCCCGGCCTCGGGCAGCGGCGCGCTCCCGACGCGGAACGCGATGACGCTGCCCCCGTCGCGCACCACGTAGCGGGCGTCACCCGGGGCGAGCGTCCAGCGGTCACGCTCCTGCAGCTCGGTGAAGCCGCCCTCGGACAGCCGGCGCACCAGCTCGGCGACGGCGTGGAACGGGGACGGCGAGGCGTCGACAAAGGCGCGCAGGTCCGCGCCGGCCTGCTCGGCGGTGAGGCTCATGACGACCGACCGTAGCCGCGGCCGGCTACCGGGTCGCGCGCAGGCGCAGCAGGCCGAGCACGGGCAGGACGAGGGGGACGAAGCCGTAGCCGGCGCCGAAGCCGGACCAGACGGTCTGGTCGGGGAACAGCCCGGGGTCGAGCGAGGTGAGCGCGCCGACGACGAGGACGCCGACCAGCTCGAAGGTCACGGTGGCGAGCGCCAGCCGGCGGGCGCCGCGGGCCAGGGCCACGGTCGCGACGAGGTACACGACGGCAGCGACGGCCGACAGCAGGTAGGCCAGCGGCGCGCGGGAGAACTCCGTGGCGAGCTGGAGCAGCGCGCGGGAGGTCGCCGACAGCGCGAACACGGCGTAGACCGCGACGAGCAGCCGGCCCGCGCCGCGGCCGACCTCGGGCCGGCGGTCAGCCACCGGTGGACCAGACCAGCTGCAGGCGGACGACCACGACGGCGAGCACGAGGCAGGCGACGCCGAGCACCAGCGCCCCCCAGCGGTTGCGCTCCTCGACGGCGAGCACGAGGCCGCCGGGGACGAGCACGGCGGACACCGCGAGGTAGCCGAACAGCTCGGGCTTCGAGCCGTCCCACTCGCCGGACCGCGCCAGCGCCACGACGGCCTGCACGAGCACGAGCGCCTGCAGCACGAACAGCAGCTGCAGGTGCGTCCGGGGCACCGGCCGGTCGACGGCTGCGGTCACCCCGGCCCACAGGGCGAGCGCCAGCGCGACGGCGATGACCGCGGTGGCGAGGCCGTCGACCACCTCGCTACGACCGGACGGTCACGGGCGGTCGAGCCAGCCGGCCGCCTCGGTGGCCCAGTAGGTCAGCACCATGCTCGCGCCCGCCCGCCGGATGCCGGTGAGCTGCTCGAGGATCGTCCGCTGCCGGTCGATCCACCCGTTCGCGGCCGCGGCCTCGACCATCGAGTACTCGCCGCTGACCTGGTAGGCCGCGACCGGCACGTCGACGGCCCCGGCGACGGCGCGCAGCACGTCGAGGTAGGGCCCCGCGGGCTTCACCATGACGGCGTCGGCGCCCTCCGCGACGTCGAGCAGCGCCTCGCGGACGCCCTCGTCGGCCGAGCGGGCCGGGTCCTGCTGGTAGGCGCTGCGGTCGCCGAACTGCGGCGCGCACTCGGCCGCCTCGCGGAACGGCCCGTAGAACGCCGAGGCGTACTTCGTCGAGTAGGCGAGCACCGGCAGGCCGGCGTGGCCGGCGCCGTCGAGCGCGGCGCGGAGCGCGGCGACCTGGCCGTCCATCATGCCGCTCGGGGCGATCACCGAGCTGCCCGCCTGCGCCTGGGCGACGGCGATGGCGGCGTAGCGCTCGAGGGTGGCGTCGTTGTCGACCTCGCCGGACGGCGTCAGCAGCCCGCAGTGGCCGTGGTCGGTGTACTCGTCCAGGCACAGGTCGGTCATGACGACGAGCTCGTCGCCGACCTCGGCCACCACGTCGGCGAGTGCGAGCTGCACGATGCCGGACGGGTCGTCGGCGCCGGAGCCGCGTGCGTCCTTCACCTCCGGGACGCCGAACAGGATGATCCCGCCGATGCCGGCCCGGGCAGCCTCGGCCGCCGCCTTCTTGACCGAGTCGCGGGTGTGCTGCACGACCCCCGGCATGGACGAGATCGGGTGCGGCGCCTCGATGCCCTCCTTGACGAACACCGGGAGCACGAGGTCGGCCGGACGCACGCGGACGTCGGCCACCAGGCGGCGCAGCGCCGGGGTGCGGCGCAGGCGGCGGGGCCGGGCGGCCGGGAACGACGCGCCGGCGGACGGGAGCACGCCCGCGGTCACGCTCCCGCCACCCGGGCCGCGGCGGCCGCGCGCGCGACCTTGCGGCGGTGGGCCGCGCTCGGGAGC
>CAXTFU010000170.1:0-10371 GCA_964243385.1 uncultured bacterium | reverse complement strand
GGAGGGGATCGGGCACAACCTGCCGTTCCTCCAGGCCGTCATGGCCCACCCGCGCTTCCGCGAGGGGGACATCTCCACCGCCTTCATCGCCGAGGAGTGGCCCGAGGGGTTCGCGGGCGTCGCTCTCCCCGAAGGCGAGCTCAGGCGCCTGGCCGAGGAGTACGAGCTCGAGGTCGATCCCGACGTGGGTCCTGGCGATGGACTCCGCGTCGTCGGCGCGGCCGTCGTCCTGCTGGCGGCCGGCCGGACGTGGACCTCGGCCGACCTGCCCGGTGGACCGCTCGCCGGCCCGCGGACCGTCGCGCTGAGCGGAGGGGACCTCGTGCCGGGCGTTCGGGCGCTGGGGCTCGTCGGGCTCGCCGGCGTCGTCGCGCTGCCGGCCACCCGGGGGCTGGGGCGCCGCGCCGTCGGCGTCCTGCTGCTGCTGACCGGCGTCGGGGTGGTGCTGGCGACGCTGGGCACCGACCTGGCCGCGGTCACCCTCGCCGACGACCGCGTCGGCGTGCCGGACGCGGAGGTCGCCGCGACCGCCTGGCCGCTCGTGACCGCCGCCGGTGGCGTGCTGCTCGCGCTGGCCGGGCTGCTTGCTGCCGTCCGGGGCCGGGCCTGGCCCGGGATGGGCGCGCGCTACGAGGCGCCCGCCGCCCGGCGCGAGGCGGCACCTCCGCCGGTCGACGACGCCGCCGACGCGGCACGGGGCGAGCGCTCGCTGTGGGAGGCGCTCGACCGCGGGGAGGACCCGACGGATACCCTCGGACCTTCGCCGGGCGCCCGTCCCCGTCGAGAGGGGGACCGCTCGTGAGCGTGCTCGACGACCTGATCGCCGGCGTGCGCGAGGACCTCGCGGTGCGCCAGGCCCGCACGTCCCTCGACGAGCTCAAGGCCCGCGCGGCCGAGCGCCCCGGCGCCCTCGACGGCGCGGCTGCGCTGCGGCAGCCCGGCGTCGCCGTCATCGCCGAGGTGAAGCGCAGCAGCCCCAGCAAGGGGGCGCTGGCCACCATCACCGACCCGGCGGCGCTCGCGGCCGACTACGAGGCCGGCGGAGCGAGCGTCATCAGCGTCCTGACCGAGTCGCGCCGGTTCGGCGGCAGCCTGGCCGACCTCGACGCGGTGCGCGCCCGGGTCGAGGTGCCGGTCCTGCGCAAGGACTTCGTCGTGACGAGCTACCAGCTCTGGGAGGCCCGCGCGCACGGCGCCGACCTTGCCCTGCTCATCGTCGCCGCGCTCGACCAGGAGGCGCTCGTCTCGCTCGTCGAGCGCACCGAGTCGCTCGGGATGACGCCCCTGGTCGAGGTGCACGACGAGCACGAGCTCGACCGGGCGCTGGACGCGGGTGCGCGCGTCGTCGGCGTCAACGCCCGCGACCTCAAGACGCTCGAGGTCGACCGCGGCGTGTTCGCCCGCCTCGCGCCGCGCATGCCCGCGGGCGTCGTGAAGATCGCCGAGTCGGGGGTGCGCGGCCCGCACGACCTGCTCGGCTACGCGGCCGCAGGTGCGGACGCCGTCCTCGTCGGCGAGGGCGTCGCCACCGGCGGCGACCCGCGCCAGGCGGTCGCCGACCTGGTCACCGCCGGGAACCACCCTTCTGCCCGAGGCCTGGAGCCGTGACCACCACTGACCGCTCGACCACTGGCGACCGCTCGACCACTGGCGACCGCACGACCACTGGCGACCGCACGACTCCTCCCGACTACGTCGGCCCCGACAGCGCCGGCCACTTCGGCGCCTACGGCGGACGCTTCGTCCCCGAGGCCCTCGTCGCCGCCCTCGACGAGCTCACCGCGGCGCACGCCGCCGCCCAGCGCGACCCGGTGTTCCTCGCCGAGCTCGACCGGCTGCTCACCACCTACGCCGGCCGGCCGACGCCGCTCACCGACGCACGCCGGCTGTCCGAGCACGCCGGCGGCGCCCGGATCCTGCTCAAGCGCGAGGACCTCGCGCACACCGGCAGCCACAAGATCAACAACGTGCTGGGCCAGGCGCTGCTCACGCAGAAGATGGGCAAGCAGCGCGTCATCGCCGAGACCGGCGCCGGCCAGCACGGCGTCGCCACGGCGACCGCCTGCGCGCTGTTCGGCTTCGACTGCACCGTCTACATGGGCGAGGAGGACACCCGCCGCCAGGCGCTGAACGTCGCCCGGATGCGCCTGCTCGGCGCAGAGGTCGTCCCCGTCACGAGCGGGACCAAGACGCTCAAGGACGCCACGAACGAGGCCATGCGCGACTGGGTCACCAACGTCGAGACGACGCACTACGTCATCGGCTCGGTCGTCGGGCCGCACCCGTTCCCGATGATGGTGCGCGACTTCCAGCGGATCATCGGCGTCGAGGCGCGCCAGCAGGTGCTCGACCTGGTCGGACGGCTGCCCGACGCCGTCGTCGCCTGCGTCGGCGGCGGCTCGAACGCCATGGGCCTGTTCCACCCGTTCCTGGACGACCTCGACGTGGCGCTCGTCGGGTGCGAGGCCGGCGGCGACGGGGTCGAGACCGGACGGCACGCCGCGCCGCTCACCGCCGGCGAGCCGGGCGTGCTGCACGGCGCCCGCAGCTACCTCATGCAGGACGCCGACGGCCAGACCGCCGACACGACCAGCATCAGCGCCGGCCTGGACTACCCGGGCGTCGGTCCCGAGCACGCCCTGCTGCGCGACAGCGGACGCGCCACCTACACCGGCATCTCGGACGCCTGGGCGATGCAGTGCCTGGACAGGCTCGCCAAGAGCGAGGGCATCCTGTGCGCGATCGAGACGGCGCACGCCTTCGCGGGCGCCTGCGACTGGGGCCGCGCGCAGGTGGCGGCCGGACGCGACGCGTCCGACCTCGTCCTGGTCGTGAACACCTCCGGCCGGGGCGACAAGGACGTCGACACGGCGGCGCGCTGGTTCGGCCTGGTGACCGGTGAGGAGATCGCCGAGTCCGAGCTCGTCCGCGCGCACGAGGGCGAGCAGCCGTGAGCCTGCCCCACGACGACGACGACGACGCCGCCCGCCCGGCACGCACCGCCGCGGGCACCGGTCCCGTGCGCCCGGGCCGGGTCGCCCGGTGAGCGGCCTGGACGACCTGTTCGCCCGGTGCCGCGCCGAGGGGCGCTCGGCACTGGTCGGCTACCTGCCGGCGGGCTTCCCGTCCTACGACCGTGCGGTCGAGGCGCTGGTCGCCATGGTCGAGGAGGGCGTCGACGCGATCGAGGTCGGCATGCCGTACAGCGACCCCCTCATGGAGGGACCGGTCATCCAGGCAGCGCACCAGGCCTCGCTCGACGCCGGGACCCGGCAGGCCGACGTCCTGCGCACCGTCGAGGCGGTCGCCGCCACCGGCGCGCCGACGGTCGTCATGGGCTACTGGAACCCGGTGCACCGCTACGGGTTCCGCCGCTGGGCGCAGGCGCTCAAGGACGCCGGCGGCGCCGGGGCCATCACGCCCGACCTCATCCCCGAGGAGGCGCCGGAGTGGCTCGAGGCGTGCCGCGACCTCGACCTCGACCCGATCTTCCTGGTGGCGCCGAGCAGCACGGACGAGCGCATCGCCGTCGTCGGCCGCACCAACCGCGGCTTCGTCTACGCCGCGGCGGTCATGGGCGTCACCGGGGCCCGCTCGGAGATCGGCGCCGGAGCCCGTCGCCTCGTCGAACGGGTGCGCGCGCAGACCGACCTGCCCGTCGCCGTCGGGCTCGGGGTCAGCACCGGCGCGCAGGCCGCGCAGGTGGCGGGCTTCGCCGACGGCGTCGTGGTCGGCTCCGCGCTCGTCTCGGCCCTGCAGGACGGCGGCGTCGACGCGGTGCGGCGGCTGTCCGCCGAGCTCGCCGCCGGCGTGCGGGCACCCGTCCCCGCCTGAGAGGAACGCACCGACCACTCCGGGCGGACCGGACGCGCGTCGCCGGCGCGACCGGCCGTCCGACCCCGCCTAGGCTCTCGGTCGTGCCCCCCGCCCTGGCCTACCTGCCCAGCCCGTCACAGGGCGTGTGGCAGGTCGGCCCGTTCCCGCTGCGGGCGTACGCCCTGGCGATCATCGCCGGCGTCGTGCTGGCGGTCGTCATGGGCGAGCGGCGCTGGGTGGCGCGGGGCGGCACGCGCGGCGTCGTCACCGACATCGCCACGATCGCCGTCCCGTTCGGGATCGTCGGCGCCCGCGTCTACCACGTCATCACCAGCCCGGCGGCGTACCTCGACGACCCGGTCTCGGCGCTGTACGTCTGGCAGGGCGGCCTCGGCATCCCGGGCGGCATCGCCGGGGGCTTCGCCGCCGGCTGGGTCCTGGCCAGGCGGCGCGGCATCTCCAAGAGCGCCTTCGCCGACAGCGTCGCGCCGGGCGTCGTCCTGGCGCAGGCGGTCGGCCGGCTCGGCAACTGGTTCAACCAGGAGCTGTTCGGCCGGCCGACGACGCTGCCGTGGGGCCTGGAGATCGACCCCGACAACCCGGACGCCGTGCCGGACGCGGTCGCCTACCACCCGACGTTCCTCTACGAGCTGCTCTGGAACGTCGGCGTCGCGGGCGTGCTCCTGTGGGCCGACCGGCGCTGGCGGCTCGGCGGCGGCCGCGTGTTCGCGCTCTACGTCGCGCTCTACGCCACCGGCCGGCTCTGGATCGAGGCGCTGCGCATCGACGACGCGAACCGCATCCTCGGCCTGCGCCTCAACATCTGGGTGATGGGCGTGCTGCTCGTCGGCGCGGTGGTGTTCCTCGTCCTGCGCCGCGGCACCGTCCGCGAGGAGCGCGTCGAGCCGTCCTCCGGCGACGACGACCCGGCGGACGCGGCCCGCACCGACGAGGCCACGACGACCGGCGCTCCCACGACCGGCGCTCCCACGACCGGTGTCGCGCACGACGAGCGCCCAGACGACGACCGCGCCGGCGACCGTGGCGAGCTCGAGCCGGACCGACCACGGGAGAGCGCATGACCGCCGGGACCGATCCCGTCCGCACCGGTGCGGCGCCCGCGCCGGCCGCGGACCCGTCCCCCGCCGGCGCCGAGCACCACCACGACCACCGCGACGTGACCGGCGGCTGGCTGCGACCGGCCGTCTTCGGCGTCATGGACGGCCTGGTCAGCAACACGGCGCTCGTCGCGGGCGTCGCCGGTGGCGGCGCGCCGCCGCGCACCGTCCTGCTGGCCGGTCTCGCGGGCCTGGCCGCGGGCGCGTTCTCGATGGCGACGGGGGAGTACGTGTCGGTCGCCTCGCAGCGCGAGCTCACCCGCGCCGAGATCGAGGTGGAGAAGCGCGAGATCGCCCGGGTGCCGGCCGCCGAGGAGGCCGAGCTCGCCGGCATCTACCGCTCGCGGGGCGTCGACGCCGAGACCGCCGCCGAGGTGGCGCGGCAGCTGTCCCGCGACCCCGAGCAGGTGTGGCGCGTGCACGCCCGCGAGGAGCTCGGCATCGACCCCGACGACCTGCCCTCGCCGTGGACGGCCGCCGGCTCGTCGTTCGGCGCGTTCACGATCGGCGCCCTCGTCCCGGTGCTGCCGTACCTGCTCGGTGCGACGTCGCTGCTGCTGCCGGTGCTGCTCGCCCTCGCCGGCCTGTTCCTCGCCGGGGCGCTCGTCAGCCGCTTCACCGACCGCAGCGCCGTCTACAGCGGCGGGCGCCAGCTCGTGCTGGGCGGCGCGGCCGCCGCGCTCACCTACGGCATCGGCGGGCTGGTCGGCACCGGCGTCTAGCACCGGCCGTCCCGGCGGCGCGGCACGTCCGGTCGCCCGCGGGGGCCGCCGACCGGGTGCTGCCCGACCGCGACGCGACCAGGGCCGGGCTCAGACGCCCTCGGCCGTCGTCCACCTCGTCAGGTGCGGCGGAGCCGCCAGCAGCCCGCCGAGCTGCGACGCGCCGTCCGGCGTCGCCCGCCAGGCCCGGTAGGCGTCGTCGTGCGCCAGCGACTCCCACCGCTCGAGGACGAGCACGTGCGTCGGGTCGTCGACGTCGTCGAGCACCTCGACGCCCTCGTTCCCGGCGAAGGCGCGGGTGGCTGCGAGCACCTCGTGCAGCACGCCTGGCGCGTCCGCGACGGCCTCGGGTCGCAGGGTCAGCTCGAGCAGGGCGTGCACGGTCATGGGGCTCCTCGGTCGGTGGCGGTCGCGAGGCTACGCGTCCGCTCGCGCCCGGCCTCGGCCGCGGCCGGCGGCTACGCGACCGGGACGCCCGGCACCGGGGCCGACGTGCAGGCGGTGCTCCGCTGCGCGCGGCCCGGACGCAGTCGGACCTCGACGCCGACCCAGCCGCTGTGGCTGTCGACGTCGACACTGCCGCCGTAGGCCTCGACGAGCCGTCGCACCACGAACAGCCCGACGCCCAGGCCCTCGCGCTCGCGGGTGATCCCCGAGTCGGCCTGCGTGAACGCCTGGAACAGCTCGCCCTTGCGGGTCAGGTCGAGCACGTCGCCCTCGTTGCTCACGGTCAGCAGGACGCCGCCGTCGTCGCGGCCGCCGACGACCATCGGCGTGCCGCCGGGAGCGCCGTGGTGCCGGGCGTTGTCGACGAGGTTGCGCAGCACCTGCTCGAGGGCCTCGTCGTCGATGTGCGCGGTCAGCCCGGGCTCGACGACCAGCGAGACGTCGGCCGGCTCCAGCGCCCGCGCGACCTTCGCCGCGACCGCCTCGACGTCGGCGGACGCGCTGCTGTCGGCCTCGGTCGCCTTCGCGGCGAGCAGCATGTTCTCGAGCAGGCGGGACAGCCGGTCCTGCTGCTCGAGCACGGCGCGCAGCAGGCGCTGGCGGTTCGCCTCGTCGATGCGGTCACCGCGCTGCAGCAGCGTGAGGGCCGTGCCCTTGATGACCGTCAGCGGGGTGCGGAACTCGTGCGAGACGGTGCCGATCAGGTCGGTGCGCAGCCGCTCGGCCTCCTCGAGCTGCGCCTGCACGCTGTGCTGCCCGACCGACAGCGCCTCGCGTGCGCGCCGGGCGGCGTCGCGGCTGAGCTCGTTGGCGCGCCAGAACAGCACGAGGACGGCCGACTCGGCGCCGATCGCGAGGGTGTGCATGGCGGCCCACATCCAGGCGTGCGGTCCGGGCGCCGTGTCGGGACGGGCCAGCACCAGGAAGCCGTGGTGCAGGACCACGAAGGCGATGGCGAGGACGTAGACCGTCCAGTCCTGGTACAGCGCGATGACCGCCACCGCCACGAAGAAGTGGAAGTGCGCCTCGGTCTGCCCCCCGGCGAGGTGGACGACGAGCGCCGAGCAGCAGAGCAGGCCGAGGGAGGCCGCCAGCGAGCGGCCGAGCCGGGAGAGCCGGCGGGCCGGTCCGGCCACGAGCAGCAGCCCGGCGGGGAGCAGCACGTGCCAGACCTCGCGGGGCGGCCCGGCCAGCACTGCCCACAGCACCAGCACCGGCAGGTGCGCCGCGAGCAGGCCGCACACGGCGGTGTGCCGCCAGTGCCAGTCGTCCTCGCTGAGCGTCGCGCCGTGCGGCAGCCACTCCGCCACCCGGGCACGGGCGGACGGCAGCTGCGGCATGGGGTCCAGCCTGCCGGGCCAGATGCCTCGGCGCCATGGTCCGATCGTGTCATTCCGGACACTCGGAGAGTGACCATGTGCGGTGCCGACGCGGTCCAGACAGGTACGGCGTGGCCAGGATCTCGCTCGGCAGCCTGTCCGGGGTCGTGTAACGTCGATGACATCTGCAGCAGGGCCAAGGTCGTCCCGGGGCGCAGGAACCAGCACACGTCGTCCCCCCGGTGAAGAGGTCCGCTCCATGACGTCCACTCGTCCCCAGCACACCGCTGCCCCGACCGCGAACGGTCTGCCTGCGCAGCAGGGGCTCTACGACCCGGCTCAGGAGCACGACGCCTGCGGCGTCGCCTTCGTCGCCGACATCGCCGGCCGCGTCACGCACGAGACCGTCGAGCAGGGCCTCACCGCACTGCGCAACCTCGAGCACCGCGGCGCCTCGGGCAGCGAGCCGGAGACCGGCGACGGCGCGGGCATCCTCGTGCAGGTCCCCGACGCCTTCTTGCGCGAGGTGCTCGCCGAGCAGGGCGTCGAGCTGCCCGAGCGCGGCCTGTACGCCGTCGGCACCGCCTTCCTGGCGCAGGACGAGCAGGAGGCCCAGCAGGCCCGCGCGGCCGTCGACGCGATCGCCGCCGAGGAGGGCCTGCGCACGCTGGCCTGGCGCGAGCTGCCCACCGACCCGGACGGCGCCGGCATCGGCCGCACCGCCCGCTCGGTGATGCCCCGCTTCTGGCAGGTCGTGCTCGGCTGCGGGTCGGGCTGCGAGGACCTCACGCCGTACGCGCTCGAGCGCCGCGCCTACGTCACCCGCAAGCGCGCCGAGCACGAGACCGGCACCTACTTCCCGTCGCTGTCGTGCCGCACCGTGGTCTACAAGGGCATGCTGACGACCGACCAGCTGCAGCCGTTCTTCCCCGACCTGTCGGACGAGCGCTTCGCGAGCGCCCTGGCGCTCGTGCACAGCCGGTTCTCCACGAACACCTTCCCGAGCTGGCCGCTGGCCCACCCGTACCGCTACATCGCCCACAACGGCGAGATCAACACGGTGCGCGGCAACCGCAACTGGATGCGCGCCCGCGAGGCGCTGCTGCGCGGCCCGCACGAGCTGCCCGACGACCTCTCCCGGCTGTTCCCGGTGTGCACGCCGGGAGCGTCCGACAGCGCGAGCTTCGACGAGGTGCTGGAGCTGCTGCACATGGGCGGGCGCTCGCTGCCGCACGCCGTGCTCATGATGGTCCCCGAGGCGTGGGAGAACGCGCCCGACATGGACCCGGCCAAGCGCGCCTTCTACCAGTTCCACTCCGCCCTCATGGAGCCGTGGGACGGGCCCGCCTGCGTCACCTTCACCGACGGCACGCAGATCGGCGCGGTGCTCGACCGCAACGGGCTGCGCCCCGGGCGCTGGTGGCAGACCGCCGACGGCCGCGTCATCCTCGCCAGCGAGGTCGGCGTGCTGGACGTGCCGGCCGACCAGGTCGTGCGCAAGGGCCGCCTGCAGCCCGGCCGCATGTTCCTCGTCGACACCGCGCAGGGCCGCATCGTCGAGGACGACGAGATCAAGGCCGAGCTCGCCGCCGAGCGCCCCTACGCCGACTGGCTGCACGCCGGTCAGGTCGACCTGCGCGACCTCCGGTCTCGCGAGCACGTGTCCTACAGCCACGAGTCGGTGCTGCGCCGCCAGCAGGTGTTCGGCTACACCGAGGAGGAGCTGCGCATCCTGCTCGCGCCGATGGCCAAGACCGGCGCCGAGCCGATCGGCTCGATGGGCACCGACACGCCCGTCGCCGTGCTGAGCGAGAAGCCGCGGCTGCTGTTCGACTACTTCAGCCAGCTCTTCGCGCAGGTGACGAACCCGCCGCTGGACGCCATCCGCGAGGAGCTCGTCACCTCGCTGGCCGGCAGCATCGGCCCGGAGCAGAACCTGCTCGAGCCGACCGCCGCGTCCTGCCGGCAGATCGTGCTGCCGTTCCCGGTCATCGACAACGACGACCTCGCCCGGATCGTCCACGTCAACGAGGACGGCGACCTGCCCGGCTTCTCGTCGGTCACCGTGCACGGCCTGTACCCGGTGAACGGCGGCGGAGAGGCGCTGCGCGACGCCCTCGACCGCGTCCGGCGGGAGGTGTCGACCGCCATCGCGGCCGGCGCCCGCGTCATCGTGCTGTCCGACCGCGACTCCACCGAGCACATGGCGCCGATCCCGTCGCTGCTGCTCACCTCCGCCGTGCACCACCACCTCATCCGCGAGAAGACCCGCACCCGCGTGGGGCTGGTCGTCGAGTCCGGCGACGCCCGCGAGATCCACCACGTGGCGCTGCTCATCGGCTACGGCGCCGCGGCGGTCAACCCGTACCTCGCCTTCGAGACGATCGAGGACCTGATCCGCTCGGGCGCGATGCCCGGCGTCGACCCGGCCGAGGCCGTCCAGAAGTACGTCAAGGCCGCCGGCAAGGGCGTGCTCAAGGTGATGAGCAAGATGGGCATCTCGACCATCGCCTCGTACACCGGCGCACAGGTCTTCGAGGCGCTCGGCCTGTCGCAGGACCTCGTCGACGAGTACTTCACCGGCACCACCAGCCGGCTCGGCGGCATCGGCCTCGAGGTCGTCGCCGAGGAGGTCGCCACCCGCCACCGCAAGGCCTTCCCCGAGAACGCGACCGAGCGGGCGCACCGGCGGCTCGAGACCGGCGGTGAGTACCAGTGGCGCCGCGACGGCGAGGTGCACCTGTTCAACCCGACGACGGTGTTCCAGCTGCAGCACTCGACCCGCGCGCAGAAGTACGACGTCTTCAAGCAGTACACGGCCACCGTCGACAGCCTGTCGGAGCGGGCCGGGACGCTGCGCGGGCTGTTCCGGCTGCAGGAGGGCCTGCGGCCGCCGGTGCCGATCGACGAGGTCGAGCCGGTCAGCTCGATCGTCAAGCGGTTCAACAC
>CAXTFU010000169.1:0-10385 GCA_964243385.1 uncultured bacterium | reverse complement strand
GCCTCCAGGGTGAGGCGGCGCATCGTCTGCAGGCGGGCGAGGTCGGCCGTCGTGTACCGGCGGTGCGCCCCGGCGGTGTGCTCGCTCGGACCGAGCCCGTAGCGGCGGGCCCAGGTGCGCAGGGTCGCCGGTGCGACGCCGAGCCGGTGGGCGACGGCCGACACGGCCAGCCGGGCGCCCTGCGGCGGGGCCGGGTCGGCGTCCGGGTCGGGCCCCGGACCGGTCGCGGACGGCTCGGGGCCGCGGTCAGCCGCGGTCTGTGCCATCCGGTCGTCGTCCACCGTCGAAGGATGGAGGCAGGCCTGCTGCTGCGCGAGTCGAACTCGCCGAAGTCCTGGCGCGAAATCGACGAGGATCTGAAGCGGTCAGGGGGTTGAACAACTTGTGGCGCGGTACTAGGTTCGTCGTAGAGGGAGTCACCCTGACCCGACTCCCGCGGACGAGGGGAACCCTCATGACCGACATCTCGCGCCTGCCCGGACCGCAGTCCGACCTGTGGGAGTGGCAGATGCACGGCGCCTGCCGGGGCAAGGACACCGAGCTGTTCTTCCACCCCGAGGGTGAGCGAGGACCTCGTCGCGCGAACCGCGAAGCCGCTGCCAAGGCAGTCTGCGCCACCTGCCCCGTCCTCGCCCAGTGCAGGGCGCACGCCCTGGCCTCGCGCGAGCCGTACGGCGTCTGGGGCGGCCTGTCCGAGCACGAGCGGGAGGACATCGTCGCCGCCCGCTCCGGGATGCTCGTCGAGCCGGCGGCCGCCGCGAGCTGACCGGCGGCCCGGGCGCGCGGGCAGCCGAGCGCACGACCGGAGGGTCGGACGTCGACGCGCCTTCCGGGCACCTGCAGGGCTGGCCTATCGTTCGCTGGGCATGACCCTCGGGGACCGGGCCGGCGCGAAGCCGCCGCGCTCCGCTCCCTCACCCTCACGACCTGCCGGAAGCAGCCCCTCCACGTGCCCTCCCTCCTGCGCCGCACCGCTGCTGCCGGTGCGCCCTGCCTGGCGCTGGCGCTGCTCGCGGTCACCGGCTGCAGCGCGGGCGGCGGCAGCGCAGGAACGGCGCGGGACGACCGGCCCGGCAGCCTCGCCGCGACGACCGCCCCCGGCTCGTCGCCGGGCACGGCACCCGGCGCCGGCACGGAGCCCAGCACCCCGCCCGCGCCAGCGGCGGCGGCCTCCCCCGTGCCCAGCACCGCGCCGGCGACCGCACCGTCCGTCGCGCCGCTCACGACCCGCCACGAGGCGGACGTGCGCGTCGTCGGGCCGACGACCCTCCCGCAGGCCGTCCGTGCCCGCCTGATCGCGCTGTCCGCGCCGGGCGGCGCCCTGACCTACCGCGCCGGCACCGTCCTGCTCGCCGGCCGCAGGACGACGGTCGTCGGCGTCGACGCCTCGGTCTTCCGGGCCTACACCGCCGAGGCGACCGCCGCCTCGGACCCCGTCTGGCAGGCCGTCGCCCGAGGTGAGGCGGTCGTCAGCCACGAGGCGCAGCGCACGCTCGCGCTCGGCGCCCCCGTCGACGCCGACGCCGTCGACGGGCCGCGCCGCCGCGTCACGCTGCGGCTCGGCGCCCTCGCGACGACCGGCATCCCCGGCGCCGACCTGGTGCTCGACGACCAGGTCGCCGGGCGCCTCGGGGTGCCGATCGCGAGCGGCATGCTGCTCACCGCGCCGGCCGGTCAGGACCCCGTCGCCTTCGCCGCCGAGGTGCGCGAGGTCGCCGGCACTGCCGCGGTGGACCTCGTCCGCACGCCGGCGCCGGTCGCGCGCCTCACCGGCGGCGAGGCGGCGCAGGAGCTCGGGGCCTTCTCCTACCGCTACTTCGCCGACGGCACCATCCAGCCGGACGCCCGCTGGGTGCGCGACAACATCCGCACCGAGACCGTGCCGATCTTCGGCCGGGTGACCTGCCACCGGCTGATGCTCACCCAACTGCGCGGGGCCCTGCAGGAGGTCGTGGACGCCGGCCTCGCCGGCGCGCTGAAGACCTACGACGGCTGCTACGTCCCGCGCTTCATCGAGCGCAACCCGGCGCGCTCGATCTCGCTGCACACCTGGGGCATCGCCATCGACCTGGACGCGGCGACGAACTACCGCGGCATCCGCGGGACGATGGACCCGCGCGTGGTGGCGATCTTCAAGCGCTGGGGCTTCAACTGGGGCGGGGACTGGACCTACACCGACCCGATGCACTTCGAGCTCGGCTCGCGGCTCACGACCCCGAACGGCTGACCCGACCGTCCCCTCGAGGGCGGCGGCTCACCACTCGCGCGGGTCGAGGCGCCAGCGGCGCAGCACCGCCTGCGCGGCGTTGCGGCCGCACAGCCCGTGCACGCCGCCGCCCGGGTGCGAGGCCGCGCCGCACATGAACAGCCCGTCGACCGGCAGCGCGTAGGGCGACCACCCGGCCACCGGACGGAAGACCAGCAGCTGGTCCGGCGCGGCCGACCCGCCGCCGACGTCGCCCCCGACGAGGTTCGGGTCGCGGTCCTGCAGGTCGAGCGGCGTCAGCACCGTGGTGTCGACGACCGCGCTGCGCAGCCCGGGGGCGTGCAGCTCCAGCCGGTCGAGCACCCGGTCGGCGAAGCGCGCGTCCCAGTCGTCCGGCGCACCGACCGGCCGGGCCGGGCAGTGGCACTCCACCCACAGGCTGGCCCCGCCGGGCGGCACGCGGGTCAGGTCGGCGCGGTCCTGCTGCCCCACGATGAGCTGGGGCACCGTCGGCAGCAGCCCGCGCCGCACCTCGGCCTGGCTGAGCGCGAGCTCGTCCATCGTGCCGGTCACGTGCACGACGACGCTGTCGGACAGCCGCTCGTCCGCCCACGGCGCCGGCCGGTCGAGGTCGACGTCGAGGCGGAAGTACCCGGAGGTCCAGCGGTGCCGGCGCAGCGAGGCGAGCCACGCCCCGGGCAGGTGCTCCTCCCCCACCAGGTCGCGCGCGAGGACGGTCGGCGCGACGTCGGCGACGACGGCGCGCCGCACCGCCGTGCCGGCGCCGTCGGCGGTCACCACGCCCACCGCGCGCCCGCCGCGCACCACCACGCGCGTCACCTCGACGCCGGTGCGGACGACGACACCCGCCTCCTGCGCCGCCTCGACGAGCCCCTGCGCCAGCCGGGACGCGCCACCGACGGGCACCGGCATGCCGTGCACCTGCGCGGCCATCGCGAGCAGCATCGCCGGCGGGGTCGAGCCGGCCGCGTCCACGCCGACGTCGGCGTGCGTGGCGTTCGCGGCGAACAGCATGCGGGCCGCGTCGGTCGTGAACTGCTGCGCGACGTAGGCCTCGACCGGCTCGAGCAGCAGCCGCGCGGTCTGCAGCCCCTCGCGGACGCCGGTCAGCCGCCGCAGCGTGCGCAGCAGCGGCAGCGGCGCGCCGACCGGTCCGAGCATCGCGGCGAACAGGGGCTCCCCGAGGCGGTGCCACCAGCCGACGAGCTCGCGCCAGGCGTCGGCGTCGGCGCCGAGGCCGTCGGCGGTGCCGTCGACGGTGCGGCGCAGCACCGCCGCGGGCCGGGCCGGGTCCCAGGTCGCCGAGACGGGCGTGCGGGTGTGCGCCCACGGGACGCGCGCGTCGAGGCCGAGCTCGCGCAGCACCGGGCTGGCGTGCAGCACGCCGTAGAAGGCCGAGCCCCAGTCGTGCACGTAGCCGCGGGAGGTCGTCTCGCTGCCGACCGCCCCGCCGGCGACCGGCCGCCGCTCGAGCACCTCGACGCTCCACCCCGCGCGCGCCAGCAGCGTCGCGGCCACCAGCCCGTTGGGGCCGGCCCCGACCACCACCGCGTCCACAGCCACCGCCGAAGGCTAGTGCGGCCCGCCCGACCCAGCCCGGCGGACGGCCCGCCCGGCTCACCCAGCCCGGCTCACCCAGCCCGGCTCACCCAGCCCGGCTCATCCCGCCCGGACCCGCTCCTGCACCCCGCGACCGGCGTGCCAGGACGTGATGACGAGCCCGTCGCCGGCCGCGGACACCCGGGTGTGGACCACCTCGAGCAGGTCGATGCGGAACGCGTGCGACCCGGGCGGCGCCCCCGCGAGCGCGTCGCCGTCGGCGCGCACGGGCAGCTCGACGGCCCGGCCGGACACCTTCGCCTCGCCCGGCCACGACGCCTCGTCGCCCTCCGGCGGGTCGACCGTCGGCGAGTGCACCGCCACCCGGCCGTCGCGCTGCAGGTCGCGGGCCTTCACCGCGCCGGCCATGCTGCCGATGCGCAGCTCGCCGCCGTCGAGCTGCACCTCCGTGCCGCTGATGCGCGGCGAGCCGTCGGCCCGCAGCGTCGCCATGGTGCAGTGCTTGCGGACCGCGAAGCTCGCCCGCACGGCCGCCGCGAGCTCAGGCGCCTCCCGCTCGAACTGCCCCCAGCTCACCGCCTCGCTCCCGTGCGCCCCCGCTCCCCCGGCGCCCGCTCCCCCGGCGCCCGCTCCCCCGGCGCCCGCTCCCCCGGCACCCGCTCCCCCGGCACCCGCCTCAGCTCCGCGGCTCTGCGCCGCGTCCGTCGTCCCGGCACTGGTCATGCCGCCCCCCGATCTCGATCGCCTGAGCGTCCCACCGGCCTCCGACAGTCCGCGTTCCGTGCACCGGACGGTCACAGACCGTTGACAGCACCCGGCCGTCGAGCCAGCCTTCGTCCCCTGACCGAGCATCTCGGGGGGAACCGTGCAGCGTCGCACCGCCGTCCTGTCCGCCGCAGCCGTGCTGCTGCTCCCGCTCGCGGTCGCCGCGCCCGCGGCCGCCTCGCAGGGGCCGCCCGGCGCCGCCGACCACCTCGAGGTCTACGCGGGCGTCGTCGACGCCGACCGGCTCCCGCGCCTGCTCGAGCTCGGGGTCGACCGGCGCGAGCTGAGCCTCGAGCGGGTCCGCGGCGCCACCCCGAAGGTGCGCGTCGAGGCGATCCTCAGCGAGGCCCAGGCCGAGGACCTCGCCGAGGACGGCGTCGAGCTCGAGCCGGCCCTGGTCGACGGCGAGACCGTCAGCGAGCGGGCCAGCGCCCTGGCCGAGCAGGAGGGCGGCGTCTTCCGCCCGTACTCCGGCGCCGGCGGCCTGCAGGAGGAGATGCAGCTGCAGGCGGCTGCGCACCCCGACCTCGCGAAGCTGGTCGTGATCGGCCGGACGGTGCAGGGCAAGGACATCGTGGCCGTGAAGGTCGGCCGCGACGCGCGCACGAGCACCGACGGCGCCCGCCCGAGCGCCGTCTACGTGGGCGCGCAGCACGCCCGCGAGTGGATCACGCCGGAGATGGTCCGGCGGCTGCTCGCCCACGTCCTCGACGGCGACGCCACCGATCCCGCGGTCCGGCAGCTCCTCGACACGACCGACCTGTGGTTCGTCCCGGTGGCGAACCCCGACGGCTACGACTTCACCTTTGCCGAGGGCCAGCGCCTGTGGCGCAAGAACCTGCGCGACAACGACGGCGACGGCCGCACCACGACGGCCGACGGCGTCGACCTGAACCGCAACTTCCCGCACCGCTGGGGCTACGACGACGAGGGCTCGTCGCCGAACCCCGCCAGCGAGACCTACCGGGGGCCGTCGCCGGCGTCCGAGCCGGAGACGCAGGCGCTGCTCGCGCTGCACGAGCGCCTGACGCCGCAGTTCCTCGTGAACTACCACTCCGCCGCAGAGCTGCTGCTGCACGGCGTCGGCTGGCAGGTCGCGACGCCGTCGCCGGACGACGTCCTGTACGAGGCGATGGTCGGCGACGACGCGGACCCCGCGGTCCCGGGCTACGACCCGGACCTCTCGGCCGAGCTGTACACGACCAACGGCGACACCGACTCGCACGTGCAGGAGGCCTTCGGGACGCTCGGCTTCACCCCGGAGATGTCGACCTGCGAGGCGGCCTCGAACTCCGTCCCCGACGACGAGTGGGCCGCCGAGGACTGCGGCAGCGGCTTCGAGTTCCCCGACGACGAGGCGCTCGTGCAGGCGGAGTTCGAGAAGAACATCCCGTTCGCCCTGGCCGTCGCGCGCTCGGCCGTCGACCCGGACGACCCGGTGTCGGTGGTCGGGCGCACCGCCGAGGACTTCCGGATCGACTCGTTCGCCGTCTCGCACGGCAGCCCGCAGCCGGTGGCCGTGGTCGCCAAGCGCGCGCTGCGCGGCGTCGTGCTGCGCTACCGCGTCGACGGGGGCGCCGTCCGCAGCTCCGGCACGGCCGAGTGGCAGGGCGGCGAGCGCTACGGCGACGAGAACGACGACTACTACGTCGAGCTGCGCGGCACGGTGCGCGGCGCCGAGCCCGGCGACCGGGTCGAGGTGTGGTTCGAGGGGCGCGAGCCGGGCGAGGCGCTGTCGTCCAGCGAGCACTTCACCTACACCGTCGCCCAGGACTCCGGCGCGCGGACGCTCGTGCTGTCGAACGAGGACTGGGCCGGGGTCAACCCCGAGCCGCTCGGCGCGGCGTCGGCGCCGCGGTACCTCGACACGCACGTCCGCGCGCTCGCCGCCCTGGGCGTCGAGGCC
Source organism: uncultured bacterium (assembly GCA_964243385.1). Classification (GTDB taxonomy): domain Bacteria; phylum Actinomycetota; class Actinomycetes; order Mycobacteriales; family SCTD01; genus SCTD01. Next base: position 3,927 of record CAXTFU010000169.1, on the reverse strand, counting down.
GACACCTGGGACGTCGACGCCGACGGGGTCCCGCACGACCTCGGCGTGCTGAGCCACTACGACACGGTGCTGTGGTACCTCGGCGACAACCGGCTGACCCAGGACCCGGAGGACGAGCTCACGGAGACCTTCATCGGCACCGCCACCGACCTGTCGGTCGCCGAGCGCGCGCAGTACCTCACCCTCGCGGTCCGCGACTTCCTGAACGAGGGCGGCAAGCTCGTCAGCACCGGCGAGACGACCGGGTACTACGGCCGGCTCGGCGGCACGCTGGGCGGCATCTGGTACGGCCTGGACGGCGCACCGGAGCAGGACTGCGTCGTCACGTCCGACCTGTTCTCGGACTGCCTGCTGCTCGCCGACGACTTCACCCAGTACTGGCTCGGGGCCTACTCGCGCACGCCGATCGGCGAGACCAGCGGCGTGCGGGGCCTGGCCGGCTCGCCGTTCGCGGGCCTGGCCGGCGTCTTCGGCGGGCCGGCCCTCGAGACGAACCCGATCGACGAGGTCGGGGCGTTCACGGTCACCAGCGACGTCCTGCCGGTGCAGCGCTTCCCGCAGTTCGCCAGCCGCGCCGGCGCCGAGTACGTCGACCCGGCCGGCCCGTTCATCCCGGTCGAGGGGCAGTGGGGCGCCGCCGCGCTGCACGAGGACGACAGCTTCACGCGCCTGACCCGCACGCTGGACCTGCGCGGCGTCGCCGCCTCCGACGTGCCGCGCTTCGAGGCGCAGCTGTCGTGGGACACCGAGGAGGGCTTCGACCACGTGCTGCTCGAGGCGCGCACGGCAGGCGGCGACGACTGGACGACGCTGCCGGACGTCGAGGGGCTCACGAGCGCCGAGGTCCCGACCGAGTGCGAGGTCGGCTACCTGCTCGAGGAGCACCCGTTCCTCACCCGCTACCTCACGCCCGGCGACCCCTGCCTGGCCACCGGGACGTCCGGCCGGTGGAACTCGCTGACCGGGAGCTCGGACGGCTGGCAGCAGGTCGCGTACGACCTGTCCGCCTGGGCGGGCAGGCAGGTCGAGCTCAGCCTGAGCTACGTCAGCGACCCCGCGACCGGCGAGACCGGGCTGATCGTGGACGACACGCGGCTGCGGACGAGCGCCGGCGTCCGCGACGCCGAGGGCTTCGAGACCGGGCTCGGCGCGTGGACCGTCTCCGGCCCGCCTCCCGGCAGCCCGGCCGGCGGCGCCGCCTTCGAGCGGTCGCAGGGGCTCGGCGGCATCACGGCCGCGACGCTCACCGAGGACAGCGTCCTGCTCGGCTTCGGGCTCGAGCAGCTGCGCAGCGACGCCGAGCGGGTGGCGTTCCTCCGTGCGTCCCTGCAGCACCTGCAGGCCGACGAGCGCGCGGGCGTCCTGCGCGCGCTGGACGAGCTCGACGCCCTGGTCGTCTCGCTGCGGGGCGCGGGCCGGCTGTCCGCGGCCACCGCAGCCGGCCTGCGCGACCGCGTCGAGCAGGCCCGCAGCCGGGCGTCCGCCGGGCGCGAGACGGTGGTGGTCTCCTACCTCGAGCAGTTCGCCGCCCGCGTCGAGAACCAGGTGCGGGACGCCGACGCCCGCGAGCAGCTCGTCCGGGCGGCCGAGGCGGTCGTGCGCGACCTGGAGGCGCTCAGCGCCGCCGAGGACCTGCCGCCGGCGCCGGCAGCGCCCACCGGCTGACCGGCCGCACAGGCCGACGGCCCGGCCCCCGCGAGGGGACCGGGCCGTCGGGCCGTGCAGGGGTGTGGGACTAGTGCGCGTGCCCGTGGCCGCCGTGACCGGCGTCCGCGGGCTCGTCCTCGCGCTTGTCCGCGACGAGCGTCTCGGTCGTCAGCAGCATGCTGGCGATCGAGGCGGCGTTGCGGACGGCCGAGCGGCTGACCTTGACCGGGTCGACGATGCCCTGCTTGACCAGGTCGCCGTACTCGCCGGTGGCGGCGTTGAGGCCCTGGCCGTTGCCGAGCTCGCGGGCGCGGTTCACCGCGACGCGGCCCTCGAGGCCCGCGTTCTTGGCGATCCAGTAGGCCGGCTCGTCCAGCGCGCGGCGCACGATGCGGACACCGGTGCGCTCGTCGCCCTCGAGGCCGAGGTCGTCCTCGAGCACGGAGGCGGCGTGCACGAGCGCAGCGCCACCACCGGGGACGATGCCCTCCTCGACCGCGGCCTTGGTCGCCGAGATGGCGTCCTCGAGCCGGTGCTTGCGCTCCTTGAGCTCGGTCTCGGTGTGGGCGCCGACCTTGATGACGCCGATGCCGCCGGAGAGCTTCGCGAGGCGCTCCTGCAGCTTCTCCTTGTCCCAGTCGGAGTCGGAGTTCTCGATCTCCTGGCGGATCTGGGCGACCCGGCCGGCGACCTCCTCGGAGGACCCGCCGCCGTCGACGATCGTCGTCAGCTCCTTGGTGACCGTGATGGTGCGGGCCGAGCCGAGCACCTCCAGGCCGACCTGGTCGAGCTTGAGGCCGACCTCGGCCGACACGACCTGGCCGCCGGTGAGCACGGCGATGTCCTGCAGCATGGCCTTGCGGCGGTCGCCGAAGCCGGGGGCCTTGACGGCCGCGACCTTGACGGTCTTGCGGATCGCGTTGACGACCAGGGTCGACAGCGCCTCGCCGTCGACGTCCTCGGCCACGATGAGCAGCGGCTTGGTGCTCTGGACGACCTTCTCCAGCAGCGGCAGCAGCTCGGCCAGCGCGCTGACCTTGCCGTTGACGATGAGCACGTGGGCGTCCTCGAGGACGGACTCCATGCGCTCGGCGTCGGTGACGAAGTAGGGGCTGATGTAGCCCTTGTCGAACTGCATGCCCTCGGTCAGCTCGAGCTCGAGACCGGTGGTCTGGCTCTCCTCGACGGTGATGACGCCGTCCTTGCCGACCTTGTCGATCGCCTCGGCGACGAGCTGGCCGACCAGCGCGTCCTGCGCCGAGATGGCGGCGACGGCCGCGACCTCGTCGTGGGTCTGCACCTCGGTGGCGGCGGCGAGCAGCGCCTCGTGCACGGCCTCGACGGCCGCGTCGATGCCGACCTTGAGGCTCATCGGGTTGGCGCCGGCCGCGACGGCGCGCAGGCCCTCGTGGACCATGGCCTGGCCGAGCACGGTGGCGGTGGTGGTGCCGTCACCTGCGATGTCGTTGGTCTTGGTGGCGATCTCCTTGGCGAGCTGGGCACCCATGTTCTCGTACGGGTTCTCCAGCTCGACCTCGCGGGCGATCGTGACACCGTCGTTCGTGATGGTCGGGCCGCCGTAGGCCTTGGCGAGCACGACGTTGCGGCCCTTCGGGCCGAGCGTCACCTTGACGGCGTTGGCGAGGGCGTCCACACCGCGCTCGAGCGAGCGGCGGGCGTCCTCGGAGAAGCTGAGCGTCTTGGCCATGCGATTCCTCTCGGATGAGCACTGGAAGAGCGACGCCCCGGTCCCCCGTGCGGGGAAGCCGGGGCGGCGCGTCGAGCTCGTGGACGAACGGTGCGGGCGGTCAGCCCTCGATGACGGCGAGGACGTCGCGCGCGGAGAGCACGAGGTACTCCTCGCCCGCGTACTTGACCTCGGTGCCGCCGTACTTGCTGTACAGGACCTTGTCGCCGACCTGGACGTCGAGCGGAACGCGGTTGCCGTCCTCGAAGCGGCCCGGGCCGACGGCCAGGACGGTGCCCTCCTGGGGCTTCTCCTTGGCGGTGTCGGGGATGACGAGACCCGAGGCGGTGGTGCTCTCGGCGTCGTTCGCCTGGACCACGATGCGGTCCTCGAGCGGCTTGATGGCGACCTTGGTAGCGGTGGTCACGGAACCCTCCTGAGATCGTTCAGGCGCCTGCGTGCGGCGCCAGGGGTGCGGACGATGGAGCGGCCCGGGCCTCCTGCCGTCGCGGGGGTCAGGTGCCTGGCTGCTGTTGGCACTCTAGCCCTCTGAGTGCCAGCGGCACAACCGGTCCGGTCACCCGAGGACGAGG
>CAXTFU010000168.1:0-10455 GCA_964243385.1 uncultured bacterium | reverse complement strand
TGGGCACGGTGCTGATCCTTCCAGCGAGGCCGCAGCCTCACAGGCAAGGAGTCAAGCGAACCCTGGGCAGTCCCCAGGAGGTGTTCGCCAGCGCGACTGGCAAGCGTGGGCGGTGTCGGGCTCTTCCATCGCGAACGGATCAGCCGCGCCCGTGGTCACGGCATACGCGCTCTGCCTGAAGGATCCGACGAAACTGCCAAAGCGCACGCCCGCTGAGGACGTGAGCGCCGGGAAGCAGGACGGGTCGAACTTCACCGTCTTGTCGGGAGAGGTGCCTTGCCCGGCGGGCGGCTTCGCCACGGGCGAAGGCTTCAGCTTCGACGGCGATCCGCTCCGGGCAGGACGCCCGCGACGCTGGCGCCCCGGAGCGCGGGGCCGCCGCCGTGTGCTGCATCACCGGCTCGAGCCGACGGGCGGCCAACACCGCAACGAACCCACGGAGGACCCGGTCAGCGCCGTTCCGCGCGCCTCGAGCGACGCCTTGGCGGCGCGCCGCACGGCGACGGCAGCGCGCCTCGCGCGGACAGGCCGAGGACCCGACCCGGAGCCGCCGGTCGAGCATCGGCTTCGCCCGCCGCATCCGCGCTACGGATCTCACGCAGCGATCGAGCTCGCCTGGCTGTGCAGCACCGCTTCCCCGAGCGCCGACAGCCCGAGCGCACCGACGAGCACCGCCACCGCGGCGAACGCCACCGCGACCAGCACCTTCGTCCGGACACCCAGATCGTGCAGACGATCGGTCAGCCTCGCCCCCGGCGCACGATCGCGGCGGGCGACAGCGGGTGTTGGCACGACGACTCCACAGGTCAGGGGATGACGTCGCTGCCGACCGCCGGCGACGCCCGAGCCACCGCCAGGTGCGCGGGTCGGGGCGCACCCAGCGGCGGCGCTGGTGAAGGCGGGCCTGCCACGTCCTGGGGGTCGGTGGTGCTCACCGCCTTCAGCGACGCATCGGCCGACGCGGATGGCAGAGAAGTCGTGTGAGCGGTTGTTCACGTGCGCGTCATCGAGCTGCTGCTGGCTCGGCGTCGTCGGTGCTCAAGAAGGCCGCCGGGCAGGTCGATGTCTGATCGGTCGTCGGTCGAGGGGTGAGAAGGAGCCGTTGTGAAGCAGTTCTCGTGTGGTGACGTCGTTCCCGGTTGCGGCCGGACGTTCCGCGGCACGCAGGAGCAGATCTTGCAGGCTGTCGCTGCCCATGCCCAGGTCGACCACGGCCTCACGGCGATCCCGGCCGGTCTCGTGGAGCAGGTCCGCGCCAGCATGACGCCCGTCGGCTGAACACCCGGACCACCCTCAAGGGCGCGGTCGAGTCCGTCGACGCTGCCTGCTCGTGCACATCGTGGAGGCAGGCATGACGACGATCGTCGAGCCGGCGGTCGAGGCCGCTGAGCAGGCGCTGCTGGAGCAGGTCCTGGCGCAGCGAGCGGTGCGGACGGTGTTCCAGCCGCTGGTGTCGCTCGACGACGGCCAGGTCGTGGGCTTCGAGGCGCTGTCCCGCGGCCCGGCCGGGTCGGCCCTGGAACGACCGGACCTGCTGTTCGCGGCGGCCCGCCGCGCCCGTCGACTGCGCGATCTGGACGTCGCCTGCCGGACCGCGGCCCTGCGAGCGGCCAGGGCCGGAGGGCTCGCCGAGCCGTACCGGCTGTTCATCAACGCCGAGCCCGAGGCGCTCGACGGCTGGCGGCCTGACCCTGAGCACGAGCAGCTCCCGTTGACGGTGATCCTGGAGCTCACCGAACGGGCGCTGACCAGTCAGCCGGCGCAGCTGCTGCAGACCGTCGCCCGGGTCCGGGCGCTGGGCTGGGGCGTCGCGCTGGACGACGTCGGCGCCGACCCGGCGTCGCTGGCGCTGCTGCCGCTGGTGCAGCCGGACGTCATCAAGCTGGACCTGGCGCTGGTGCAGAAGCGCCCGAGCGCGCAGATCGCTGCGGTCGTCAACGCCGTGCATGCCGAGGCCGAGCGTTCCGGCACGGTCGTGCTCGCCGAGGGCATCGAGACCGAGGAGCACTTGCGGACCGCCCGGGCGTTCGGCGCCACGGTCGGGCAGGGCTGGCACTTCGGCCGCCCCGGACCGCTGCCTGCGTCGCTGCCGCCGCTGGCCCCGTCCGCAGCGCTGCGGGTGACGCCCCGTCGGGACGGCACCGCCGACCCCAGCCCGTTCGAGCTCGCCGCCCGCACCCGGCCGGTCCGGGACGCTGACAAGCGCCTGCTCATCGAGATCAGCAAGCAGCTCGAGGCGCAGGCCCACGCCGCCGGGGACAGCGCGATCGTGCTGTCGGCGTTCCAGGACGCCACCTTCTTCACCCCCGCCACCCGCCGCCGCTACACCGGCCTGGTCCGGTCGTGCGCGTTCGTCGCCGCGCTCGGCGAGGGCATGCCCGCCGAGCCGCTGCCCGGCCTGCGCGGCGCAGTCATCGGCCCGTCCGACCCGCTGCGCGGCGAGTGGGACATCGCGGTCCTCGGCCCGCACTTCGCCGCCTGCCTGGTCGCCCGCGACCTCGGCGACACCGGCCCGGACATGACCCGCCGCTTCGAGTTCATCCTGTCCCACGACCGCGAGCTCACCATCCGCGTCGCCGCCTCCCTCATGGCCCGGGTCTGGCCCGAACCGCGCACCGCCGACCTGCCGCAGCTCCCGCTGCCCCGCGGGGTGCTGCTCCGCCCGCCCGCGCAGCGCACCGGAGCAGGCCACCCCGGCGCCCCCGTCGCTGCTCAGGCGGCGCCGACCAGCACCCCGCCGTCGCACCCCGCGCCGAAGGCCCGCTCGGCGAGCCGCCTGCATGCGACCGAACGGCCGCCGCGCCAGCTCGCGGGTCTGTCGCACGTGCTGCTCGAGCGGGCGCTGGACGCCTCCACGACTGGCATCACGATCGCCGACATGTCACGGGCGGATGCCCCGCTGATCTGGGTGAACGCGGCGTTCGGCGAGCTCACCGGCTACCCCGACGCCGACGTGCTCGGCCGCAACTGCCGAGTCCTCCAGGGCCCGGGGACCGACCAGCGCACCATCGCCGAGCTCGGCGCCGCGGTCGCCGCAGGCAGGCAGATCCGCACGCAGCTGCTGAACTACCGCCGCGACGGCCGGCCGTGGTGGAACGAGCTGCAGCTGTCGCCGGTCCGCGACGAGCACGACCGCCTCACGCACTACATCGGCGTGCAGCACGACGTCACCGCCCGCGTCGAGGCCGAGGCCAAGGTGCTGCACCTGGCCTACCACGACGCCCTGACCGGTCTGCCGAACCGTGAGCGCCTGCGCGCGGCGCTGACCGACGCGCTCGAGCGCGGCCGCCGGACCGGCAGCGCCACCGCGCTGCTGTTCGTCGACCTCGTCGCGTTCAAGGCCATCAACGACACGCACGGCCACGACGCGGGCGACCAGCTGCTGCGCGAGGTCGCCGGCAGGCTGCGGCTCGGCCTGCGCTCGGACGACCTGCTCGCCCGCCAGGGCGGCGACGAGTTCCTGCTCCTGCTCACCGACCTGCCCGCTCCTCTGGCCGCCGAGATCGCCGAGCGCGTCGCCACGGACCTGCTCGCCGCCCTCATCCCTCCGTTCGCCGGGCCGCACGGCGAGGTCTCCGTCGGCGCCAGCATCGGCATCAGCCTGGCCCCCGACGACGCCACGACACCCGAACAGCTCCTGCACCACGCCGACGCCGCCATGTACACCGCCAAGCGCGACCCCGGCAGCCGCTGGTCGCGACACGCTCTGCGCTGATCCACGTCCGGGGGACCGCAGGCGGACAGGAGCACCGGTCCGCCGTCGGCGGCGCGCGGTACGAGCCACGGAGATCCGCAACGGCCGCGGCCGACGCCGCCCTTCGGCGGATCTCGACCAACGTTCGCACGACGCGCCGAGGGCGCGTCCGCCGGCGTCCGCCGCCTTCCGCCGGCCTCCGCGGCCGTCGGGCAGGGACTCCGGCGCGCCGTGAGGACGACCTGGGACGCGGTCCTTGCACGAACGTCTTGGCGGACGGCCGTGCCGCGATGCTCGTGGCAGCCCGATGCGTCCGCGCACACGGAGCCTTCCCGGCACGCTGCGCCTTCCGGAGCGCCGACCGTAGGAAGCGTCTGTGCGGCGACCGGCGTCGAGGCCTCGGGTCGACGGGAAGCCGTCCGGTGCGCCCGACCGCGCCGACAGCCGCGCTCGCGGCGCCGGACGGAGCCGACCGGCTACGTCAGCGCGGCCGGGGCAATGCGGGTGGCCTGGCTCCGGGGAGCACCACCGCCGGAGCGACGGCCAGAGGTTGCCGTCCTGTCCAGTGTGGCCGGCGCCGCCGCGGTGTGGACCCGCGCGACCATGCGGTCCGGCAGCGATAAGGCCGGGCCTCCTTGGTGACTGCCGGCCTGCTCCCGGCTGACGCGCAACGTGTCGGGTGCCGCCGTAGGGGAGCGTCGACGGGGCGCGACAGCCGAACGGGCTGGGCGTCCGCATCCGGCGGGAGCGCGGTCCGCCGCGACGCGGTCTCGAGCAAGGAGCCGTTCGCCGGACGACAGGCGGCATCGCCGGTGGTCCTCCCGCGCGCCGGGCTTGGCCGCGTCGGTCCCTGGCGGTTGGCATCGTTGACGGCGCCAGGGGCGGGACGGCCCGCGGCTTGTGCGTGACCGGTCCCGGTCAAGGCCGGCCGTGCGATGCGCCGTCCGTGGCTCCCGCGGCCTGCAAGACTGCCGCGTGGCGGTCAGGACACCTCGAGCAGGTGAGTCCGGGCGTACGAGGGCCACGGGACAGGCGGCTGCCCGCGGGACTGGCGCACGACCTCGCCGATCGCCCAGTCGCGGTAGGCCGCGACGTCCGGGGGCGGGGCCAGTGTGAGCAGGTACTGATCGGCGCGGCAGTACTCCTCGACCTCGCGCAGGATCTCGGCGACGTGCTGCACGAACGCGACACTGCTGGCGGGGAGCTCGTGGGTGACGTCCAGAGTGTCCTGCCCGGCATCGAGGGCGTCGTCCATCTGCTGGGACGACAGGGCGACGTAGGGGCCGTAGTAGGTGTCGAGCTCTAGGGCGAGCTCGAGCAGCCGGGCGGGCAGGCGATGCCCGGCGCCGCTGACACCGGCCGCGCCGGACGTGCGCAGCAGGGCCATCTCGCGCAGCAGGTCCGCGCCGTGCTGTCGGGATCGTTCGCGCAGCAGCAACGGCGTCGCCAGCATCCGTACCGGGAACAACGACTCGGCCTGCGTCATGCGGCGACCCGCCCGGCCATGACCACCGTCGACAGGGCCGTCCCCGCACGTGCGGTTGCGAGGCACCGTGCGGTCCCGTCGGTGCGGGCGCTCGGCGGGAGCGCCGCGGCGTCGTCGAATTTTGTGAGAAGCGCGTCCACGTCGACGTCCTCGAGACCGGACCCTTCCGCGTCGCCGTCGGCGTCAAGGCTGAGGGCGGACGGCTCCAGCGGTAGGTCGCACCAGACGACCTTGCCGGGCTGGCGTCCCTCGATTCCCCAGCCGGAGCTCAGTGCCGCCACCATGTGCAGGCCGCGGCCGGTGGTGGCGGCCTGATCGCGCAGCCGGCTCGGCCGGGGCCGGCTGGGCGAACGGTCGGCAACCGCAATGCGCACATGGCGCTCGTGCAAGACCAGCGTGACGGTGAAGTCGCTGCGCGCGTGCAGCACCGCGTTGGTCGCCAGCTCGCTCACCACAGTGCATGCATCGTCACGGAGCCGCTGCAGGCCCAGGTCATCCAGCACGCGGGAAGCGTGCCGGCGGGCAGCGCCGACGCTCTCTGCGAGGGGCGGAAGGTCGGGCGAGACGTTCGACACAACGGACAGGCTGCCGACCCGTGCCGACCCGGCCACGGGGCGGCCTCGCGCTCGAAAGGACTCCATGCACGTCGCTTCGACCACGGCCACAACGACCACCGGCCGCAGTGAATGTCTGCGTCCGGGTGGATTCGGTGCCTCCGGCCGGCTCCGTCCGCCGCGTCGGCCAGTGGCGTTCCCGACTCGCAGGACGGTCGGCTGCACACGCCCTGCTAGGCCCGTGGATCGCACCGGCTCCGAGCACCCGGCCATCGCCTGGACTGCCATCACACCGGCCCTGATGTCCTGGCTCCCTGAGCGCGGTGGTGGGCGCGCGCAGGCGCCGTCGGGTCAGGCGGGCCCGTCACCAGGGGCGCACGCCTGTGCCGCGCCGGGCTGGCGGTCGAACGTGACGTGCAGGATCTTGCCGTCGCCCGTGACCTGCTCGACCTGCACGTCGTCCGCGAGCGCCAGGACGATCGCCAGGCCCCGGCCTGACTCGGCGTCATCGGCCGCCTCACCGACGGTGGCTGGCGCCGTCGCGGGACTGCCGTCGTGGACGTCGAGCCGCAACCTCTCGTCCTGGCGCTCGAGCTGCATCGACACCGGCGGCCGTCCGTGCCGCACTGCGTTGGTCACCAGCTCGCTCACCGCCAGCAGCACGCTGTCGATCAGGCCCGGCAGCTGCCATCGCACGAGCGCTGCCCGCGCGACCCTTCGCGCCTGACCGGCTGCCCGTGCGTCCTGCGGCAGGTCCATGCGCACAGGATTCCCGTCGTTCTGGCCCTTGGCGTCCGCAGTGGTCACAGTGCTGTTCTGCCCGGATGCTGCGAGCGGGCAACCCGGTCCGCGCGTGCAGAAACGACAAAGATGTTGTCAGCATCTGCGCCGACGCGCTCGATGGCAGGCGTCGACCTGCACCACCGAGCACGACCCGGTCGCCGTAGCGCGCAGCAAGTGACCCCGGACGACTCCACACCGCTACCGGCCGGCGCCACCGGGCCGCGTGGTCGCGGCGAGCAGCTCGTCGACGGGCTGCTGACCGCCGCGCACCTGCTCGCACCGCACCAGACGCCCGACGTGCTGGCCGCACACGGCCGCCGCCTCGGCCTCGACCGCGTCTACCTGGCCGACCTGCAGCAACAGGTCCTGGTGCCGTTCGTCGGCCCGAACGGCCCGGGCGCCGGCGAGACGGGCGGGTCGCTGTCCGTCGACGGCACCGTCGCCGGCCGTGCCTACCAGCACGTGCAGGCCCTCCCAGGACGTGCCCGGCGCGCAGCAACGGCTCTGGCTGCCCCTGGTCGACGGCAGCGAACGCCTCGGCGTGCTCTCCGTCGTCGCCGACCAGCAAGCGCTGGGGCACCTGGAGCTCCTCGCCCGTCTGCAGGTCTTCGCCGCCCTGTCCGCGGAACTGACTATGACCAAGACGCTGTACGGCGACACCATCGTGCGACTGCGCCGCACCGGCACGATGGCCCTGGCGGCGGAGATGCAGTGGTCGCTGCCGCCGCCGCTGAAGTTCGCCTGCGAGGCCGTGACGGTCGCCGCCGCCCTCGAACCGGCCTACCAGGTCGCCCCGCGTCAGCGTCGACTACGCGATCGACCCTGTTGCGCTCGCGTCGCCGTCTTCGACGGCATGGGGCACGGCCTGCAGAGCGCCTAGGCTCGCCGCGCTGACCGTCTCGGCGTACCGCGACGCGCGCCGGTCCGGGCGCAGCCTCACCGACACCGCCCGCAGCGCCGCCGAGGCGCTGCTCAGCGTCTTCCTCGGCGAGGCGTTCACCACCGCGCTGCTGGCCGAGCTCGACACCGACACGGGCCGGCTCGAGTGGGTCAGCGCCGGCCATCCCGAACCGCTCCTGCTGCGAGCCGGCAAGCTCGTCGAGACCCTAGAGATCGATCCGACCCGCCCCTTGGGCTGGGACGCTCCGCCGACCCGCACGCGCCTGCCGACGCGGTCGCTCTCGGCAGCGAGCAGCTCGAGCCCAACGACCGGTGCTGTGCTACACCGACGTCGTGACCAAGGCCCGCTCACCCGACGGCGACTTCCTCGGCCCCCGAACGCCTCGTCGACCTCATCAGCCGCAACCCCGCCGGCGGGCTACCCACCCTCGAGACAATGCGGCGCGTCGTGCGCGCGCTGCTCGCCCACCAGCAGGGCCAGCTGTCCGACGACGCCACCATGCTGCTCGAGTGGCGCAGCGGCAACGAAACCGCGCTGCTTCCTCACGACGCACCAGGCACCGTGACCGGCAACAATGACAATCCGCGCCGAGATCGGGACCACACCAGCCCGTCGAGGCCGAATCGTCGACGCAGCACCCACAACTCATACACGCCTGACGCCGACGCCACGCGGGCTGCCTGGGACCCCGCCCCGAGGTCAGGCCCGGCAGCGCGCCGGTCAGACCGGTCCGCCGATCCGTTCCGCCTTGGCCTGGCGCGGTGGCGATCCCAGGGAGAGATCAGTTGCAGGGCCCGGCGTACGACGGGCCCTGCCCTGCCCGCCGCTGTTGCTGGCCGACCCGCAGGAACGCAACGCCGCGTTGGGACGAGCCCGCGCCGACCCCGGTCAGCTGTGGTGCCTGCAGGGGTTCGACGGCCGCGTCTTCGTCGACCACGGACTGGCACGGGGACCGCAGGCCCGCACCGCCTACCTGCAGGACTCGACGACCTCAGGCACCGACCGGCCACGACCCAAGGCATGAACCGGACCTCGCCGTCGCTGCCGGTCAGAACCGTTCGATCGCTGCCTGCGCCGGGCGAGCAGTGACCGGCCGCGGCCGGTCCTCCGGATGGGCACGCATCACCAGCAGCGCGATGTCGTCCTCGGCGGTCCCACCGACAGCCTCGAGCAGCGTGTCGCAGAGCTCGTCGGGCGTGCTTTCGAATTGGCCGTGCGTGGCCTCCAGCAGCCAGGCCAGGCCGTCGTCGAGGCTTGCGCCGCGGCGCTCGACGAGGCCGTCGGTGTAGAGCAGCACCGTCGCGCCGGGTTGCAGCTCCACGCTGTGGTCGGTCCGGCCGGTCGTCGGGTCCAGCCCGAGCAGCAGGTCAGGGTCGCCGGTCAGCAGCCGGCTCGTGCCGTCCGCCTCGATCAGCAGCGGCGGCGGGTGTCCGGCGTTCGACCAGCGCAGCGTCCGCAGCCCATGGCGGCGCTGCTCGTCCGTCTGCTCCACCGTCGCCAGCACGACGGTCGTGAGCGCCCCGACCTGCAAGTCCTGCATCGCGAGGTCGACCGCCGCCAGCACCAGCCCTGGAGGATCGCCCAGGGTGTGGGCGAGCCCGCGGAGCAGGTTGCGGATCTGCCCCATCACCGCTGCTGCCTGCCGGTCGTGGCCGGTGACGTCACCGACGACCAGGCAGCTCGCCCCGTCGGAGGTGAGGAACGCGTCGTACCAGTCGCCCCCGACCTGCACCTGCTCGGCGGCGGGCCGGTACCGCACGACGATCTCCAGGTGGTCGTGCTGCGGCGGCTCGGTCAGCAGGCTGCGCTGCAGCGCCTCGGACATCTGCCGCGCTGCCACCGCGGCCTGCTGCTCGACCTGACGGGCCTGCAGCCGGGCCAGCGCCTGCGCGCACTGCGCCGCGAACGCGCTGAGCAGCTCGAGCTCGTCCGGAGCGAACGGGTGCTCCTGCGCCCAGGACGCGGTCAGCGAACCGAGCAGCTGGTCTCCCACCCGCAGCGGCAGCGCCACCCATGCGTTGCGGCCGGTGGACGCGTACACATCGGCCATCGACGCCGACCAGGCGAGCCCGGCCTGACGGTCCGGCAGCACGACCAGCTCCCCGGTGCGGGCCGTCCAGGACGCCGGCAGGCTCCCGTCGAGCGGCAGCTCGGCGTAGTCCCGCTGCGTCTGCGGCCCGAGCGAGTCCGTGATCGTCAGGTGCACCAGGTTGCGCTCGTCGTCCCGGACCGCCACCGCCCCGCCGTCCGCGCCCAAGGCCGTCAACCCGGCGCCGACGACCTTCTCGACCAGCTCCTCGACCGACTCGGCTGCCGCCAGCTGCAGCGCCGCCTTTGCCAGCCCCTCGAGCCGCCGGGACGCGACGTCCTGCGCCTGCAGCGCCGCCCGCAGCTCCTGCGCCCGCGCGTAAAGGTCGGCTTCGACCACCTCCGCCCGCCGCTGCCAGTCCAGGCCGCGGCTGCGCTCGTCCTCACGCTCGCGCGCGTACTCGGTGACGTCCTCGACCCGCTGCAGGACCAGCGCCGTCCGGCCGTCCGGTCCGGGCACCGCCGAGTGGATCAACGACCAGAACCGCTGCTCGACATCGCCGGTCGCGCCGTCCCGCACGTCGTAGTGCAGCAGCGGCATCACGTCGATCCGCCCGCTGTCGCGCACCCGCTCGAACGACACCTGCAGCGGGTTGCGGCCCTGTGCGTCCAGCGACCCCTCCTCCGGGGGGAAGGCGTCGAACACCGGGCGGCCGAGCAGCTCGGAGCGGGTGCGCTGCAGCAGCCGCAGGTAGGCCTCGTTCGCCTCGACGATCACCAGATCGCGCGTCAAGACCAGGTAGGCCGTCGACAGACCGGCGAAGAGAGCCCGGAAGCTCACCGAGGCGGCACCCGGGACCGGACCGTCCACCCCGCTCACCCGACCACCCCCAGCGCTGGCGTCCGGGCAGAGCCGGTAGTCGCACCAGTATTGCAGCGATCTGCACCGGTCAGGGGATGCTCCTATGGAAGTCAAGCGGTGCTGGGAGTGAGTTGTAGGTCGTTGTAG
>CAXTFU010000167.1:0-10472 GCA_964243385.1 uncultured bacterium | reverse complement strand
CGCTGCACGACAGCATCACCACCGCCCAACGCCGGGCCCTCGCCGCCCGCGACCAAGGCTGCGCCGCCCGGCACTGCACCCGACCAGCCGCCGTCTGCGACGCCCACCACCTCGTCCACCGCCAACACGGCGGACCGACCACCCTGGAGAACCTCGTCCAGCCGAAGGCTGGCCTCAAGCTGCGTTAGCGTCACAGGACTGTCGAACCGTTCGGGAACGAGGTCGCCGTGTCAGATCAACAGGCCATCCAGGCGCACGCACATAGCGACGCCTGCCTGAACTGCGGTCTTGACTACGAGTTCGATATGCCGCCGGAGATTCTGCAGGCAGCTCACAGACGCGACCTTGTCCTCTTCGCCGGAGCCGGGATCAGCACTGAGGTCCCCGCCGTCTTCCCTCGCACCTTCTACGACAGCATCCGCGATGAGCTATCGGCCGACGCCGAAACCTCTTTCCCGGAGTTGATGGACGAGTTTGCGACGCGTCACGGGAGACCTGAGCTGGTCCGTCGGTTGAAGCACCGGCTCGACTATGTCGACTCGTTCCCAAGTATTCGCCGCCAGGCGCGGAAATTCCACTCAGGGCTAGCGACGATGCCGTACCTCGAAGAGATCGTTACGACCAATTGGGACACGTACTTCGAGGACGAGACCGACGCAACGCCGTTTGTCTCCGGTGAAGACTTCATCTTTCACAATCTGCCAGGCCGACGTGTGTACAAAATCCATGGTTCGATCCAAACGCTGTCGACACTGATCATCACGGAGTCGGACTACGCAAGACGGTTGGAGGAGCTTACAAACAACGTCCTCGGGGGCGCACTCCGGCAGTTGCTGGCGACAGAGACAGTGGTCTTCGTCGGCTACTCCCTGCGGGATTGGAACTTTCTCCGCCTGTACGAGGCGCTGAGACACGACATGGGCGCTATGGCGCCGGCCGCCTTCATCGTCTCTCCTTTCGATGTGGTAGACGAGCGGTTTGAGCTTCGACACATTCGTACGAGTGGAATGGGCTTTCTGCGCGGGCTCAAGTCGACGATGACCGAGGACTGCTTCCTCCCCGACGACATAAACGACCGCGTGGCACTCATGGAAGAATTGGCCTGGAAGGCTAATGATTACGCTGGAACCAAGTCACATAAGACCTATCCTGCAGTCGTTCATTGCTGGTCCTACATAGAAGGTCTCCTCGACGTGTGCGGTCGCATCCTTCTTCGTCGAGCGAGTGGCGAGTATTCGGATAGACACCATGTGGCTCACATGGCTCGCTCATACATACACCTCTTCGAGCGTGCCGTCGAGCGTGAGCACTTCTTTGAAGCTGCCTACATCGACGGGTACTGCAACGGGTTGTTCCTCCTCCTGGCCAACGACGGGGAAGAAGATGTGGAGGAGACTCTCCCATTGTTCTTCATTTATGGCAGTGAATCACCGATGCGGACCACCGCGGATCTAGACGCAGCTTTGGAGAGGAGTAGGCGTGGGGCGCCGCGGCCGCGAGCGGAGGCACGACGCCTGACCGAGCACGTTCCGGACGGGATGGTGCTCAAGCACGGACCGTTCTTAGACCTAAGCGCTGAGGCCGGCCCACATGCCCACCCTTGACTTAATGTTGCAACGAAACCGTCGGCGGCGTGGCCGCTCGCTGGGCCGTAGGAGCGCCCACGGTGGCCGCTGACGGCACGGGCCGGCAAGCGGCGGCTGTTCGCGACCCAGTCCGGGAGCCGCGGGATTGGCGGTTGTCGGGTTCTGTCGTGGGGGGACTGCTGCAGGATCGGTTGACACGCGGTCAGTGGCGATCATGCAGCAATGGCTGGTGAAGGCGAGTTCGTACTCGACCGGCGTGAGCTTGCCGAGGGCTCGTTGTCGTCGGCGGCGGTTGTAGGTGTGCTCGGTCCAGAAGACGATCGCCTGGTGGAGTCCGTCGCGGGTGCGCCAGCGGCGGCGGTCCAGGACGTTCTTCTGCAGCAGTGCATGCCAGGACTCCATCGCGGCGTTGTCGCCGGCCGAGGCGACCCGGCCCATCGACCCTTGCAGGCCGGCGGCGGTCAGGACGGCGCGGAAGGATCTTGCTCGGAATTGGCACCCGCGGTCCGAGTGGACCACGACGACGCCCGTCGGCCGGCGCCGGGCGACGGCGGTGCGCAGCGCAGTCACCGCGAGCTGGGCGGTCATCCGCTCGTCCAAGGCGTAGCCGACGATGCGGTTGCTGAACAGGTCCTTGATCGCGCAGCAGTACAGCTTGCCCTCAGCGGTCGGGTGCTCGGTGATGTCGGTGACCCACACCAGGTCCGGCGCCGGTGCGGAGAAGTCGCGTCGGACATGGTCGTCGTGCACCGCCGGGCCGGGCGTCTTGCCGCTGCCACGCCGGCCCTTGCGCACCGTCGTGGACCACAGCTGCTGCTGCGAACACAGCCGCCAAACGCGCCGCTCACCAACCAGGTGGCCGGCTCGATCGAACTCGTCGGCCAGGAACCGGTAGCCGAACTCCGGGTCATCGTCGTGGGCGTCGATCAGGGCGTTGGTCAGGTAGGCGTCCTGGAGCTCGCGCTCGCTGATCGGGGCGGCGAGCCAGGCGTAGTACGCCTGGCGGGAGTGGCCAAGCACCCCGCAGGTCAGCCGCACCGGGATGCCCTCGGCGGCCAGGTCACGGACCAGCGGGTAGCTCATTTCGGGAGGCTGCCGGCGGCGAAGTAGGCGGCCGCGCGGCGCAGGATCTCGTTCTCCATCTCCAGCCGGCGCTTGTCGCGGCGCAGCTGCACCAGCTCGTTCTGCTCGCTGCTGGTCTGGCCGTCCACGACGCCGTCGTCGACGTCGGCCTGACGACCCAACGCCGGACCGACTCGATCGAGATGTCGAAATCGGCCGCGACCTCGGCATGGCTCAGGCCACCGCGGCGGGCGACCCGGACGACATCACGCTTGAACTCGGGCGGGAACTTCTTTGGCACGCTGACATCCTTCCTGCAGGACCTCGTCCACAGATGGAGTGTCAACTAGGCCTGCAGTAGTCCCTCCTGGTCGTCGCTGCTTATCCGCGCGTAAGTCGCTGCTGCTCGTACCGGTGTCGACAAGCCGGGCAGGCCAACTGTGCACGAGCAACCTCGCCCTGCTTCGCCGCATACATCACGTCCTGTGGCACCTCGGCCGACTCACCCTCCAACAGCTCGTCGGCCCCTGGCTCGACCCACCAGTCCACGACGGATCGAAGACCTCCCGGACGCGTCATGAGCGGTGCAGCTGTGCCCGCGACCTCGCGGAGCTCCGCGCCGGCCGGAGCCAGTCCGTCCGTAGCCTCGACGACCCGCCGCAGCACTGCTCCGGGGGACTGGCGGCCAGACCGTGTCCGGTCGCCGGCTCGACCTCAACCGCGGCCCTCCGCCGGGGCGTCATCGGCGCTCAGCCCGGCGAAGCGGTCGCAGGCCTCGAGCACCGCGTCCTGCAGGCCCTGGTCGCGCAGGCGGCCGGGGACGGGGATCGGGGCGCGGTCCTTCCAGTACGGCGCGTCACCGAGCGGCGCCTCGGTGCAGCACCACGCGACCGTGTCCGCGCCGTCGGCCACGTCGCCGGGAGCGCCAGCGCTGGCCAGCTTCGTCCGCACCCAGCCGGGGTCGACGGCAGCGGACGGGAGGCCGAGGCGCCGGCCCCAGCCGATGGCGAGCACGACGTCGGCGGCCTTGCTGTCGGCGTACGCCTGGCGCGGCTCGCGCGAGCCGCCGAGGGCGGTCGGCTTGAGGCGCCCAGAGCCCGCCATCCCCGAGCCGAGCCAGACGAGACGCTCGCGCACGTGCCCGGCCAGCAGCGCGGTGAGCAGGTGCGGCGCGAGGACGTTGACGCCGAAGGTCGTCTCGAAGCCGTCCTCGGTCACGGCAGGGGTGCCGCCGCGCACCCACACGCCGGCGTTGTGCGCGAGGACGTCCAGCGGCTCGGCGCGCAGGCGCTCGGCGAGCGCGCGGACTGCGGTCAGCGACGACAGGTCGCCGACGACGAGGTCGACGTCGCCGGTCAGGCCGTCGACCACCGGTCGGCCGCGCTCCTCGCTCCGGGCGTGCACGAGGACGCGGTGGCCCTGCTCGAGCAGGGTGCGGGCAGCGACGAGGCCGATCCCGTCCGTGGAGCCGGTCAGGCAGATCGTGGTCATGCGCCCACCCTGCCCGCTGTCGCCCTCGGTCACCGAGACTGTGCCGATGAGCACCACGAGCCGGCTCGGCGGCGTCGATGCGGCACGGGGCCTGGCGGTCCTCGGCATGGTGGCCGTGCACGTGCTGCCGGGCACGACCGACGAGGGTGGCCGGTCGCTGCCCTTCCTCATCGCGAGCGGCCGCTCCGCCGCGGCCTTCGCCGTGCTCGCCGGGGTCGGCGTCGCGCTCGCGACGCGCGGGTCCGACCGGGTGCGACAGCGCCTGCGCCTGCTCCTGCGGGCCCTGGTCGTCGGCGCGCTGGGCCTGACGCTCGGCGGCCTGGACAGCGGCGTCTACGTGATCCTGGCCTACTACGGCGTCTTCTTCGTGCTGCTGCTGCCGTTCCTCGGCTGGCCCCCGCGCCGCCTGCTCGTCGCGGCGGGCGTCGTCTCGCTGCTGGTCCCCGTCCTCAGCTACCGGCTGCGCCCCTCGCTCGAGGGGATCGGCGGCGACAACCCGACCTGGTCGTCGCTGAGCACTCCCGGACCGCTGCTCGACGACCTGCTGCTGACCGGCGTCTACCCGGCGCTGCCGTGGCTGACGTACCTGCTGACCGGCCTGGCCGTCGGCCGGCTCGCGCTCGGCAGCACCGCGACCGCCGTCCGGCTCGCGCTGGGCGGGGCCGGGCTCGCGATCGGCGCCCGGCTCGTCAGCGCCCTGCTCATCGGCCCGCTCGGCGGCGGCCGGCGGCTCGCCGAGGTGCTGCTGCTGCCCGACCCGGCCCAGCTCGACGAGGTCCTGGACCGCGGGATGTTCGGCAACGTGCCGACCGATTCGCCCTGGTGGCTGGCGGTGGACGCCCGGCACAGCAGCACCACCCTCGACCTGCTCGGGACGACCGGCACCGCGCTGCTCGCGCTCGGGCTGTGCCTGCTCGTCGTGCCCCGCGTGCGGGGCCTGCTGACGCCGCTGACGGCGGTCGGCAGCATGCCGCTGACGCTGTACTCCGCGCACATCGTCGTGCTGCACCTCACCGACACCGAGGACCCGACGCGCTACTACCTCCTGCAGGTCGGGGCGGCCCTCGTGCTGGCCCCGCTGTGGCGCCGGTACGTCGGCCGGGGGCCCCTGGAGGCGGGCGTGGCGGCGGCCTCCAGGACTGTCGGAGCCCGGACGTAGGGTCGCCGCATGCACTCGAAGGCCTCCGACAGCTCCGTGCGCCGGGCGCTCGCACGAGCCCGCGACGGCAAGGCGCTGGACGTCGACGAGGCGACGGTGCTGCTGGGGCTGCACGGCGCCGACCTCGACGCGCTGCTGTCGATCGCCGGCCGCGTCCGCGACGCCGGCCTCGTCGACGCGGGTCGTCCGGGCGTCGTCACGTACTCGCGCAAGGTGTTCGTCCCGCTGACCCGGCTGTGCCGCGACCGCTGCCACTACTGCACCTTCGCCACGGTGCCCGGCCGGCTGCCGGCGCCGTTCCTGAGCATCGACGAGGTGGTCGACCTGGCCCGACGGGGCGCGGCGCTCGGGTGCAAGGAGGCGCTGTTCACGCTCGGCGACCGGCCCGAGGACCGCTGGGAGGCGGCCCGCGACTGGCTCGACGAGGCCGGCTACGACAGCACCCTCGCCTACGTACGGGCCTGCGCGGTGGCGGTGCTCGAGCAGACCGGGCTGCTGCCGCACCTCAACCCCGGCGTCATGACGTGGGCCGAGCTGCAGCGGCTCAAGCCGGTCGCCCCCTCGATGGGGATGATGCTCGAGACGACCGCCGACGTGCCTGCGCACGCCGGCAGCCCCGACAAGGTGCCCGCGGTCCGGCTGCGCGTGCTCGAGGACGCCGGGCGGCTCGACGTCCCGTTCACGACCGGCCTGCTGGTCGGCATCGGCGAGACGCTGCGCGACCGGGCCGAGACGGTGTTCGCGATCCGGGCGTCGCACCGCCGGCACGGGCACGTGCAGGAGGTGATCGTCCAGAACTTCCGAGCCAAGGACGACACCGCCATGCGCTCGGCGCCCGACGCGACGATGGACGAGTACCTCGCGGCGATCGCGGTCACCCGCCTCGTCATGGGGCCGCGGATGCGCGTCCAGGCCCCGCCGAACCTCGTCGACCTCGCCGAGACGGCGCTGCTGCTGCGCGCCGGGGTCGACGACTGGGGCGGCGTCAGCCCGCTCACCCCCGACCACGTCAACCCCGAGCGGCCCTGGCCGCAGGTCGACGCGCTCGCCGCCATGACCGAGGCCGGCGGCTTCGTGCTGCGCGAGCGGCTCACCGTGCACCCGCCGTACCTGGACGAGCCCTGGCTCGACCCGCGCCTCGCGCCGCACGTCGGTGCGCTCGCCGGGCCGGACGGCCTGGCCGACGACGTGCTCCCGGTCGGCCTGCCGTGGCAGGAGCCGGACGGCGGGCTCGTGCAGTCCGGCCGCACCGACCTGCACGCCACCGTCGACACCGCGGGCCGGTCCGCCGACCGGCGCAGCGACTTCGACCATGTCTACGGCGAGTGGGACGCGGTGCGGGAGGCCGTGCCGGCCGTCGTCGCACCGCCGAAGCTGGGCAGCGACGTCACCGCTGCCCTGCGCGTGGCCCGCGACCGCCCGGCGAGCCTGACGTCCGCGCAGGCGCTGGCGCTCATCACGGCCGAGGGCGCCGACCTCGAGGCGGTGTGCGCGCTCGCCGACGACGTCCGCCGCGACACCGTCGGCGACGAGGTCACGTACGTCGTGAACCGGAACATCAACTTCACCAACGTCTGCTACACCGGCTGCCGGTTCTGCGCCTTTGCGCAGCGGCGCACCGACGCCGACGCCTACTCGCTGTCGCTGGACGAGGTCGGCGCGCGGGCCCGCGAGGCCTGGGACGTCGGCGCCACCGAGGTCTGCATGCAGGGCGGCATCGACCCGCAGCTGCCCGGGTCGGCCTACCTCGAGCTGGCGCGGGCGGTGAAGACCGCGGCGCCGGGGCTGCACCTGCACGCGTACAGCCCGATGGAGGTCGTGAACGGCGCGGCCCGCATGTCGCTGTCCGTCCCCGAGTTCCTCGCGGCGGCGCGCGAGGCCGGCGTCGACAGCCTGCCCGGGACGGCCGCGGAGATCCTCGACGACGACGTCCGGTGGGTGCTCACCAAGGGCAAGCTGCCGACCTCGGCGTGGGTCGAGGTCGTGACCGCCGCGCACCGCCTCGGCATCCCGACGACCAGCACGATGATGTACGGCCACGTCGACCAGCCGCACCACTGGGTGGCGCACCTCGAGCTGCTCGCCCGCATCCAGGACGACACCGGCGGGTTCACCGAGTTCGTGCCGCTGCCGTTCGTGCACACCAGCGCGCCGCTGTACCTCGCCGGCGTGGCTCGGCCGGGCCCGACCGTCCGCGACAACCGGGCCGTGCACGCCGTGGCCCGGTTGCTGCTGCACGGACGCATCGACCACGTGCAGTGCTCCTGGGTGAAGCTCGGCCCCGAGCAGTGCGGGCAGGTGCTCGACGGCGGCGTCGACGACCTGGGCGGCACGCTCATGGAGGAGACGATCAGCCGGATGGCCGGCTCGGCGCACGGCTCGCGCAAGTCCGTCGAGGACCTCGAGCTCATGATCAGCCTCGCCGGGCGGACGCCCCGCCAGCGCACCACCGGCTACGGGACCGTCGACGCCGAGCGGTACGCCGCCGCACGCTCGGAGCGGGTGCAGCTCCCGCTCGCCTGAACGCGCGCACCTGGGCGACGCCTCGTGTTCACGCCGATACGCTGCGGTCACCTCTGACGCAGGAGTCGACGCGACGTGAGCACCCTGAGACACCCGGACGCCCTCGCGCGACGCATCGAGGAGCTGGCCGACGCAGGCGCCGGCGAGGCGGACGGCTCTGCGGTCGTCGCGCTCGTCGACGCGCTGCGGGCCGAGGTCGGGGCGCTGCGAGCGGAGCTCGGCTCGGTGCGCGCCGAGACCGGCGCCGTCCGCAGCCACCTCGACGGGCTGGCCGGTCGGGTCGAGGACGTCCGTGCGTCACTGCCGGGCATCGCGAGCGACCTGCGCGAGACCGTGCAGGCCCTGCCCGCGCACACGCAGACCCGGCTCGACGCCCTCGGCGCCGACCTCGACGCCGTCGGCGCCGACCTCGCCGGTCGCGTCGACGGCCTGAGCGCGTCCGTGCAGCAGGCCGCCGCCGCCGGTCAGGACCGCGAGGCGCGCGTCGCGTCCGGCTCGCGCGCGGCCGTGGAACAGGTGCGCGGCGCGCTCGACGTCCGCCTGGGCGCTGTGCAGGCCGCGCTCGACGGGCTCTCCGCGCGGCTGGAGGCGGTGGCGCAGGACGGCAGCACCCGCGCGGGCGTCGACGACGTGCGCGGTGCGGTCGAGGCCCGTCTGGCAGTCCTCGAGGAGGTCCTCGACGGCCTGTCCGAGCGCATCGAGGCGCTCGCCCGCGACGGCGCCGGCAGCACGGTCGCGCTGCTGGAGTCCCTCGCCGCGAGCGTCCGCGCCGTCGACGAGCAGGTGCAGTCGGCGCGTCCGGACGCCGTGGCGGTGCAGGTGCGCGAGGACCTCGACGTCCGGGCGTCGGCGCTCGAGGACGCCGTCGTGCAGCGGCTGTCCGACGTGCTGGCCGCCCGCGACGACGCTCTGCGGCGCGAGCTGCTCGCAGCCCTCGCAGCCGGCACCGACCGGTCGGCGGAGGACCGCATGGCCGCGCAGGCGCTGACCGAGAGCGTCCGCAGCGCCGTCGACCTGCTCGGCGGGCTGCCGCTCGGTGCGCAGGAGCCGTCCGCGCAGGAGCTCGCCCGCCGTCAGGAGGCCGACGCCCGGCTGTCCCGGGTCGAGACGGCCCTCGACTCGGTGGCCGGCGCGGTGGGAGCCGTCGCGACCCGCCTCGACGAGCTCGCCGACCGCGAGCCGGCGGTCGCGGTGCAGGTGCAGGACCTGCGGGCGGACGTCGTCCGTGCTGTCGCCGAGCTGCAGGACCGGCTCGTCGTCAGCACCGTCGACTCCGGCGAGGCGCTCACGGCCGGCCTCGCGGACGTCCGCGACACGGTCGTCGTCGCGACCCGGCAGCTCAGCGCCGACGTGCTCGACCGGCTCGCCGAGCAGACGTCGGCGGTCGTCGACCGGCTCGACGTCGCGACGGGCGAGCTGACGCGGACGACGGCCGACAGCGGGGAGCGCCTCGGCGTCCTGACCGCCGTCACCGACGAGGTCGGCCGCACCGTCGGCCGGCTGCAGGCCGGGGTGGAGGCGGCGACCGAGGCGCTCGACGCGCAGGTGCGGGCCGAGCTCGACGCGGTGCGCAGCCGCTGGGACGAGCGCGCCGACGAGCTCGTCGCGACCCTCACCGGGGGCCTGGGCACGCTCGCGGAGGAGATCGACATCGCTGCGACGACCAACCGCGACACGTCGTCGCGCATGACCGGGCTGTCCGAGCTGGTCGAGGCGCAGCGGGCGGAGGTCGAGCGGCTGCTCGCCTCGGTGCACGGCGACGTGGTCGAGGCCGTCCAGGACCTGCGGGCCGACCTGCTCGCGCGCAGCAACGCCCAGCTCAGCGCCCTCGAGCTGCAGCTCGAGCAGCTCGGCGACAGCGTCGGCACCGCGTCGTCCGGGATCGTCGCGCGGCTGGCGGACGTGGACGCGCGGGTGCTCGAGACGACGGGCTCCGCCGAGCGGGTGGTCGCCCGGCTCGGCGACGTGGCCGCCGTGACGGGGCGGCTGGACGAGACCGTCGAGGGGTTCCGCGCGGAGTGGCCGACCCGCACCTACGAGGTCGTGCAGGGCGCCCGGGCGGTCGCCGAGGCGGTCGTGACGGACGTGCGCGCCGAGGTGTCGGCGCGGCTCGCCGAGGTCGCCCACCGCCTGGACGGGGTCCGCGGGACCGTCGCCGCCGCGTCGGCCGGCCTGGACGACGGCACCGACCGGCTGGCCCGCGCCGGCAGCCTGCTCGTCGCCTACCTCGAGCAGCGCGACCGGCTGCTCGAGGGCGAGCGCGACCGGGTGCTGCACGACGTGCTCGACGCCTTTGCCGCCGGCCTGTCCGCCCGCGAGCGCGCGGCGCTGTCCGGGCGCGTCGGCGACGCGGTGGCCCGCCGCCGGGACGCCCGCGACGCCGAGCGCTACCGCGAGGCGGTGGGGGACCCCGTGCCGCCGACGGTCGACCTGCCCGACGACGTCCGCGAGCTGGCCCGGCGTGGCGGCGCGCCGGGGGCTGGGGCTGGGGCTGGGGCGCGAGTGGGCACTGGGGCTGCTGGGGCTGGAGCCGGCGCTGCGGACGGGGTCCCTGCGGGCGCGGCTCCCGCGGCTGCTAGGGCTGGAGCCGGCGCTGCGGACGGGGCTCCTGCGGGCGGGGCTCCCGCGGGCGCTGGGGCGGGCACCGGGGC
>CAXTFU010000166.1:0-10528 GCA_964243385.1 uncultured bacterium | reverse complement strand
GCACCGCCCTCGCCGAGGCGGTCCGGCGGCTGCGAGGTGCGCTGTCCCCGCCGAGCGGGTGAGCGGAGCGGACCGGGTGCGCAGACCCCAGCCGACGAGCCGACGCGACGCAGCGGGCCGACGCGACGCAGCGGGGCCCGGCGGCGCGGTCCTGGCCGGCGCTGCGACCCGGGACGGCCCGAGCCTCGCGCTCGCCGCCGCCGTGGTGCTGCTGCAGATCGCCTACCCGCTCGTGCGCGGTGACGCCCGCGACGTGCTGACGGTGCTCACCGTGGTCGTCTTCTTCGTCGCCTCCACCACCCACGCCCTCGTCCACCGCGGCCCGGCGTGGACCGCGGGCTTCGTCGCGCTGACGGTCGGGACGGGGCTCGTCGCGGAGGCCGTCGGCACGGCGACGGGCGTGCCGTTCGGCGCCTACGACTACGCCGGCTCGCTCGGCCCGAAGCTGCTCGGCGTGCCGGTCGTCATCCCGCTGGCCTGGGCGATGTTCGCCTACCCGTGCCTGCTCGTCGGCCAGCGGCTCGCGCGCACGGCGCTGGGCGCCGCGGCCGTCGGCGGCCTCGCGATGGCGTCGTGGGACCTGTTCCTCGACCCCCAGATGGTCGAGGCCGGCCACTGGCGCTTCACCGACGTCGAGGTCTCGCTGCCCGGCGCGCCCGGCATCCCGGTGTCGAACTCCCTCGGCTGGCTGCTCGTCGCCCTGCTCATGCTCGGCGCCCTGCAGCTGCTCGGCCGCCGCCCCGGCGCCGACGAGCGCGTCCCCGCGGCGCTGTTCCTGTGGACGTGGGCCTCGTCGGTGCTGGCGAACGCCGCGTTCTTCGGCCGCCCGGTCGTCGCGCTCACCGGCGGCCTGGTGATGGGGACCGTCGCCGTCCCGTACGCCCTCGCCCTGCGCCGCGGGACGACCGCGGCATGAGGGTCGTCCCGGTCCTGTCGGCGACCGCCCTGGCGCTGACGGCGCACACCGTCCGCAACGCCGCCCTGCTGCGCGTCCCGACCGAGCGGACGACCGGCGAGCGCGTGTCCGTGCTGCTGCCCGTGCGCGACGAGGCCGGGCGGGTCGGGGCGTGCGTGACCGCCCTGCTCGCCTCGACCGGCGTCGACCTCGAGGTCGTCGTCCTGGACGACGGCAGCTCGGACGGCACGGCCGACGCCGTCGCCGCCGTGGCGCAGGGCGACCCGCGGCTGCGGCTGCTGACCGGCCGCCCGCTGCCGGCGGGCTGGCTCGGCAAGCCGCACGCCTGCCAGCAGCTCGCCGACGCCGCGGCGCCCACCAGCGACGTGCTCGTGTTCGTCGACGCCGACGTGCTGCTCGCGCCGCACGCCGTGGCCGCGACCGTCGCGCTGCTCGAGCACGCCGACCTCGACCTGCTGAGCCCGTACCCGCGCCAGGACGCGCCCGGCGCGACCAGGCTGGTGCAGCCGCTGCTGCAGTGGTCCTGGCTGACCTTCCTGCCGCTGGGCCTCGCCGAGCGCTCGCCGCGCGCGTCGCTGTCGGCGGCCAACGGCCAGCTGCTCGCCGTCCGCCGCGACGCCTACGACCGGGCCGGCGGCCACGCGGCCGTCCGGGCCGAGGTCGTCGAGGACGTCGCGCTGCTGCGCGCCGTCAAGCGCGCGGGCGGCCGGGGCGGCGTCGCCGACGGCACCGCGATCGCGACGACCCGCATGTACGGCACCTGGCGCGAGCTGGTCGACGGCTACGGCAAGTCGCTGTGGACGTTGCCGCTGCCGGCCGTCGGCCTGCTGCTCGGGCTCTACGTCGTGCCCCCGGTCGCGGCGCTGCGGGGCTCGCGGGCCGGCGCGCTCGGCTACGCCGCCGCGGTGGCCGGACGGGTGGTCGCCGCGCGCCGCACCGGCTCGCGACCGCTGCCGGACGCCCTGGCCCACCCGCTGTCGGTCGGCCTGCTCGCCGCGCTGGCCGTACGGTCGAGGTGGGCCCGCCGCCGGGGCTCGCTGACGTGGAAGGGACGGGCCGTCGGATGAGCCGCGTCGTCGTCGTGGGCGCGGGCGTGGGTGGGCTGGCCGTCGCCGCCCGACTCGCCGCCCAGGGCCACACCGTCACGGTCTGCGAGGCCGGCCCGGACGTCGGCGGGAAGCTCGGGCTCGTCACGACCGACGTCCCCGGGCTCGGCGAGTTCCGCTTCGACACCGGCCCGTCGCTCATCACGCTCCCCGGCGTGTTCCGCGAGCTGTTCGCCGCCACCGGCGGCTGGCCCGACGGGCTCGAGCTGACGCCGCTCGACCCGGTCGCCCGGTACCGCTTCGCCGACGGCTCGCGGCTGGACGCGACGAGCGACCTCGACGAGCTGTGCGCCCGCATGGACGCCCTGCGCCCCGGCAACGGCGACGACTGGCGCGCCTTCTCCGCGCGCGCCGCCCGGGTCTGGGAGGCGAGTCGCGAGCCGTTCCTCGAGTCGGCCCTCGACGGCGCCTCGACGATCGCCGCGCTGGCGATGCGGCACCCGCGTGACATCGCCGCGATCGCCCCGGGCCGCAGCCTGCGCTCGCTCGGGCGGCGGCACCTGCGCGACCCGCGCCTGCGCACCTACCTCGACCGCTACGCCACCTACACCGGCTCGGACCCCCGCCGGGCGCCCGCGGCGCTCGCCGCCGTCCCGTACGCCGAGCAGGCCTTCGGCGGCTGGTACGTCCCAGGGGGTCTGCACCGGCTCGGGCTCGCGCTGGCCGACCGGGCGGCCGACCTCGGGGTGGTGCTGCGGCACCACGCGCGGGTCGTCCGCATCGAGACCGAGGGCGGGCGCGCCAGCGGCGTCCGGCTCGAGGACGGCGAGCGGCTGCCCGCCGACGTCGTCGTCGCGAACACCGACGCCTCGACCGTCTACGGCACGCTCGTCGACGCGCCGGCGGCGGCGCGGCGCCTGGCCCGGGCCACCCCGTCGCTGTCCGGCTTCGTGCTGCTGCTGGCCGTCGAGGGGCGGACGCCGGGCCTGGCCCACCACAACGTGCTGTTCCCGGCCGACTACGACGCCGAGTTCGAGGCCGTGTTCGGCGACCCGGCGCGCCCGGTGGAGGACCCCACCCTGTACGTCAGCGCGCCGGACGACCCGGCGGTGCGCCCGGACGGCTGCGAGGCCTGGTTCGTGCTGGTGAACGCCCCGCGGCACGCCGCGCCGGTCACGACGGCCGGCGCGGTCGACTGGTGCGCGCCCGGGCTCGCATCGTCGTACGCCGAGCACCTGCTCGACCTGCTGGCGGCACGCGGCCTGCCGGTGCGCGACCGTGTCCGGGCGTCGCGGGTGCTGTCGCCCGCCGACCTCGAGCAGCGGACCGGAGCAGCGGGAGGCGCCATCTACGGGACGTCGTCGAACGGGGCCAGCGCGGCGTTCCTGCGCCCGGCCAACCGCTCCCCCGTGCCCGGGCTGTTCCTCGTGGGCGGCTCGTCGCACCCCGGCGGCGGCCTGCCGCTCGTCGCGCTGTCCGCGCAGATCGTGGCCGGGCTCGTGGGCGCGGCGTGACCCGCGTCGAGCGGCTGCTGCTGCTGGCCTGGTTCGTCGTCGTCCTGGCCGTCCTCGCCGGCGCCGAGCCGGAGGCCACCGCCCTCGGCGGGGTCGTCGGCGTCGGGACGGGGGTCGCGGTCGCCGCGCGCGTGCGGCGCGTCCGGTCGCGCATCGACGCGCGCCTCGGGCCGGACGAGGACCGGCCGACCGGCTTCCGGGCGCGCCGTCCGGCGCTGAACGCCGGGGCGCACCTGCTCCTGCTGGCGGGCCTGTTCCTCACCACGGCCTTCGTCCCGTTCGTCGGGCGCGAGCTGTACGCCGGGGCGGCCGCCGCCGTCACCGCGCTCCCCCTCGTGCTCACCGCCGCCGCCCTGCGCCGCTGACGTCAGCCGGGCGGGCCGGGGACGGCGAGCAGCTGGCGCCGGACCGTGACCCCGAGCTGCACGAGCGAGACCAGCGTCAGCGCGAGCAGGACGGCGGGCCCGACGACGGACAGCACGCCGGCCAGGCCGAGGAAGACCCCGCTGAAGTGGATCGTGGGCGACAGCAGGATCACCCGGGTCGGCCGCTCGGCGACGGTGATGCGGCCGACCTCGTCGCCGCCGGCGTTGCCGGCCCGCGCCCGCAGGTACTCGAGCAGGAAGAAGCAGAAGCCGAGCCCGACCGCGAGCTCCGGGGGGCAGCCGACCGCGACGACGGCGAGCAGGTAGACCGCATCGCTGACGCGGTCGACGACCGAGTCGAGCACGTAGCCCCAGCGCGTCGTGCGGTCCTCGAGCACCGCGACGCACCCGTCCAGCGTGTCGAACAGGCCGGACAGGACCATCACCCACCCGGCGGCGATCCACCAGCGCCCACCGACCTCGGCGAGCACGAGCACGAGCGCCGCCAACCACAGCGACGAGACCGTCACGACGTCGGGCTGCACGCCGCGCCGCGCGAGCGGCCGGGCGAGGACGTGGACCATCGACAGCCAGCCCCGCAGCCAGGCGCTGCCGGTGCGCGGGTCGTAGCCGCCGTGGGTGACCGACCAGCGGTCGAAGTAGCCGTCGCGGCTCGGGACCTCGTGCGCCGGCGGGCGCGCCGTCACGACGGCGAGCACCGCCAGCAGCCCCCCGAACGCGGCGAGGGCGAGCAGCAGCGCCGCGGTGCGGGTCACGCCGCTCGGCGCGCCGCCCGGGCCAGCCGGTCCGTGCGCAGCGCGAGCAGGCGGGCCGTCAGCCCCGACGCGAGGTACAGCGGGCCGACGGCCGGCCACCCGAGCGGCCCGTCGACGGCGAACGAGACCGTGATGTCGCTGCCGCCGCGCAGCGCCGGCGCCACCTCGTGCACCAGCCGCTGGCGCAGGCCGGGCACCGCGTGCACGACGAGCACCAGGCGCGACGGCGGCGCCGCCTCGACGACGTCCAGCGGGATGCCGAGCGCCCCGACGCGGGACAGGCCGATGAGCCGCTGCCCCGCGGCCGCCGTCCCGTGCGCGCCGCGCACACCGCGCAGGCCCGGGTTGAACTGCGACCAGCACCGCGGGTCGCCGAGGACCGCCCACACCTGCGCCGGGCTGGCGGCGGTGTGCACCCGGTGCGCGAGCCGCACGTCAGGCCGCGTGCAGGCCGAGCCGCGACCACATCTCGCGCGTCGCGGTCGAGCGGTTCAGGGTGATGAAGTGCAGGCCGGGCGCGCCCTCGGCGAGCAGCCGGTCGCACATGCGGGTGGCCGTGGCGACGCCGAGCTCGCGCACCGCCTCCGGGTCGTGCTCGACGGCGCGCAGCTCGGCGGCGAAGTCGGCCGGGAACTCCGAGCCCATGAGCGAGGTCATCCGCTCGATCTGCGCCAGGTTCGTCACCGGCATGACGCCCGGGATGATCGGGACGTCGCAGCCGCTGGCCACCACCCGGTCGCGGAAGCGCAGGTAGTCGTCGGCCCGGAAGAACATCTGCGTGATGGCGAAGTCGGCGCCGGCGCGGCACTTCGCCACGAACCGCTCGACGTCGGCGTCGAGGTCGGCCGACCGCGGGTGCTTCTCGGGGAAGGCGGCGACGCCGACGCAGAACTCGCCGGACGCCCGCACCAGGCGCACGAGCTCGTCGGCGTGCTCGAAGCCCTCGACGTGCTTGACCCAGTCGCCCTGCGGGTTGCCGGGCGGGTCGCCGCGCAGCGCCAGGATGTTGCGCACCCCCGCGTCGGCGAGCTGCCCGATGATGCGCCGCAGCTCGGCCACCGAGTGGTCGACGGCGGTCAGGTGCGCGAGCGGCACGAGCGTGGTGTCGGTGGCGATCCGCTCGGTCATGGCGACCGTGCGGTCGCGCGTCGAGCCGCCCGCGCCGTAGGTGACCGACACGAAGTCGGGACGCAGCGGCTCGAGCTGGCGGATGGCCTGCCAGAGCTGCCGCTCGCCCTCGTCGGTCTTCGGCGGGAAGAACTCGAAGGAGAACAGCCGGTCACCGCTCGCGAGCATGTCCTTGATCGTCCGGCTGGCCACGGCCCCAGGCTATCGGGCCTGGCCCGGTCCGCGCGGTGGAGCGCGCCGTCCCGTCCGGCCGGGCCGCACCAGCCCGCCCGGCCGCCCCGTCCCGGGTGCGCGACCCCGTACGCTCCGCGCATGAGCACTGACCCGCTCGACCGCGAGGACCTCCGCCAGCGCGTGCAGAAGGCGCTGAACGGGTTCGTGACCGGACAGCTGCTCTACCTGGACGGGATCAGCGACGAGCTCAGCCCCCTCACCGACGCCCTGACCGACCTCATCGCCGGCGGCAAGCGCCTGCGGCCGGCGTTCTGCTACTGGGGCTACCGCGGCGCGGGCGGCGAGGACGGCGACGAGGTCGTCACGGCCGCCGCCGCCCTCGAGCTGTTCCAGGCGTGCGCGCTCATCCACGACGACGTCATGGACGGCAGCGACACGCGGCGCGGCCAGCCCGCGGTGCACCGGCGGTTCGCCAGCCTGCACCGCACCGAGTCGTGGACCGGCGACCCGGGGGCGTTCGGCATGGGCGCGGCCGTGCTGCTCGGCGACATGTGCCTGTGCTGGTCCGACGAGATGCTCGCCACGAGCGGCCTGGCCCCCGACCGGCTCGAGGCCGGCCACCGGGTCTACGCCGAAATGCGCACCGAGCTCATGGGCGGCCAGTACCTCGACCTGCTCGAGCAGGCCCGCGGCGGAGGCTCGATCGAGCGGGCGCTGCGGGTGGCCCGCTACAAGAGCGCGAAGTACACGATCGAGAAGCCGCTGCACCTGGGGGCCGCGCTGGCCGGCGCCGACCAGTCGGTGCTCGACGGCTACTCCGGCTACGGCCTGCCGCTCGGCGAGGCCTTCCAGCTGCGCGACGACGTCCTCGGCGTGTTCGGCGACCCGTCGCTCACCGGCAAGCCGGCCGGCGACGACCTGCGCGAGGGCAAGCGGACGGCGCTCGTCGCGATGGCCCTGGAGGCCGCGGACGCCCGCCAGGCGGCGGTCGTGCGCCGGCACCTCGGCGACCCGCACCTCACCCCCGAGGGCGTCACGTCGCTGCGCACGGTCCTGGTCGAGACGGGCGCGCTCGCGCGCATCGAGCAGCTCATCGAGGAGCTCACCGCCGACGCCCTCACCGCGCTCGAGGCGGCTCCGGTCGACGAGTCGGCGCGCGGCGTGCTGGAGCAGCTGGCCACCGCGGTCACCCGCCGCTCGGTCTGACCGCTCCTGACCGGGCCTGCGCTGCGGGGGCCCGGGGGGCCCGCCGGACGTAGCCTGGTCGCCGTGACGACCGTGCAGACGCTGGCGAACAACGACCCGTGCTGGTGCGGCAGCGGACGCAAGTACAAGCGCTGCCACAAGCTGGCCGACGCCGACCCCGAGCGCGTCGCCCGCGAGCAGGCCGAGCGCGAGGCAGCCGAGCAGCGGGCGCTCGCCTTCGTCCGCCCGGGGGTGCAGTCGCCGCGGCGCGAGGTGCCGGCCGACATCCCGCGCCCCGACTACGCGCTCGACCCGCACGGCCGCCCGAGGTCCCGCGACTCCGGCCGTCCCAAGGACGCTGAGACGATCGCGAGGATGCGGGTCGCCTGCCGCGCGGCCGCCGAGGTGCTGCAGGCCGTCGGCGCCGCCGTCCGCCCCGGCGTCACCACCGACGAGCTCGACGCGATCGCGCACGAGGAGTGCCTGCGGCGCGGCGGGTACCCGTCACCGCTGGGCTACGGCGGCAGCGTCATGCCGTTCCCGAAGTCGCTGTGCACGAGCGTCAACGAGGTCATCTGCCACGGCATCCCCGACTCGACCGTCCTGAAGGACGGCGACATCGTGAACTGCGACGTCACGATCTACCTCGACGGCGTGCACGGCGACACGAACGCCACGTTCCTGGTCGGCGAGGTCTCGGACGAGGACCGCAGGCTCGTCGAGGTGACCCGCGAGTGCCTCGACGTCGGCATCGCCGCCGTCCGCCCGGGCGGGCGCATCCGCGACATCGGCAGGGCCATCCAGGCGCACGCCGAGGGCCGGGGGTACGGCGTCATCCGCGCGTTCGTGGGGCACGGCGTGGGGCGCAGCTTCCACAGCGACCCGCAGGTCTTCCACTACGACAACCCGGCCGCCCGTAGCGAGATCCTGCCCGGGATGACCTTCACCATCGAGCCGATGATCTCGATCGGCGACTGGCACCACGAGCTGTGGGACGACGGCTGGACGGCGGTCACCGCCGACCGCTCGCGCACGGCGCAGTTCGAGCACACGCTGCTCGTGACCGACGACGGCGTCGAGGTGCTCACCCTGGCCTGAGCGCCGGGCCGCGCCCGGTCGGGCCGTCCCCGCCCGCACCGGCGCCGCTCGGGCCGGCGCCGCCGGCGGTCGCGGGCACGGCGAGGCGGGGCAGCAGCGGGTGCACGAGCGGTCCGATCGCCAGTGCGTAGACGGCCGTCCCGATCCCGACGGTGCCGCCGAGCAGGAAGCCGGTGACGAGGACCGCGAGCTCGATCGCGGTGCGCACCACGCGGACGGGCAGGCCGCGCGCCGCGAGCCCGGTCATGAGGCCGTCCCGCGGACCGGGGCCGAGCCGGGCCCCGAGGTAGCCGGCGGTGGCGACGGCGTTCAGCAGGACGCCCGCCACCAGCAGGCCGGTGCGGGCCGGCAGGCCGTCCGGCGACGGCAGCACCGCCAGGGACGCGTCGAGCGCCAGGCCGATCACGACCACGTTGCTCACCGTGCCGATCCCGGGACGCTGGCGCAGCGGCACCCACAGCAGCAGGACCAGCGCCCCGACGACCACCACCCAGGTGCCGATCGACAGGCCCACCGACCGGCTCAGGCCCTGGTGCAGGACGTCCCACGGGGACAGCCCGAGGCCGCTCTCGACGAGCAGGGCGTCGCTGAGGCCGTAGAGGGCCAGTCCCGCGTAGAGCTGCAGCAGTCGGCGTCCGGGGCGGTCCATGTGCCCACCCTGCGGCGCAGTGGTCTTGCCGTACAGGGCCACTCGCGCCACAGTGGTCCGGTGCTGCACCTGAGTGGACGCGCGCTGGCGCGGCAGCTCGGCGACTGGCGCGCCAGCGCACCACGGCGCCCGGCCTACGAGCAGCTCGCCACGGCGGTGCGGGCGCTCGTGCTCGACGGCCGTGTCCCGCTCGACGCCCGGCTGCCGGCCGAGCGCGAGCTGGCGGCCGTCCTCGGGGTCAGCCGCACGACGGTCACGACCGCCTACGACGCCCTGCGGGAGCAGGCGTTCCTGCGCACCCGGCACGGGGCCGGCACCTTCGCCGCCCGCCCGGCCGGCGGTCCGCAGCGCGGTCCGGACGGCGCTCCGGGGACGCTCGACCTCGCGGTGGCGAGCCCCGACGCCGACCCCGAGGTGCTCGGCCGCGCGGTGACCGGCGCCGCCGGGGCGCTCCCCCGGCACCTGTCGGCGCACGGCTACGACCCGCTCGGCCTCGAGGTGCTGCGGACGGCGGTCGCGCAGCGGTACGCCGAGCGGGGCCTGCCGACCCGCCCCGACCAGGTGCTCGTCACGGCCGGCGCGACCGGCGCCCTGGCCCTCGCCGTGCGGGCCCTGCTCGGCCCCGGCGACCGGGTCGTCGTCGACACCCCGAGCTACCCGAACGCCCTCGACACCCTGCGGCGCGGCGGCGGACGGCTCGCGCCCGTCGCCCTGCTCGACGACGGGTGGGACCTCTCCCTGGTCGAGAGCGCCTACCGGCAGGTGCTGCCCCGGCTCGGCTACCACGTCGCCGACTACGCGAACCCGAGCGGGCACCTGCTGAGCGCGGTCGGGCGGGCGCGGCTGGTCGAGGCCGCCGCCCGGGCGGGTGCGACGCTGGTCGCCGACGAGTCGCTCGTCGACCTGCGCCTGGACGGGCCCGCGGTGCCGCCGCCGGTCGGCGCCTACGACGAGGACGACCGGGTGCTCACCGTCGGCTCGCTGAGCAAGAGCCACTGGGGCGGGCTGCGCGTCGGCTGGCTGCGCGGGCCGGCGGCCCTCGTGGCCCGCGTCGCGGAGGCGCGGGCGACGGTCGACCTCGCGCCGCCGGTGCTCGACCAGCTGGTCGCCGTCGAGCTGCTCGCCGACCCGCGGGCGCTGCCCGCCCAGGTCGCCCGCGTCCGCGCCCGGCGCGACGCCCTCGTCGAGGCCCTGCACGAGGCCTGCCCCGACTGGTCCTGCACCGTGCCAGGGGGCGGGCTCGCGCTGTGGGTCCGGCTGCACGCGCCGGTCGCGACGGCGCTGTCGGCGGCAGCCGCGCGCGAGGGCGTCCGCCTCGTGCCGGGCGGCCGCTTCGCCGCGGACGGGACCGCCGAGCGCTGGGTGCGGCTCCCCTACGGCCTGCCGGAGGACCTGCTGCGCGAGGTGGTGCGCCGGCTCGTCCGCGCGAGGGACCGCGTCGGCGACCTGCCGGAGCGCGCTCCGGAGGCGGTCACCGTGGCCTGAGCCGAGGTGGTGCGCCGGCTCGTCCCACCGCGCCGACCGGGCCCGCCAGACCTACGATCATGCGGTGAAGACCGTGCCCGGCAGGACCGACCGCGTCGTGATCGTCGGAGCAGGACTGGCTGGCTTGTCGTGCGCCCTGCGGCTCGCGGGAGCCGGGCGGGAGGTCACCGTCGTGGAGCGCGAGGACGTGCC
>CAXTFU010000165.1:0-10542 GCA_964243385.1 uncultured bacterium | reverse complement strand
GTGCCGCTGTCCATCGAGATGCGGGCGCCGGACGACAGGGCGAACCACTCGACCGGGATCCCGCGCTCCTGCGCGAGGTCCAGCGCGGCGATGATCCGGGCGCACTCGGGCTCAGCGACGGTGCCGAGCGCCTTGGTCGGGTCGCCGAACAGCACGACCCGCTCCATGCCCTCGGGGTAGCGGGCGGTCGGCGTGCTGACCAGGCCGGCGACGATGCCCGCGCGGTTGCGGCCGGGAGCGCGGTCGACCGGCACCAGCCGCCCCTGCTCGTCGAGGTCGTGCTCGAAAAAGGCGCCGCCCGGACCGGCCAGCAGCGGCGCGAGCTCGTACGGGTAGACCGCGCCGCGGGCGCGCGAGCGCAGGACCTTCTGCGTGTAGTCGTCCAGCGGCCGCATCGGCTCGGTCGGCCGGTCGGTGACCGTCACGCCGACGCCGGCGCCGGGACGGTAGGCGAAGCGCAGCGCGACCTCGCGCGGCGAGGCGCCCGCCTCCTCCTGCAGGCGCGCCAGCAGGACGATCTCGTCCAGGCCGGCGCCGACGGTGAGCGGCGCGGAGGTGCGGGCGAACGTCGCGACCTCCGACACGGGCAGCTCGATCGACGGCCAGGCGTAGAGGAAGATCCGGTTGTGGTCCAGCCGCCGGCTGGCGCCGCGCTGGGCCTGCGCCCGGCGCAGCCCGTCCAGGCACGCCGCCAGCAGCCGCTCGACGGTCGGGAAGCCGATGACCTCGCCGGCCGCGTCGCGCAGCGGGGTCAGGTCCCGCACCTCGGCCATCGCGATGAACCGCTCGTCGTTCGGGTTCTCCTTGGCGACGATGTGGAACAGGTACGTGTCCTCCGCGGACGGCAGCCGCTCGCCGTGGAAGTTCTTCAGCCGCCACAGGTTGAGCCGCTGCGCGGTCAGCGGGTGCAGCCCGCGGATGACGCGCTCCTCGACGAGCCCCTCGGGGGAGGGGCGGAAGGTGACCGGCTCGACCTCGCCGCCGGCCGTGCAGACGGTGACGGTCACCCGGCGGCCGCGCGCCAGGACGGGCGCGTCCGCGAGCATGCCGCGCAGCGCCGCGGACATCGCGTCGTCGTCGTCGGGCCGCTGCGGCCACGACAGGTACAGGTCGACGACGGCGTTCTCGGGGTCGGCGACCCCGGCGAGCAGCTCGTCGAGCGACGCGAGGGCCTGCGGCAGCTCGTCGACGCGGGCCATGAGCGACACCAGGTGCAGCCGCGCGCCGCTGAGCGAGTAGTCGCCCGTGACGCACGGCCGGCCCGCGAGCCGGAACGAGCGCAGGTCCTCGAGGTTGCGGCGCCGGTAGAAGCGCCGCGTGAGCACCTCGAGGATCGGCTCGGGCGCCGTGCTGGACGACCCGAAGCGGTCGGCGAGCAGGCGGATGAGCGGCTCGGGGCTCGCCACCAGCGCCTCGATGCGCGCGGCGCTCGCGGCGGCGTCGGCCGCGCCCTGCGCGCCGTCGGCCGCGCCGTCGGCCTCCGCGACGAGCTCGCCGAGCAGCCGCTCGGCCTCGTCGAACACGGCCTGCCGCGCCTCGAGCACCACCGGCTGCTCGAAGTACCGGAACCGGACCGCCCGCGCGAGGTCGCCGACCGACGGGTAGCGCAGCTGGGTCGCGACGATGAGCCGCTCGAGCACCTCGGCGACCTCGCCGCGGGAGGGGCCGTCGGGCAGCTGGCCGGCGGTGAGCCACCGGTCGAGCAGCGACAGGACGGCGGGCACGCCGGTCCCGGCCCGCTGCTGGGCCAGGAAGATGCGGTGCACGGCCTCCTCGAGCGCCGGCGACGGCTCGAGGTCGGCGACGCCGTAGTGCAGCAGGGCGCGGCTGAGCCGCGAGCGGAAGCTCTCGGGCAGCGCCTCGCGCTCGACGTCGAGCGAGTGCAGGTAGGCGTGGAAGAACTCGCGCGGGCTGTGGACCTGCTGGTCGCCGTCCTCCTCCTCCGCGCTCGGGCGGTTGCGCGAGAGCTCGGCGAGGTCGGCGAACGTCGTGAGCACCGCGAGCTCGCGGTGGAGCAGCTCGGCGTCGTCGACGGGCAGCGCGCTGCGCACCTCGGCGTACTCGTCGACGAGCTGCGCGGCGCGGGCCGCGGTCACGTCGTGGCCGGTGAGCAGGGCCTGCAGGGCGTCGAGCAGGTCGAGGGCGCGGCGGCGCGGGCCCCCTGGCAGTGCGGCGTCGGGCTCCGGGAAGGCGAGGCGCTCGCCGCTCGAGGCCGCCGCGTCGTCGCCGCCGCGGTCGAGCCGCAGCAGCGCCGCACCGGCGTCGACCTGCGCGTTCACGGCGACGAGCAGCTCCTTGACGCGGCCGGCGTACGGCGCGCGCACGGGCGTCTCCATCTTCATGCTCTCCAGCACGACGACGGTCTGGCCCGCCTCGACCTCCTCGCCGACCGCGGCGCCCACCGACACGACGACGGCGGGCGCGGGGGCGCGGACGGTGCCGGCCTCGTCGCGCAGCACCCGGTGCGAGACGCCGTCGACCTCGACGAGGTGCGACGTCGTGCCGTGCACGGCGACGATCGAGTACCGCTCCGGCCCGATCGTCAGGCGGCTCTCGAGGGCGCTGAGCCGGTCGACGTCGACGTCGACCTCGCGCCCGTCGAGCCCGACCCGGTAGCGGTCGGACCCCGTCTTGGCCACGGTGAGGCGGTAGGCCTGGCCGCGGGACCCGAGCTCGAGCTCGCGCCCGACCTCGTGGCTCGCGCGCGGGCGCCCGCCGCGGGCCGAGGCGAGGAACGCCTCGCGCTCGCGGCGCTCCTCGGCGTCGTGGACGTCGATCGCGACCTGCACGAGCGCGACGTGCGCGCCCTCGGTGGACGGCGCGGCGACGCTGCCGCCGGCCCGGTCGAGCCAGCCGGTGTCGGCGGTGCCGGCGACGACCTCGGGCCGGTCGAGCAGGTCGAGCAGGAACGACTTGGTGGTCGTCCCGCCGCGCAGCACCACGGTCGTCTCGCGCAGCGCGCAACGCAGCCGGGCGAGCGCCTCGGGGCGGTCGCGCCCCCAGGCGATGACCTTGGCCACCATCGAGTCGTAGTCGGGCGGGATGACGTCGCCGACCGCGATGCCGGTGTCGACGCGCACGCCCGGCCCGGTCGGCAGGCGCAGCAGGGCGACCGCGCCGGGGGAGGGCGCGAAGTCCTGCTCGGCGTCCTCGGCGTTAAGGCGGGCCTCGATCGCGTGGCCGTGCTCGGCGGGCGGGTCGCCCTCCAGCCGCCCGCCGTCGGCGACGTGCAGCTGCAGCTTCACGAGGTCGAGGCCGGTCGTCGCCTCGGTGACCGGGTGCTCGACCTGCAGCCGGGTGTTCACCTCCAGGAAGGTGAACAGCCGCTCGGTCGGCTGGTACAGGAACTCCACGGTGCCGGCGCCGACGTACCCGGCGGCCTTCACCAGCGCCCGGGCCGACGCCCGCAGGTCGGTGTCCTGCTCGGTCGTGAGCGCCGGCGAGCTCGACTCCTCGATGAGCTTCTGGTTGCGCCGCTGCACCGAGCAGTCGCGCACGCCGGGCGACCACACGTTGCCGTGCGCGTCGGCGATGACCTGCACCTCGATGTGCCGCCCGCCCTCGACGAGCCGCTCCATGAACACGACCGGGTCGGCGAACGTCCGCAGCGCTTCGCCCTGCGTGCGCTCGAGCGCCTCGGCGAGCTCGCTCTCGGCCCGGACGATGCGGATGCCGCGGCCGCCGCCCCCGCTGCGGGCCTTGACGATGAGCGGGTAGCCGATGGCGGACGCGTGCTTGTGGGCGCTCTCGAGGTCCTCGACGGGGCCGCCGCTCCACGGGGCGACGGGCACCCCGGTCGACTCGGCGAGCAGCTTGGCCTCGACCTTGTCGCCGAGCCGGCGCATCGCCTCCGGCGGCGGGCCGACGAAGACGACGCCGAGCGAGGCGCACAGCTCGGCGAAGGCCGGGTCCTCGGCGACGAAGCCCCAGCCCACCCAGGCGGCGTCCGCCCGGCTGGCCTGCAGCGCGCGGCCGAGCTCGGCGTGGTCGAGGTACGGGCTCGCGGTCCCGGTGCGGCGCAGCAGGACCGCCTCGTCGGCGGCGCGCACGAAGGTCGCCCGCCGCTCGGCCTCGGTGTGCATCGCGATCGTGCGGATGCCGTAGCCGTGCTCGTCGTTGAGCTCCCGGACCGCGCGGATGAGCCGCAGCGCGGGTTCGCCGCGGTTGATCACCGCGAGACGGCTGAACACGTCCTACCTCCTGCCGCTGTCCTGGGCTGCGGTCTCTGGTGCTGCTGTCTGCTGAGCCTGCGCGCGTGCTGGTCGAGCCGGGTCCTACATGTCGAGGCCGCCGTTGACGCCCCACACCTGCCCGGTGATGTAGGACGACGCGTCCGCAGCGAGGAAGTGGACCACACGGGCGATCTCGTCCGGCTCGCCGAGTCGTCCGAGCGGGATGCGGGCGCGGATCCCGTCCAGCACGTGCTCGGGGACGCTGTCGAGCATCTCGGTGGCGATGAAGCCGGGCGTCACCGTGTTGACGGTGATCCCGACGCCCCCGACCCGGCCCGCCCGGTGCTGCTGCAGCGCCGACTCGCGCGCGAGCGTCTTGGTGAGGCCGAACAACCCGGACTTGGCCGCCGCGTAGTTGCTCTGGCCGATGTTGCCGGTCTCGCCGATGACCGACGAGATCATCACGATGCGGCCGGTGCCCCGCTCGAGCATGTGCTTGAGCGCGGCCTGCGACAGGTAGAACGCGCCGGACAGGTTGACGTCGATGACCTTGCGCCACTCGTCGTCGAGCATCTTGAGCACCGAGCGGTCGGCGGTGATGCCGGCGTTGTTGACGAGCACGTCGAGCCGGCCGTGCTGCGCGATGACCTCCGCGACGGTCCGCCGGCAGTCGTCCGCCGAGCTGATGTCGCCGCGGTGCAGGGTGAGCGACCGGTCCGGGAAGTCGGCCGCGAACACCTCGGCGAAGCGCTGCGCGGCCTCGTGGTTGCCGCTGTAGCCGGCCGCGACGTCCGCGCCCTGGGTGGCCAGGCTCCGGCAGATCGCGGCGCCGATGCCGCGGGTGCCGCCGGTGACGAAGGCGGCGCGGCCGAGCAGCTTGTCCCCGACCCTGGTGCGGGTCGTCTCGGTCGCGGTCATGGCGCTCCTCGGGCGTGCGGCGGGACGTGCGGGCGGCGCTGCTGCGGCCAGGTCCCCGGCGGACCGGGGCACGCAGCCTGCTGCGCTCCGGGAAGGCCGTCAACGGCTGGTCCCGGGGCGCCGGCGCTCAGGTGAAGGCGCTCTGCCCGGTGATCTTGCGGCCGACGATGAGCTCCTGGATGTCGGCCGTCCCCTCGTAGGTGTAGATCGCCTCGATGTCGGCCATGTGCCGCACGACGTGGTAGTCGAGCAGGATCCCGTTGCCGCCGAGCAGCTCGCGGGCCTCGAGGATCACCTCGCGCGCCTTGCGGGTGTTGTTGAACTTGGCGAGGGCCGCGATGGTGTCGGTGAGCTGCCCCGACTCCGACAGCCGGGCCAGGCGCATGCAGTACAGCTGCATCGCGGTCACCTCGGCGAGCATCCGGACGAGCTTGTCCTGCACGAGCTGGAAGCTGCTGAGCGGCTTGCCGAACTGCTCGCGCTGGCTGCAGTACGACAGCGCCACCTCGTAGGCGGCCGTGGCGTGCCCGAGCGCGCCCCAGGCGACGGAGTTGCGGGTCGAGGCGAGCACCCGTCCGGTGTCCTTGAAGGTGTTCGCGCCCGGCAGCTTCGCGTCGGCCGGCACCCGCACGCCGGACAGCGTGATGTCGGCCTGCCAGACCGCCCGGACCGAGACCTTGCCCTCCATCCGCCGGGCGTCCAGCCCCGGGGTGCCGCCCTCGACCAGGAAGCCCTTGACCTGCCCGTCGTCGGTGTCGCGCGCCCAGACGACGAGGACGTCGGCGATCGAGCCGTTGCCGATCCAGCGCTTCTCGCCGTCCAGGACGTAGGAGTCGCCCTCGCGCCGGGCGGAGGCCTCGAGGGCGACCGAGTCCGAGCCGTGCGTCGGCTCGGTGAGCGCAAAGGCGCCGAACAGGTCGACCGACGCGAGGCCGGGCAGCCAGCGCGCCTTCTGCTCGTCCGACCCCAGCAGGTCGATCGACTTCATGGCCAGGCCCGACTGGACGCCGAGGAAGGTGCCCAGACTGCCGTCGCCCCGGTTGATCTCCATGTTGATGAGGCCCGACGCCGTCGGGCTCATCGGCGGGCAGCCCGGGCCGTCGATGCCGTCGCCGACCAGGCCGAGCTCGCCCATGCGCTTCACGAGGTCTCGGGGGAAGTCGGCCCGCTCCCAGAAGTCGCCGATGACCGGCAGCACCTCGTCGTCGACGAAGGCGCGGGCCCGTCCCAGCAGCTCGAGCTCCTCCGGCCCGAGCTGGTCCTTCAGGCCGAAGTAGTCGGTCGACAGCGAGCGGCCGACGTCGTAGCGGCGGGTCGACGACCCCGTGGTCGTCGGCGGCTCCTCGGTCGGGTTCAGCAGCGGCGTGACGGCCTCCTGCGCGGTCACCGGGCCACCTCCGGCGCGGTGATCTCGCGCTTGAGGATCTTGCCGGTCGGGCCCTTGGGCAGCTCGTCCACCACCCAGATCCGACGCGGGTACTTGTAGCCCGCCACCTGCTCCTTCACGAAGCTGCGCAGCTCGTCGACGTCGATCGTCTGGCCCTCCTTGGCGACGACGGCGGCGGCGACCTCCTCGCCGAGCGCGTCGTCGGGCACGCCGATGACCGCCGCCTCCCGCACGGCCGGGTGCTCGTAGAGCACCTCCTCGATCTCGCGCGGGTAGACGTTGTAGCCGCCGCGGATGATCATGTCCTTCTTGCGGTCGACGATGAAGTACAGGCCGTCCTCGTCGCGCCGAGCCATGTCGCCGGTGGCGAACCAGCCGTCCTTCATGACCTCGGCGGTGGCATCGGGCCGCTGCCAGTAGCCCTTCATGACGTTGTGGCCGCGGATGAAGATCTGGCCGACCTCGCCGTCGGGGACCTCGTGACCGTCGTCGTCGCCGACCTTGAGCTCGACGCCCTCGATCGCCGTCCCGATCGAGCCGGCCTTGCGCACGCCGTGCGGGTGGTTGAACGACGCGACCGGCGAGGTCTCGGACAGCCCGTAGCCCTCGAGCACGGTGCAGGAGAACGCCTCCTCGAAGCCCTTGAGCACCTCGACCGGGATCGCCGCGCCACCCGAGCAGCAGACGCGCAGCGACGACGTGTCGTGCTG
This sequence comes from uncultured bacterium, assembly GCA_964243385.1. GTDB lineage: Bacteria > Actinomycetota > Actinomycetes > Mycobacteriales > SCTD01 > SCTD01. The sequence continues at coordinate 3,355 of CAXTFU010000165.1, read as the reverse complement.
CGAGCGGTCCGGGGCGTGCAGGAACGCGTTGAACATCGTCGGCACGCCCTCGAAGACGGTCACCCGGTCACGGGCGATGACCTCCAGGCCCTTGGCCGCGTCGAAGCGGGGGAGCATCGTGAGCAGCGCGCCGGCGTAGACGCTCGCGTTGAGCGCGCAGCTCTGCCCGAACGCGTGGAACAGCGGCAGCGCCCCGAGCACCACGTCGTCGGGCGTGAACTCGAACAGCGTCACCGCCGTGACGCGAGCGTTCTCGTACAGGTTGTCGTGGGTGAGCTCGGCGCCCTTGGGCTTGCCGGTCGTCCCGCTCGTGTAGAGGATCACCGCGGTGTCCGAGCCGTCGCGCTCGACGTCCTCGGTGATCGGCTCGGCCGCGGCCAGCTGGGCGGCGAAGCCCTCGGGGTCGACGACGACGCACTGCGCGCCGGCGGCGTCCGCGCCGGCCTGGGCGGGGCCGGCCATCGAGTGCCAGGCGAGGACGAGCTTCGCGCCCGGGTCGGTGAGGTAGAACGCGGTCTCGCGCTCCTTGAGCAGGACGTTCATCGGCACGACCACGCCACCGGCGCGCAGCACGCCGTAGTAGCAGACGGCGAACTCCGGCACGTTCGGCAGCATGACGCCGACCCGGTCACCGGGCTCGATGCCCGCCGCGCGCAGCAGGCCGGCGCAGCGGGCCACCGCCTCGTCGAGCTCGCGGTAGGTCGTGGTCGCGTCGTCGAGGCGCACGGCCGGTCGGTCGGCGGAGGTCGCGGCGGTGTCGGTCAGCAGGCGGGCCAGGTTGGCCATGGTCAGTCCTCCGGATGGCGGTGGGACTGCCCCTTCCCCGGATGTGACCTGCTGCACTCCCGGCGGCGACCGATCGGCGCGCTGCCAGCCGGCAGCGGCTAGCCCCGGGTGTGCGTGACGCGGCGCGAGCTGGACTGCTCGAAGGCCTGACCGGTGTGCGTGGTGTCCTCGCCCTTGGCGGCACGGATCGTCAGGTAGGTCGTGACGAGCAGGATGCAGGCCGTCACGGCCAGGATGCTCCCGGTGACCGGGCTCCAGAACGGCACGTCGACGTCCTTCAGGAACACCATCGCCAGGCCCAGGCCGAGCAGGACGACGCCGAACAGCAGAGTGCCGGCGGTCCGGACGGGGCTGGCCACCGCGGCCTCCTGCACCTTCTCCGCCTGGCTCTTGGCCCGCTTGAGCAGCCGCTGCGCCCAGACGTACTCGGTGGCGAGGACCGCGAGGCCGGCCACGATGACGAGGATCCCCGGGCCGGGCAGGACCATCATCGCCAGGCCGAGGACGAGCAGGGCCCCTCCGACGATGGTCACGGCGAAGCGCTTGAACAGGTGCATGAGGAGCCTTCCAGAGCCGGGCGGGTCAGCCGGTGTCGTCTCCGGGGTTCCCTGCCCGGTGCGGGGGAACCGTCCGGTCCCGTGCCGCGCGTCAGAGCCCGAGCACGTCGCCCTCAGCCGCTCCGGAGACGAGCACCGCGAGCGGGACCTGCAGCACCCGGCACAGCACGGCGGCGTCCCGCAGGGTGAGGCGGCGGCGTCCTGCCTCGACCTCCACGACCGCGGTCCGCGACCATCCCGCGGCCACGGCGAGGTCCTGCTGGCGCCAGCCGCGGCGGCCGCGCAGGGCCGCGACGTTGCCCGGCACGACCTCGTCGAGGCTGCGCAGCGCTGGGTCCCTGGTCGACGCGTCGGCTGCCACGGCGCTGCATCGACCGGTGCGGGCCGGGCCTTGACCGCCTGTCGGACCGGGGTGCTGCACTGCTCGGCATGACGACTGCTGCGCCGCTCGGCTTCGACCCCGGCTTCCTCGGGCCGGAGCTGCCGCTCCCCGTGCCGGCGCGACCGGTGCTGGAGCTCGCGTACGTGCACTTCACGGTCCTGCTCGACCCGGCGCGGCGGCTCGCGGCCGCCACCGCGGTGAACCTCGACGGCGCGACGCTGCGCGAGGTCGACCGGGTCGACGAGTGGCGGTTCGACCCCCGCGTCCCGGCGGCGGCGCAGGCGGGGGAGGAGCTGTACGCCCGCAACGACCTCGACCGGGGCCACCTGGTGCGCCGCCGCGACCCGGTGTGGGGCCCGCCGGACGTCGCCGCCCGCGCGAACGTCGACACCTTCGTCTACCCGAACGCCGCGCCGCAGGCGGCCGTGTTCAACCAGAGCAAGGAGCTGTGGAACGGCCTGGAGGACCACGTGCTCGAGCAGGCACGGGTGTTCCGCCAGCGGCTGTCGGTGCTCACCGGGCCGGTGCTGGCCCCGGACGACCCGCGCTACCGCGGGGTGCAGGTCCCACGGCGGTTCTGGAAGATCGCCGCCTGGTCCTCGGACGCGCCCGCGGCCGACGGGCCGTCGCTGGCCGCGGCCGCCTTCCTGCTCGACCAGTCGCCCGTGCTCGACGACGTCCTGGCCGACGGTCGGGCCCGGGTCGCGGCCGACGAGCCGCCGCCGCTCGGGCCGTTCCGGACCTTCGCGGTGCCGGTTGCCGACGTCGTCGCGCTCACCGGGGTCGACCTCGGGCCGCTCGTCGCCGCCGACCGCTTCGTGCCGGCGCCGGGCCCGTCCGGCGTCGACCTGCAGCAGGACCGCTGGGTGCCGCTGCTGCACCCGGGCGACCTCGACCTCGGTGCCGTCGGCTGAGCGGCCGTCCGTCAACGCGCCCGGAATCGCACGACCTGCCCCGGGCGCAGCTGCCCGCACCGGTCGACGTGGTCGTCGTCGACGACGGCCACCACCGGGTAGCCGCCGGTCACCGGGTGGTCGGCGAGCAGCAGCACCGGCTGGCCGGACGGCGGGACCTGCAGCGCGCCGCGGACCATGCCCTCGCTGGGCAGCTCGCCGTCGCGCGCGCGCTCCAGCGAGCGGCCGCCGAGCCGCAGGCCGATGCGGTTGCTGTCCGTGCCGACCGTCCACGGCTGCCCGAGCAGCAGGTCCCACGCCGCGGGGACGAACCAGTCCCGCCGCGGCCCACCGGTCACCGCCACGACGAGCTCGCCCGCCGTCGGGTCGGCCACGGGGGCCAGGTCGACGCCGGGCACGGGGGCGCCGGCCACGCCCACCGGCAGGACGTCCCCGGCCCGCAGCGGCGGCGGGCCGAGCCCAGACAGCAGGTCGGTCGACCGCGAGCCGAGCACCGGGGCGACGTCGATCCCGCCGCGGACGGCGAGGCAGGTGCGCAGGCCGCTGACCGGCGGGCCGAGCGCGAGGTGCTGGCCCGCGCGCAGCCGCCCAGGGGCGTTGTGCACCCGCGCGCCGTCGCGCGCCGTCGCGCCGGCGCACCGCGCCCCGGTCGTGACGACCAGCAGGGCGGTGTCCGCCCGGACCACCAGCCCGCCGAACGTCACCTCGAGCACCGC
>CAXTFU010000164.1:0-10579 GCA_964243385.1 uncultured bacterium | reverse complement strand
GTGTAGAAGCGCATCAGGATGTGCGGCAGGCCGGCGGTGCCGAGCACCAGCGCCAGCGCCAGCGAGATGAAGTTCAGCTTCGAGGTGCTGTTGAGCCCGTACGCCTTGCCCGGGTCGAGCGAGGCGCCGGCAGCGGCGCCCTCGCCGAGCATCTCGGAGAAGTTGAAGCCGAAGCGCGTGAGCACCCAGAACGACATGAGGGCGGCGCCGGAGATGAGCAGCACGGCCTTGATGATCTGGACGTAGGTCGTGCCCTTCATGCCGCCCACGAGCACGTAGACGATCATCAGCACGCCGACGACGGCGATGATGAGGCTCTGCCCGCCGCGGTCGTTGATGTTCAGCAGCAGCGCGACCAGGCCGCCCGCGCCGGCCATCTGCGCGAGCAGGTAGAAGAAGGACACGACCAGCGTCGAGGTCGCCGCCGCCATGCGCACCGGCCGCTCGCGCATGCGGAACGCCAGCACGTCGGCCATCGTGAAGCGGCCGGTGTTGCGCAGCAGCTCGGCGACGAGCAGCAGGGCGATGAGCCAGGCGACCAGGAAGCCGATGCTGTAGAGGAAGCCGTCGTAGCCGGTCAGCGCGATGGCGCCGGCGATGCCGAGGAACGAGGCGGCCGACAGGTAGTCGCCCGAGATGGCGACGCCGTTCTGCCGCCCGGAGAAGGCCGCGCCGCCGGTGTACATGTCGGCCGCGCTCTTGTTGGTCTTGCCCGCCCGCACGACCAGCGTCATCGTCACGACGACGAACGCCACGAAGATGCCGATGTTCAGGGCCGGGCTGCCGACCGCCGCGCTGTCCTGCGCCAGGACGCTCATCGCCGGCCTCCCTCGAACTGCTCGCGCAGCCGGGCCGACGCGGGGTCCAGGACCTTGTCGGCGTGCCGGATGTACAGGGCCGTGACGGCGAAGGTGCTGACGAACTGCAGCAGCCCGGCGACCAGCCCGACGTTGATGTTGCCGACCAGCTTCTCGGACATGAAGCCCGGCGCGTAGGTCGTGAGCAGCACGTAGGCGAAGTACCAGACGAGCGAGCCCGCTGCCACGGGCAGCACCCAGCCGCGGTAGCGCCTGCGCAGGTCCTGGAAGTCGGCGCTCTCCTGCATCGCGGCGTACTCCTCCTCCACCCGGGTGTAGGTCTCGCGCCCCCGATCGTGCTCGGCTGTGCTCACACGGCCTCCTGTGTCGACGTCCGGACGCGGACGGCCCGCGCCGTCGCAGCCCTGGGCAGGGCTGTGACGGGCGTCACGCTGCGGGCAGCGGGTCGCCCAGCACAAGGCGACGCTCCGGACGCATCGCCTGACTGCCGCCTGGCTGCGTCGAGCGGTCGCTACCGGCGACGAGCGGTCGCGGTGTCCGGGAGGTCCAGTCCGTCCGGTGCGTGCAGCAGCAGCATCGTGCGGCCGACGTCGGCCGGCACCGACCGCCGGGTGAGCAGCGAGCCGGCGACCATCACGGCGAACGCGGTCGGCACCGTCCACGCGCCCGGCTGCGCGAGCAGCGCCGCCGGCCAGCCGCCGTCGGCGACGCCGCTCAGGGTCAGCGCGATGGCCGCGGTCGACAGGCCGCCGCCGACGAGCAGCCCGGCGGTCGCACCGGCGACCGTGAGCCCGCGCCACCAGATGCCGAGCACCAGCAGCGGGCAGAACGTCGAGGCGGCGACGGCGAAGGCCAGGCCGACGACCTGGGTGAGCGGCAGCGTCCCGGCGAGCAGCGACAGGCCGAGCGCCGCGGCGCCCGTGCCGCCGGCGGCCAGCTGGAAGCGCCGCACCGACCCGCGCGCGAGCCCGGCCGCCCGGTCGCTCGGCAGCAGGTCCTGGGCGAGCACGCCCGACGTCGTCACGAGCAGCCCGGACGACGTCGACAGGAACGCCGCGAAGGCGCCCGCGACCAGCAGCGCCTGCAGCAGCTGGCCGCCGGTGCCGGACAGCGCGGCGACCGGCAGCGCGAGCACGACCGCGTCCGTGCGTCCGGTGAGCAGCAGCTCCGGGACGTAGAGCCGCCCGAGCGCGCCGTACACCGACGGCAGCAGGTAGAACACGCCCAGCAGGGCGAGGACGCCGAGCGTCGTGCGGCGGGCCGCCCGTCCGTCCGGGTTCGTGTAGAAGCGGACGAGCACGTGCGGCAGCCCCATCGTCCCGAGGAACGTCGCGAGCACCAGGGCGTACGTGGCGTACAGCGGGTGCGCGACGCCGCCCGCGCCGGACAGCGGCGACGCCCACAGCGCTCCGGTCGTCGGCGCGAGCCCCTCGACGTGCGGCACCGCGGCGCCGGGAGGGAAGACCACGGTGCTGCCGGCGGGCAGCTCCTGCACGCCGTCCAGCGTGCGCCGCTGTCCGTCCAGGAGCACCTGCACCGGCGCGTCGACCACGAAGCGGACGTCGTCGTCGACCTGCACCGACGTCCGCTCGGCGAACGCGGGCGGCGTCGGTGCGGTGAGCGACGGACGGCCGTCGGCCGACCACGCCAGCACGAGGAAGACGACCGGGACGGCGAGGGCGGTGAGCTTGAGCCAGTACTGGAACGCCTGGACGAAGGTGGCGCTGCGCATCCCCCCGCCGGCCACGTTGACGGTCACCACGACGGCCACCAGCACCGCGCCGACCTGCACCGGCGCACCGGTCGTCTCGCGCAGGGCGAGGCCGGCGCCGTGCAGCTGCGGGACGAGGTACAGCAGCCCGATCGCGACGACCGCGAGGGCGCACAGCCGCCGCAGCCGCTGCGAGCCCAGGCGCACCTCGGCGAAGTCCGGGACGGTGTAGGCGCCCGAGCGCCGCAGCGGCGCCGCCACGAACAGCAGCAGCACGAAGTAGCCGGCCACGAAGCCGACGGGGTACCAGAGCGCGTCGACCCCGTAGGCCATGACCAGCCCGGCGACGCCGAGGAACGACGCCGCCGACAGGTACTCGCCGCCGATCGCCGAGGCGTTCCACAGCGGCGACACCGTGCGCGAGGCGACGAGGAAGTCGCTCGTCGTGCGGGCGAGGCGCAGGCCGTAGCTGCCGATGCCGATGGTCGCCACGACGACGAGGCCGACGGCGACGAGCGGCAGCGCGGTCCCGGTCACGCGGGGCCGGTCAGCACGGGGCCGGTCACGAGCGCTCGACCAGCTCGACGAAGTCGCGCTCGTGCCGCTCGGCGAGGCGCAGGTGCACCGCGCCGCCGACGACGAGCGCCGGGTAGACGAGCACCCCGAGCACGAGCCACGGCAGCGGCAGGCCGAGCACGACGGCGTCGCGGGTCGACGGCACGACCGCGAACAGCAGCGGCAGGCCGCCGAGCAGCACGGCCAGCACGGTGAGCAGGCGCAGCGCCAGCAGCAGCTGCGCGCGCACGAGCGAGCGCACCAGCAGCTCGCCGACCCGGTCCTGCTCGTCGAGGGCCCGCAGCGCCGAGCGGCCGGGCGGACGGCGCACCGCGGCCGTGCGCGGGCTGGTGACGACGACCCGCCGTGGCGGCTCGCCCCCCGGCCGGCTCACCGCTGCCGGCCTCGACGGGTCACCGCTGCGCCGCGGGACGGTCCACCGTCCGCCGTGCGACGCCTCACCGTTCCGCCTCGCGCCGGGCCCGGTGGACCAGCCGGTCCTTGAGGTCGCGGGCCAGGCGGCGGCTGACCGGCAGCAGCACCGCGCTCGGCCCGGTGCCGACGCGCACCGAGTGGCCGCCGCCCGGCTCGACCCGCAGCTCGGTGACCGAGCCGACGGCGACGAGGTACGACCGGTGCACGCGCACGAAGCCGGCCGCCGCCCACCGCTCCTCCAGCGCCGCGAGCGGCACGCGCACCAGGTGGCTGCCGGAGCCGGTGTGCAGGCGCGCGTAGTCGCCCTGCGCCTCGACGTAGCGGACGTCGCCGACCTGCAGGAACCGCGTCACCCCGCCGAGCTCGACGGCGATCGTGCCGGCGTCGGCGGGCTCGGTGGCCGGCCCGGCCGAGGACGCCGCCGCGACCCGCGCGACGGCCTCGGCCAGCCGGGCGGCGCGCACCGGCTTGAGCAGGTAGTCGACCGCCCGCAGCGAGAAGGCCTCGACGGCCGCGTCGTCGTGCGCGGTCACGAACACCACGGGGAGGGGGACGGCGAAGCGGCCCAGCACCCCGGCGAGCTCGAGGCCCGACAGGCCGGGCATGCGCAGGTCGAGGAAGACGCCGTCGACCGGCGCCTGCTCGAGCGCCTTGAGCGCCGACACGGCGTCCGAGGCGGTCAGGACGTGCGCCACCCGGGCGTCGGCGCGCAGCAGGTAGGCCAGCTCGTCCAGCGCGGGCGGCTCGTCGTCCACGGCCAGCAGCCGCAGGCCCTCGGCCCGCGTCACGACGCGGCCCGGACGCCGGGGCTGAACTTCGGCACGCGCACCGTCACCTTGGTCCCCGCGCCGGGGGCGGTCTCCACCACCAGGCCGTGCTCGTCGCCGTAGACCGCGCGCAGGCGGGCGTCGACGTTGGCCAGGCCGATCGAGGCGTGCCCCGCGACGTCCTCGGCCGTGCCGGCGAGCACCTGCCGCACCCGCTCCGGGTCGCTGCCGACCCCGTCGTCCTCGACGGTGATGCGGCACAGCCCGCCGTCGTCCTCGGCGACGACGGTCACCGTGCCCGCGCCGACGCCGCGCTCGAGGCCGTGCTGCACGGCGTTCTCGACGAGCGGCTGCAGGCACAGGTAGGGGACCGCGACGGGCAGCACCTCCGGCGCGACGCGCAGCACCACCTGCAGCCGGTCGCCGAAGCGCGCCCGCTCCAGCAGCAGGTAGCGGTCGATCGAGCGCAGCTCCTCGGCCAGCGTCGTGTACTCGCCGTGCGTGCGGCTCGAGTACCGGGTGAAGTCCGCGAAGTCGAGCAGCAGCTCGCGGGCCCGCTCGGGGTCGGTGCGCACGAACGAGGCGATGGCGGTGAGGGCGTTGAAGATGAAGTGCGGGCTGATCTGCGCGCGCAGCGCCCGCACCTGGGCCTCGGCCAGGCGCGAGCGCGACTCGTCCAGCTCGGCCAGCTCGAGCTGGCCGGAGACCCAGCGGGCGACCTCGCCGACCGCCGAGACGAGCCCCGGGCTCGCCGACGGCCCGTACGCGCCGACGGTCCCGACGACGCGCTCGTCGAGGACCAGCGGCGCGACGACCCCAGCGCGGACCGGGCAGTCGGGGTCGCCGCACACGAGGTCGCCGGTCACCGACGGTCGCCCGGACGACAGCGCGGACTGCGCGTGGCGCAGCGCCGCGACGGCGTGGACCTCGCCCGCGCCCTCCCACACCAGCAGCGACTCGGTGTCGGTCAGCGTGACCGCCGGGCTCGCGAGCAGCGCGCGCAGGTGGCGGGCGCTCGTCGACGCGGACGGGCCGTTCAGCCCCGTCCGCAGCGCGGGGGCCGCGAGGCTCGCCCGGTGCAGCGCCGCGTAGGTGGCGCGCTCCTCCACGGTCCCGAACGCCCTGCGGTTGCGGGCGGCCCAGGCCATGACGGCGAGGCCGAGCACGGCAGCCGCGGCGATCGCCGCAGGTCCGAGCACGCCGTCCGCCACGAGGCGGACGATAGGCCCCTGTCCGGGCGCCGGCCGTCCTCGGCGGCGCCTAGCCTGCAGGGGTGACGACCGCGCGGATCCCGGACGACCCGCTCGCGGCGCTGCTCCCCTTGCCGGGCGTGCAGGACGCCGTGGCCGAGGCCCGTGCCGCCGTCGACGGCCTGCTGGCGCACCGGGTGCTGCGGCGCGGGTCGGCGGAGGTGACCGCCGAGTCGGCGCTGCGCGGGGCGCGCGCGTCGGCCGAGCTCGAGGGCGCCGGCATCGAGCTCGAGCGGCTGCGCGGCCAGCTCATGGGCGGCGGCACGGTGACGCTGCCGAGCAAGGACCCGCGCGGCGCGCTGCTCGTGCAGGGCGCCGTGCGGCTGCACGCCGACCTCGGTCAGCTGCTCGTCCCGTGGCGGCACTCGCCGCGGCAGGCGCTGGCCCGGCTGCACGTGCTCGCCGCCGCCGACCTCGTCGCCGACCCGGACGCGCTCGGCCGCCCCCGCCCGGTCGGCACGGCGCCGGAGGACCCGCTCGGCCTGGGTCCCGCACCCGAGCCGGTCGAGGTCGCCGCGCGGCTCGACGGCCTGGCCCGGGTGCTGCTGAGCGGGACGTCCGCGCCCGCCGTCGTCGTCGCCGGCGTCGTGCACGGCGAGCTCATGGCCCTGCGCGCGTTCGGGAGCGCCGACGGGCTGGTGGCGCGGGCCGCGTCCCGGCTCGTGCTCATCGACCGCGGCCTGGACCCCAAGGCGGTGTCCGCGCCCGAGGTCGGTCACGTCGAGCTCGACGAGCACACGGGCGGGTACGCGACGGCGCTGCGGGCCTACGTGTCCGGCGGGCCGGACGGGGTGGCGGCGTGGCTGGTGCACTGCGCCCGGGCGGTCGCCCTCGGCGCGCGCGAGGGCCTCGCCGTCTGCGAGGCGATCCGCCGCCGCTGACCGGCCCCGGACGTCGGTTGGGGGGGACGCGGGAACGGCGGCCTCCCGGGGGAGGCCGCCGTCGCCATGCACGAGGTCAGGTGATCAGGGCGTGCTGGAGAACGTCTCAGGATCCCCGCAGGGTCCCGCTGACGCGCCTGTCGCGGCTGGTCGCACGTGGGTGCCTGGCTCGTGCACGGACCGCCGTCGGGGGGAGCGTCGTCCGCCCGCTTGGCGGTGGTCCGTACGTCCGTTGTACGCCGGTGCGGACCGCCGCGCAAGGGTTCGTGTGGTGCGGGTCACACCTTCGTCGGTCGGGTCAGGCGCGGCGACGTCCGGCCCACCACGCGAGGCCCGCGGCGCCGGCCGCCACCGCGACGCCCGCGTAGGCCGCGGGAGGGCCGGGCGGCTGCGGCAGGGTCGGCAGCCGGGCCCGCCGCATGCGCACGGGCCGGCGGAACTCGCGCAGCCGCCAGCCCTGCGCGGCGGCGAACCGGCGCAGCGCCTTGTCGGGGTTGACGGCCACCGGGTTGCCGACCAGCTCGAGCATCGGGCGGTCGGTCCACGAGTCGCTGTAGGCCCAGCACGCCGACAGGTCGTAGCCGCGCTCGGCCGCCAGCGCGCGGATCGCCCCGGCCTTGCCCTCGCCGTACGCGTAGAAGGCGATCTCACCGGTGTAGCGCCCGTCCTGCACGACCATGCGCGTCGCGATGACGTGGTCGACGCCGAGCATCTCGCCGATCGGGCCGACGACCTCCTCGCCGCTGCTGCTGACGATCACGACGTCCAGGCCGTCGCTGCGGTGCCGGTCGAACAGGGCGACGGCCTCCGCGTAGACCATCGGGTCGATGAGCTCGTGCAGCGTCTCGGCCACGATCGCGTTGACCTGCTCGACCGGCCAGCCGGCGCACAGCGCCTTGAGGTAGTCGCGCATGCGGTCCATCGAGTCCTCGTCGGCGCCCTGCAGCAGGTAGACGAACTGCGCGAACGAGCTCTTCAGGACAGCCCGCCGGTTGACCAGGCCGCCGCGGTAGAAGGGCTTGCTGAACGCCAGCGTGCTGCTCTTCGCGATGACCGTCTTGTCGAGGTCGAAGAACGCGGCAGCGGTCACGGTGAGCGAGGATAGGTCGGTCTGGCGGTCCTGGCCGGGGCCGTCCGGTTTCCGGTCCCCTGACGCGGGAAAACAGGTTGCATCCGCAGCGATCGACGGTTGCGGCCCGAGAACCGGTCTGACTCCACCCCCCCGGGGTCGGACCGCCTGCGACGACCCCCGCCACCCCCCCCGGCGGGGGTCGTCCTCGGTCCGGCCCGTGCAGGGTCGTCGGCGGGCCCTCGTCGAGGGGGTGCCGCGTCGAGGGCTGCTTCTGTCGAGGTGGCGCGTCTGTCGAGGGGTGGCGCGTCTGTCGAGGGGTGGCGCGTCTGTCGAGGGGCCGCGTCTGTCCAGGGCACCGCGTCGAGGTGGCGCCGTGTCAAGGCGCCGCCGGTCGTCCACAGGACGGCGTCCGGTGCTGGTCGGCCGGGACGCGTGCGGTGACGCTCGCCTCCCGCGCCGGACCCGTCGGCGCCGCTGCCCGGAGGCCTCCTCGTGCACCCCGCCGCCCGCCCGCCCCTCCGTCCGCCCGCGCGGCCGCTGGTGGTCACCGACGACCCCGACGTGCTCGACGACCTCCTGCGCCTGGCCGCGACCGCCGGCACCGAGCTGGAGGTCGCGGCGGACGCGGGGAGCGCCCGCCGCTCGTGGTCGGCGGCGCCGCTGGTCGTCGTGGGACCCGACGCCGCCGACGGGTGCTCCCGGCTCGGCCTGCCGCGGCGTCCGGGCGTGGTCCTGCTCGGGGCCGACCTCGACGACGCGGGCGTGTGGCAGCGCGCCGTGTCGGTCGGCGCCGAGCGCGTGGCGTTCCTGCCGGACGCCGAGCGCTGGCTGGCCGACCGCTTCGCCGATGCCGCCGAGGGGGGCCGCGAGGCGGGTGTGCTCGTCGCGGTCGTCGGTGGTCGCGGGGGAGCCGGCGCGTCCACGCTGGCCTGCGCCCTCGCGGTCACCGCGTCGCGGTCCGGGCGGTCCGCCCTGCTCGTCGACGGCGACCCGCTCGGCGGCGGTCTCGACCTCGTCTTCGGCGGCGAGCAGGACGGCGGCCTGCGCTGGGGTGACCTGACGGGCACGCGCGGCCGCGTCCCGGCCGCGGTGCTGGCCGACGCCCTGCCCCGCATGAACGGGCTGTCCGTCCTGTCCTGGGACCGCGGGCACGCCCAGGCTGTGCCGGTCGAGGCGGTCGAGGCGGTGCTGTCGGCCGGACGCCACGCCCACGACCTCGTCGTCGTCGACCTGCCGCGCACCGTCGACGACGCCAGCCGGACGGTGCTGGCCGCGGCGACGACCGTCGTGCTCGTCGTGCCCGACGAGGTGCGCGCCGCCGCAGCCGCCTCCCGGGTGGCCGCCGCCGTCGGCGTCCTGTGCCGCGACCTGCGCGTCGTCACCCGCGGGCCCTCGCCGTCCGGGCTGACCGGCGACCAGGTGGCCCGCGCCCTCGGCCTGCCGCTGCTCGGCGATCTCAAGCCCGAGCCGGGCCTCGAGCTGGCGCTCGAGCGCGGCGAGCCGCCGGCGCGACGGGGGCGGACGCCGCTGGCCGTCGTGTGCGGGCGGCTGCTCGACGAGCTCGTGCCGGTCGGGCGGGCGGCGTGACGACCGCTCCCGACCCCCTGGACGCCGGGCTGCTCGAGCGGGTCCGCCGCCGGGTCGCCGTGTCCGGGTCGCCGCCCACCCCCGCCCAGGTCGCGGCGGCGCTGCGCGACGAGGGCGGCCCGCTGCTCGGCGACGCCGACGCGCGCCGCGTCCTGCGGTCGCTGCAGAGCGAGATCGTGGGCGCCGGCCCGCTCGAGCCGCTGCTGCGCGACCCGCAGGTCACCGACGTGCTCGTCAACGGGCCCGCCGAGGTGTGGGTCGACCGCGGCGCGGGGCTCGTGCGGGCCGCGGTCCGCTTCCCCGACGACCGGGCCGTGCGGCGGCTCGCCCAGCGGCTCGCCGCCCCGACCGGGCGCCGGCTGGACGACGCGCAGCCCTGGGTCGACGCCCGGCTGCCGGACGGCGTCCGCCTGCACGCGGTGCTGCCGCCGATCGCGTCCGGCGGCACCTGCCTGTCGCTGCGCATCGCCCGCAGCCGGGTGTTCGGCCTCGACGAGCTGGTCGCCGCCCGGTCGCTGCCGCCCGACGGCGCCCGGCTGCTGGCCGCGCTCGTGGCCTCGCGCGCCGCGTTCCTGGTCACCGGCGGCACCGGCACGGGCAAGACGACGCTGCTGTCGGCGCTGCTCAGCCTCGTCGACCCCGCCGACCGGGTGCTGCTCGTCGAGGACGCCGGCGAGCTCGCCCCGGCCTGCCCGCACGTGGTGCGGCTCGAGGCCCGGCCGCCGAACGTCGAGGGCGCCGGTGCGGTGACGCTCCACGACCTCGTGCGCCAGGCGCTGCGCATGCGGCCCGACCGGCTCGTCGTCGGCGAGGTGCGCGGCGCCGAGGTCGTCGACCTGCTGGCCGCGCTGAACACCGGTCACGAGGGCGGTTGTGGGACGCTGCACGCGAACTCCGCCGCCGACGTGCCCGCGCGGCTCGAGGCCCTCGCCGCCGTCGCCGGGCTCGACCGCGCCGCGCTGCACAGCCAGCTCGCGTCGGGGCTGCGGGTGGTCGTCCACCTCGCCCGCGACCGGGTCGGGGGCCACCGGCGGGTGGCCGAGGTCGACGTCCTCGAGCGCGGCGGCGACGGGCTCGTGCGCGCCGAGCCCGCCTGGACCTGGGACGGCCGCGCGCCGGCCGGGTCGGTCGGTGCGGGGGACGCGCTGCTGCAACGGCTGCTGACGTCGTGAGCGAGGCGTCGTGGTCCGGAGGCGTGGTGGCAGGAGGCGTCGTGAGTGAGGCGTCGTGCCGGGGGACGTCGTGCTTCGAGGCGTCGTGGCCCGGTCCTGACCGCGCCGGAGTGGGCCTGCCGGACGGGTCACGGGTCGGCTCGCGGGCCGCTCGGCATCCGGTGCCGGAGCCCCCGTGACGGGCGGAGTCGTGCCGGCGCTGCTCGCCGCGGGCGCGCTCGGCTGCCTGTGCGGACTGCCGGGCGGCGCCGGGTTGCGACTGACGGAGGTCGTCGACGCGCGGGCGGCCGGCGCCGCCTCGTCGCCGGCCGGTGCGGGGCTGCTTCGCGGG
>CAXTFU010000163.1:0-10593 GCA_964243385.1 uncultured bacterium | reverse complement strand
GACCGGGAGGCCCGCGCGGGACGCGTCGGCGCGGTGGCCCGCGCGCTCGGGTCGCTGCGCAGCCGGCGTCCGCCAAGCCGGGCCGCACGTCGGCCGGCCCAGCCCGGCCCGGGCCGGTCACCCACCGGCGCCGACGCCGGACCGGGCCGGGAAGGCCCGCGACCTACGCTGGCGGCAGCGACGCCCTGCCCCCCGGTCGCTCCCCCGCCCCCGGAAGGACCTCATGCCCACGACCGTCCCCGCCCTGCTCGCCAGCTCCGCCGGCGCACCGTTCGAGCGCGGCTCGATCGAGCGCCGCGACCTCGGCGAGCACGACGTCGCGATCGACATCGCCTACGCGGGCATCTGCCACTCCGACATCCACCAGGTGCGCGAGGAGTGGGGCCCGGCCACCTTCCCGATGGTCCCCGGGCACGAGATCGCGGGCGTCGTCAGCGCGGTCGGCAGCGGCGTCACGAAGCACGCGGTCGGCGACCGCGTCGGCATCGGGTGCTTCGTCGACTCGTGCCGCGAGTGCTCGAGCTGCCTGGCCGGCGAGGAGCAGTACTGCCTCAAGGGCTCCGTCGACACCTACAACGGGCACGAGTACTCGGGCGAGCCGACGTACGGCGGCTACAGCACGTCGATCGTCGCCGACGAGCAGTACGTCCTGCGCATCCCCGAGGGCATCGGGCTGGACGAGGCCGCGCCGCTGCTCTGCGCCGGCATCACGCTGTACTCGCCGCTCAGGCACTGGTCGGCCGGACCGGGCAAGCAGGTCGCGATCGTCGGCATGGGCGGGCTCGGGCACATGGGCGTCAAGCTCGCCGCAGCGCTCGGCGCCGAGGTGACGGTCCTGAGCCAGACGCTGTCCAAGCAGGACGACGGGCTGGCGTTCGGGGCGGACCACTACTTCGCGACGAGCGACCCGGAGACCTTCCGCGCGCTGAGCGGCCGCTTCGACCTCATCATCAACACGGTGTCGGCCGACCTCGACGTCGACGCCTACCTCTCCCTGCTCGCGCTCGACGGCGCGATGGTGTTCGTCGGCCTTCCGGAGCGCCCGCAGTCGTTCGGCGCCTTCCCGCTGACCGGCATGCGGCGCAGCCTGGCCGGCTCGAACATCGGCGGGATCCGCGAGACCCAGGAGATGCTCGACTTCTGCGCCGAGCACGGCATCGGCGCGACGATCGAGACGATCAGCGCGGACGAGGTCGACACGGCCTACGAGCGCGTCGTCGGCAGCCAGGTGCGCTACCGCTTCGTGATCGACACCTCGACGATCCCCGCCTCCTAGACCGGTGCCCGTCGGTCCGGGGCGGGACGGCGACCTCGTCCTGTCCCGGACCCGGCTCGTCCGACCCGCGTTCGTCCCGGAGCTCGTCCTGCACCTCAGCGACGACATGGACCTGGCGTGGGCGGGGCTGCAGGCCGAGCTGCACGACGACACCCTGCCGCCGCCGTTCTGGGCGTTCGCCTGGCTCGGCGGGCAGGCTGTCGCCCGGTACCTCCTGGACCACCCGGACGAGGTCGCCGGGCGTCGCGTGCTCGACCTGGCGACCGGCTCCGGGCTGTGCGGCCTGGCCGCGCTGCGCGCCGGTGCGGCAGCGGTGACGGGCGTCGACGTCGACCCGGTCGCGACCGCGGCTGCCGGCCTGAACGCGCGGGCCAACGACCTGCCGCTGCGGGTCGTGCAGCGCGACGTGCTCGGTGGTCCGTCGCCCGAGGTCGACGTCGTGCTGGCCGGCGACGTCTTCTACGACGCCGCGATGGCCGCGCGGATGCAGCCCTGGCTGGTCGACGCGCACCGCGCCGGCGTCCGCGTGCTCGTCGGCGACCCCGGCCGGCACTACCTGCCGCGGGCGCTGCTGCAGGAGCTGGCGTCCTACGACATCCCGACCACGCGCGACCTCGAGGGCGTCGACGTCAAGACGGTGCGCACCTACGCCTTCTCGTCGCCCTCGGCCTGAGCCGGGGCCAGCTGCTCGAGCCGGACCTCCTGCAGGTCCAGCTCGCGGCGCAGCGCCCGCGCGACCTCCGGCGGCAGCAGCCCCGCACGGCGACGCCGCTCGAGCTCCTCGCCCTGCACGCGGGCCAGGTCGAGCCGCAGCGCGACGAGGTCGGTCTCGTCGGAGCGCGGGTCGCCGACGATGCGGGCGCGCGCCTGCTCCCACACCTGGCGCAGCGGCCGCGCGCTGCCGGGCGGGATCTCGCCGGACAGCTCGAGCTCGTCGAGCCGGGCAAGGGCCGCGTCGGCGAGCGCCCGCCGGGCCGCCGTCTCCTGCGCGAGCTCGTCCGCCCGGTCCGGAGCCTCGATGCGGCGCAGCAGCAGCCCGAGGGTGGTGCCCTGCAGGACCAGCGTCGCCAGGATCACCGCGACCGTGAGCACCAGGATCACCGAGCGGCCCGGGAACGGCTCGCCGCCCGCCTCCAGCGGCACGGCCAGCGCGGCGGCGAGCGAGACGGCCCCGCGCATGCCGCTCCAGCCGATGACGACGCGCTCGCCGAACGACGTGCGCTGCGGCGCCTGGCCGGCCAGCATCCGCACGCCGTAGACGAGCGGCGGCACGACGAGCTGCCAGGCGAGGCGCAGCCCGAGGACCGCCGCCACCACGACCACGGCCGAGACGGCGAGCCGCCAGCCGCTGACGTCGGGGGCGTCGCCGAGCACGTTGCGGACCTGCAGCCCGAGCAGCAGGAACAGCACCGCGTTGAGCAGCAGGTCGATGAGCGACCACAGCGCGGTGCTCTGCAGCCGGGCGGACGGGCTGAAGCGGCCGCCCGCGCGGGCGCCGAGCACCACCCCGGTGGTGACGACCGCGAGCACGCCCGACGCCCCCAGGACGTCGGCGGGCAGGTAGGCCAGGTACGGCGTGACGAGGGTCAGGCCGAGCTGCAGGCCGACGTCGGGCAGCCGGCGGCCCAGCAGCGTCACGAGCCCGGCGACGAGCAGTCCGACCGCGACGCCGCCGACGACCGACAGCGCCAGCCGCCCGGCCGCCGCGCCGACCGTCGGCGGCCCCGACACGACGGCGTCGACCGCCAGGCCGAACAGCACCAGGGCGGTCGCGTCGTTGACGAGGCTCTCGCCCTCGACGAGGTCGACGACCCGGCGCGGCGCCCCGAGGCGCGCGAAGACGCCGGCCGCTGCGACGGGGTCGGTCGGGGCGACGACCGCGCCGAGCACGAGCCCCTCCGCGAAGCCCAGCCCGGGCACGAAGGCGTCCACGACGACCGCGACGCCGACGGCGGTGGCGACGACCAGGCCCACCGAGAGCAGCGCGATGGGCAGGGCGTTGTCGCGCAGCGTGCGCGGGGAGGTGAGGAACGACGCCCGGTAGAGCAGCGGCGGCAGGAACAGCAGGAAGACGAGCTCGGGCGGCAGGTCGAGCTCGGGCAGGCCGGGCAGCAGGCTCGCGGCCACGCCCAGCAGGCAGAGCACGACCGGGTCGGGCACGGACGTCCGCTGGGCCAGCGCCGTCCCGAGGACCGCCCCCAGCGCGAGGGCGACGGTCAGCAGCGCGGCGATCTCCGGTTCCACGGAGCCTCACTGCCCGCTGCGCGGCTCCGGGCACGGTCGCGTCCCGGCCGGTGCAGTGGACTGGGCCACGGGGCTCCGGGCCGGCACGTGCCGGTGACGCGCTCTCCGGGACCCCGCCGTACGGCACGCGAGGAGCAGGCGCCTCAGCCCGGGAGCACCCGCTCGAGGACGAGCTCGAGGCCGTCCACCTCGTCGAGCTGCTCGCCGACGTGCACGAAGCCGGCCCGGCGCACCACGGCCAGCGACGCGGCGTTGTCCGGTGCGACCGTCGCGCGGACGACGCGCACGCCGGCGGACCGCTGCGCCTGCTCGACCAGCGCCCGCAGCGCCGCGCCGGCGTGCCCGCGGCCGCGCAGCTCGGGCACGACCGTGTACCCGACCTCGACGGTCCCTCCGGCGTCCGGCGGCCCGTGGAAGCCGGCGTGCCCGACGACGCCGTCCGGGTCGACGACGACGGCCCGCACCACCCAGTGCGCTGCGGCCGGGTCGGCGCGCACCTGGTCCAGGCGCAGGCGCCACAGCCAGGCCTCGTCGAGGAAGAACGCCGGCAGCCGCACGCCGGCCCGCGCACCGGCGAGCTCGAGGTCACCGTCGAGCAGCGCCTCGAGGACCGGCGCGGGCAGCGGGACGAAGCGGGCGGTCGGCATGCCGCGAGCCTGCCCGGCCGGGACGGGCGCGGGCAAGGGCCGAGCGCCCGGTCGTGGGACGATCGAGGCGTGCCCGCGTCGCTGCTCGTCCCGCTCACGGTCGTCGTCGGGGACGAGGACCTGCTGGTCGGCCGCGCGGTGTCGGCCGTGGTCCGCGAGGCCCGGGCGCGCGACGCCGACACCGACCTGCGGGACGTCGCGGCCGCCGAGCTGCAGCGCGGTGACCTGTCGGACGCGCTGAGCCCGTCGCTGTTCGGCGAGCGCCGGGTGCTGGTGGTGCGCGCGGCGCAGGACCTCGCCAAGGACGTCGCGGCCGAGCTGACGGCCGCGGTGAAGGACGTCCCGGACGACGTGCACGTCGTCGTCGTCCACGCCGGTGGCGCCAAGGGCAAGGCGCTCCTGACCGCGCTGCTCGGCGCCGGGGCGCGCCGCGTCGACGCGCCGAAGGTGACGAAGTTCGGCGAGCGCCGCGACTTCGTCCGGCGCGAGCTCAAGGCGGACGGCCGCATCGTGGAGGAGGAGGCCGTCGCGGCGCTGCTCGAGGCCGTCGGCAGCGACCTGCGCGAGCTCGCGTCGGCCGCCGGGCAGCTGCTCGCCGACCACGACGGGCCGATCACGACGGAGGTCGTCGCCCGCTACCACCGCGGACGCGCCGAGTCGTCCGGCTTCACCGTCGCCGACCGCGCCGTCGACGGCGACCTCAGCGGTGCGCTCGAGCTCGCCCGCTGGGGGCAGAGCACGGGTCTCGCGCCGGTCCTCGTGACGAGCGCGCTGGCGAGCACCCTGCGCTCGATGGCGCTGGTGGCGAGCGCCGGACGGGTGCCCGCCCACCAGCTCGCCGGGCAGCTCGGCATGCCGCCGTGGAAGGTCGAGAAGACGCAGCGCCAGGCGCGCGGCTGGCGCCCCGAGGGCCTGTCGGCCGCGCTGTCGGCGGTGGCGCGCGCCGACGCCGACGTCAAGGGGGCCGCGGCCGACCAGGGCTACGCCGTCGAGCGGGCGCTGTACGCGGTCGTCCGCGCCCGCGAGGCCGGTCGGTGACGGGGGCGCCGCGGCCCGACCGGTGGGCCGAGGGCGCGGACGTCGACGGGCACGACGACGCGCGCCGACCGCTGTACGCCCGGGTGCTGCACCTGCGCCGGATCCGGCTGCGCACCTGGCAGCGCGTGCTGCTGAGCGACGGGTCGCTGCTGCTCGCCGTGCTCCTCGTGCTGGCCGACCTGGTCTCGGCGTGGACGCTGCTCGTGCTGCCCCTGGCGGTCGCGGCCGTCGTCAAGGCGCACGACCTCACCGCGGCGGTGCTCACACGTCCGGTCCGGCGCAGCCGCTGACCGGTCCGTCCCCGGGAACGCCGACGGCGCCGGTCCCCGTGGGGGCCGGCGCCGTCGAGGGCAGCGGGAGGTCAGCTGGCGGTGGTGGTGAGCTTCGCGATGCGGCGGGCCATCGCCGACTTGCGGTTCGCGGCCTGGTTGGCGTGGATGACGCCCTTGCTGGCGGCCTTGTCGAGCGCCTTGCTCGCGTCGCGCATGAGCGTCGTGGCGGCGGTGGCATCACCGGCGTCGGCGGCCTCGCGGTACTTGCGGATCGCCGTCTTCAGCGAGGACTTGACCGACTTGTTGCGCAGGCGGGCCTTCTCGTTGGTCCTGATGCGCTTGATCTGCGACTTGATGTTCGCCACGCTGCGTCGTCCTCGGTCCTGATCGGGGGTGGGGGTGGAGCTGGAGCTGGTCCTGCACGTGTGCACGACGTGCGTGCCCGCCAGGCGGGCGATCCGGACCGACGATCGTAGGAGCGATGGCCTGCGGAGCCGCACGTGTTCGCCGACCACGATAGCAGTCGGCGCTGCCGCGCTCCGGGGCCGACCGCGAAACACCGCTGACACGACAGCGCCCTAGTTTGCAGCCGGCAGGACGACGGCGAGTGGAGGACAGGTGCGCATGGCGGAGCCGACGACCGCGACGCCCCGGACGTCCCGGGGGCGCGGACGGGAGGTCGGCCGTGGCTGACCTGTTCGACGGCTACGCCGTCGGGGAGGCGTGGGACGAGGTCTTCGCCGCGCCCGGCGTGCCGCACGAGCAGAGCCGGGCGCTGCACGACGCGCTCTCGGCGATGTCGGCCGACGACCTGGACGGGCGCTCGACCGCCCTGGCCCGGGCGTTCCGCGACCAGGGGATCACCTTCAGCCTGTCCGGCGAGGAGCGCCCGTTCCCGCTCGACCTCGTGCCGCGGGTCGTCGAGGCCGAGGAGTGGGGACGCGTCGAGCGCGGCGTCGCCCAGCGGGTCCGGGCGCTCGAGGCGTTCCTCGCCGACGTGAACGGCGCGCAGGCGGTGCTCAAGGACCGCGTCGTGCCGCGCCGGGTGCTCGTCAGCAGCTCGGCGCACGTGACGGCGGCCTACGGGGTGCAGCCGGCGAACGGCGTGCGCGTGCACGTGTCCGGCATCGACCTCATCCGCGACGAGCAGGGCGAGTTCCGGGTGCTCGAGGACAACCTGCGCACCCCGTCCGGGGTCAGCTACGTCATCGAGAACCGGCGGGCGATGGGCCGCGTCCTGCCCGAGCTGTTCGCCCAGCACCGGGTGCGCCCGGTCGACGACTACCCGGCGATGCTGCTGCGGGCGCTCGAGGCGGCCGCCCCGCGGGGCGTCGACGACCCGACCGTCGTCGTCCTGACGCCCGGTGTCTGGAACAGCGCCTACTTCGAGCACTCGCTGCTCGCCCGGCTCATGGGCGTCGAGCTCGTCGAGGGCCGCGACCTCACCTGCCGCGACGGCGTGGTGTGGATGCGCACGACCGCCGGCGAGCAGCGCGTCGACGTCGTCTACCGGCGCATCGACGACGACTTCCTGGACCCGCTGCACTTCCGGCCGGACAGCCTGGTCGGCTGCCCCGGGATCCTCAACGCCGCTCGCGGCGGGCGCGTCACGATCGCCAACGCCGTCGGCAACGGCGTGGCGGACGACAAGCTGCTCTACACCTACGTGCCGGAGCTCGTCCGCTACTACCTGGGCGAGCAGCCGCTGCTGCAGAACGTCGACACCTTCCGGCTCGAGGACCCCGACGAGCTGGCCTGGGTGCTCGACCGGCTCGACGAGCTCGTCCTCAAGCCGGTCGACGGCTCGGGCGGCAAGGGCCTGGTCATCGGCCCGCAGGCGAGCGACGAGGAGCTGTCGGCCCTGCGCACGGCGGTGCAGCGCGACCCGCGCGGGTGGATCGCGCAGCGCGTCGTCCGCCTGTCGACCAGCCCGACGCAGGTCGGCGACCGGCTCGCGCCGCGCCACGTCGACCTGCGCCCGTTCGCGGTGAACGACGGCGAGCGGGTGTGGGTGCTGCCCGGCGGGCTCACCCGCGTCGCGCTGCCCGAGGGCTCGCTCGTCGTGAACTCGAGCCAGGGCGGCGGCAGCAAGGACACCTGGGTGCTGGCCGGCGACGAGACCGACGAGGAGCGCGCGCACGACGAGCTCGCGGCCGGGCCGCTGCTGCCGACCTCGCAGGCCGGCGCGCACGCGCTCGAGCTCGGCAACGCCTCGTACGCCGATCAGCAGCAGCAGCAGCAGCAGTGAGGGAGGAGCGCCCGTGCTGAGCCGCGTCGCCGAGTCGCTGTACTGGATCGGCCGCTACGTCGAGCGCGCGGAGGACACCAGCCGCCTGCTCGACGTGCACGTCCAGACGCTGCTCGAGGACCCGTGGGTGTCGGAGGCGACGGCCTGCTCGGACCTGCTGCGGGTGATGGGCGTCCCCGTCCCCGACGGCGTGCTCGACAGCGAGCGGACGACGCGCCTGCTCGCCTTCGACCGCACCGCGACGAGCAGCATCGTCGGGGCGCTGGCCGGCGCGCGCGAGAACGCCCGCGGGGTGCGCGAGGCGCTGTCGAGCGAGCTGTGGGAGTGCCTGAACGCGACCTACCACTCGCTGCCGTCGCAGCAGGCGGCCGCGGGGCGGCACGGGCCGCACGGCTTCTTCCGGCACGTGCGCGAGCGGGCGGCGGTCGTCGCCGGGCTGCTCGACGGGACGATGCCCCGCGACGACGGCTGGCGCTTCCTGGTGCTCGGCCGCTCGCTCGAGCGGGTCGACATGACCGCCCGCCTGCTGTGGGCGCGTGCCGGGCAGCGCAACGTCAGCGCGGGCTGGGTCGGGCTGCTGAAGTCGTGCAGCGCGCACGAGGCCTACCTGCGCACCTACCGCTCGGCGGTCGAGGCCGAGCGGGTCGTCGAGTTCCTCGTCCTGGACCGGCTGTTCCCGCGCAGCATCTACGCCTCGCTGGTGCAGGCCGAGCGCTGCCTGGAGGCGCTCGACCCGACCGCCGGCCGCACCGGCGTCGACGACCGCGCCCGGCGCCTGCTCGGCCGGGCCCGCACCGAGCTGGAGTTCCGGGTCGCCGACGACCTGCTCGAGGACCTGCCGCGGCTGCTCGACAGCCTGCAGCAGACCTGCTCGGAGGTCGGCGACGCGGTGAGCCGCCGCTACTTCCACCACGCGTCGGCCGTGGCCTGGTCGGCGGAGGCCGGCCTGTGACCGGCCCGGGCCCGCGCAGCTGGCGGGTGCGGGTGCAGCACACGACCGGCTACCGGTACGACACCGAGGTGAGCCGGTCCTACAACGAGGCGCGGCTGCTGCCGCTCACCGGGCTCGAGCAGACGACGATCGAGGCCCGGGTGCAGACCCGGCCGGAGTGCCGCCAGCAGCGGTACTGGGACTACTGGGGCACCCAGGTGACGGCCTTCGACCTGCACGTGCCGCACACCGAGCTCGAGGTCAGCGCGACCTCGGTGGTCGACACGTCGTCCGGCCGCGAGCCGGCCGACGCGTCCTGGGCCGTGCTCGCCGACGACGACGTGCGCGACCGGCACGTCGAGATGCTGACGCCCACCCCCCGGACGGCGGCCGACGACGAGATGGCCGCGCTGGCCGCCGAGACGGTCGTGGGGCTCGCGCCGGACGCCGCCGCCCGTGCCCTCGCCGACCTCGCCCGCGACCGGGTCGCCTACCGCCGGGGCACGACGGGCGTGGCGACCTCGGCCACCGAGGCCTGGGCGCTCGGCGAGGGCGTCTGCCAGGACATCACGCACGTGGCGCTGGCCATGCTCCGGTCGGCCGGGCTGCCGGCGCGCTACGTCAGCGGCTACCTGCACCCGCGGCCGGACGCCGCGGTCGGCGAGACGGTCACCGGCGAGAGCCACGCCTGGGTCGAGGTCTGGCTCGGCGAGTGGTGGGCGTGGGACCCGACGAACGCCGTCCCGGCGGGCGAGCGGCACGTGCTGGTGGCCCGCGGCCGCGACTACGGCGACGTCACGCCGCTGAAGGGCGTCTACTCCGGCGGCGGCTCGCAGTCGCTCGGCGTCACCGTCGCGGTCACCCGGCTCGGCTGACGCCGGCCAGGAGCGGCACGACGGAGGGCCCCCGACCATGGTCGAGGGCCCTCCGGACGTGCGTGGGTCTAGCCGACCTGGACGGTCATCATCCCCTGCTTGTTGCTCTGCACGACCTTGATCTTCGTGCCGGTGCCGGCGACCAGCACGCTGCCCTGCGGGTTCGCGGGGTCGTAGTAGCGGTTCGGGTCGCTGTCGTCGAAGACCGGCGAGGCGGGCTGCGACGGCACCGTCAGCGTCGTCGCGGCGGCGGCCGTCTCACGGTGCAGCGTGATCGCGTCCGTCGCCTCGGTGCCGAAGGTGGCGTCGAAGGTCTGGATGCGGTTGCGGGCGACGACGCCGTCGGACCAGCGGGTGGCCGCCGGGCGGGCGTCGACCGGCAGGACCAGACCGGCGCCCGGGTGCGAGCGCGTGTTGTTGTTGCGCTGCGCCCGGTTCCAGTACGAGATCAGCAGGCCGTCCTGGTAGGGGAAGTGCTCGACCAGGTCGGGCGCGCTCAGCGACCAGCCGAAGTTGTACGGGCCCTGCTGCAGCGTGGTGTCCAGGCCGAGGTACTGGCGGTTCTCCGCGATGTAGAAGCGGCCGTTGCCCGCAGCGTCGTTCGGCAGCGCGACGACGAGCGCCTGCGCGCGCTTGGTGGCGTGCTCGGCCGGGCCGAGGTCGTGCGTCGACTTCGTGCCGCCTGTCGCGGTCTGGTAGTCGAGCCAGCCGAGCTGCAGCTTCTCCCACGCACCCATGTGGTTCGGGGTGGTGCCGATGGCGCCGTCGCCGTGGGTGAGCCAGGAGCCGGAGCTCATGAGGGTCCAGAAGCCGGTGCCGTTCTCGCCGCCGCCGGTGTCGTAGAGGTCCGGCAGGCCGAGGTCATGGGCGTACTCGTGCGCGAACACGCCCAGGCCGCCGTTCTCCGGCTCGGTGGTGTAGTCGCGGATCCAGAAGTCGGAGCCGCCGACCTTCACCCCGCCGTACTTGTTGAACGAGGGGCCGTTCGTGCCGCGGCCGGCCGGGCCGACCGACCAGCGGTGCGCCCAGATCATCCAGCTCGGGGCGCCGGCGGACGCGTCC
>CAXTFU010000162.1:0-10623 GCA_964243385.1 uncultured bacterium | reverse complement strand
AGCAGCAGCGGCTGGCAGGACGCCCAGTGGGACGGCCAGCGGTGGAGCGGCCAGCGCTGGAGCGGGCAGCGGTGGAGCGGCAGCGGCTGGAACTCGGTCCGCTGGAACTGACGCCGGCCCGCCGCCCCGGCCCGACGGTCGGGCCGGGACGGTGGGTCGCCGATCGGACTACGGCTGAGGGCGCTGGCAGCCGAGGGACCTGAGGGGTCCAGGACGAAGGGAGGTGCGGTGTGGCGGGTCGGGTGCTGCGGTGGGCGCCGACGAGCACGCACCTGCTGGTGCTCGGCGTCGGGGCCGTCGCGCTGCTGCTGCTCTTCCTGCAGCAGGACGTCCCCCCGGCCGCACCCGGGCTGGTCCCGCTGTGGGCGCTCCCGCTGATGTTCGCCGCGGGGGAGGCCGTCGTCGTGCACGTGGCGCTGCGCAGCGACCGCCACACGTTCTCGATGACCGAGATCCCGCTCGTGCTGGGCGTGCTGTCCGCCGGGTCAGGCACCCTGACGCTGGCCCGCCTGGCCGGCAGCCTCGTGGTCCTCGTCGCGCTGCGGCAGCGCGGCACCAAGCTGGCGTTCAACGCCGCGCAGTACGCCCTCGAGGTGCAGGTCGTCGTGCTGGTGAGCTCCCACCTGTCCGGGAGCGCCGCCGCGGACTCGTTGCGCTCCGGGCTCGCGCTCGTCCTGGCCTGCAGCGCGGCTGCGGTCGTGTCGGCCGCCCTCATCGTGCTGGTCGTGCGCTGCCAGCACGGTGGACCGCTGTCGTGGCGCGGGCTCGGCAGCGGGCTCGCGACGGTCCCGCTCAACGCCTCCATCGGCGTGCTGTGCGTGGTGGTGCTCCGAGCGCAGCCGTGGGCCGCCGTCGTCCTGCTCGTGCTCGGCGCTGTCCTGCACGTGACGCTGCGTCGTTCGGTGGACCTGCTGGAGCAGCACACCCGCATGCGCGACGTCAGCGACTTCACCCGACGGACCACCGAGGTGCTCGACGTCGACGGCCTCACCGGACTCGTCCTGGACGAGGCGCGCACGCTGCTGCGGGCGCACTCCGCCTGCCTCGTGCTGGACCTCGCTGCCCTCGCCGATCCGGCCGCCCCCGCGGACGGGAGCAGCAGCCAGCGCGCCGCGGAGGACCGGGTGCTCCTGCTGCGGACGCGGCCCGGCGGCGCAGCGCCCGAGCAGCTGCTGCTGTCCCGCGACGCGCCCCTCGTGCGCCTGCTGCTGGGCACCGACCCGCTCACCGCTCCGGCAGGCGACGACGACGGTCCCGGCGGGCCGCTGCGGACGCTGCTCGACGCCCGTGAGGCGGTGGCGGCGCCGCTGCTGTCGGCAGGGCGGCGTCTCGGCGCCCTCGCCCTGTGGGACCGCACCGACGACATCAGCACCTTCGGCCCGCCCGACCTCGACCTGCTCACCGGCCTGGCAGGGGCGGCGGCGACCAGCCTGAACACCAGCGACCTGGTGGAGCGGCTGCGCCGCCAGGTCACCGAGCGGGAGCACGAGGCGGGCCACGACAGCCTGTCCGGGCTGCCGAACCGCCGGGCCCTGCACGAACGTCTCGGCCAGGTCCTCAAGCAGGGGTCGCCGTACGCGGTGCTACTGCTCGACCTCGACGGCTTCAAGGAGATCAACGACACGCTGGGGCACAGCGTCGGGGACCTCGTCCTGCAGCTCGTCGCGGGCAGGCTCGTCGCCGGCCTGCCCTCGTCCTGCTTCGTGGCACGCCTGGGCGGTGACGAGTACGCCGTCGTCGCGCAGCTGCAGGCCGGGCCGCACGACAGCCGGGCGCAGGGCGAACGCGCGGCGCAGCAGGTCCTGCACGTGTTCGCCGAGCCGTTCGACATCCAGGACATGCGCCTGATGGTGCGGACGAGCATCGGCGTCGCGCTCGCTCCCGAGCACGGCCAGGACCGCGACCTGCTGCTGCAGCGGGCCGACGTCGCCATGTACGCCGCAAAGGGCAGCGGCAGCGGGTACGCGCTCTACGACGCGTCCATCGACCCGCACCAGGCCGACCGGCTTAGCCTCACCGCCGACCTGCTCACCGCCCTGCAGCGGGACGAGATCGTCGTGCACTACCAGCCCAAGGCGGCCCTGGCCACCGGCCTCACGGTCGGCGCCGAGGCGCTGGCGCGCTGGCACCACCCGACCCGCGGCATGGTGTCCCCGGACGTCTTCATCCCCCTCGCCGAGACGAGCGGGATAATCCACGAGCTCACGCTGCACGTGCTCGACGCCGCCCTGCGGCAGTGCGCCCTGTGGCGGGCGAGCGGACACGAGCTCACCGTGGCGGTCAACCTGTCCGTGCGCAGCCTGCTCGACCCGGCGCTGACCGACGACATCGCGGCGTCGCTGCGGCGGCACGGACTCCCGGCGCACGCGCTCGTCCTGGAGGTGACCGAGGGCTCGGTCATGAGCGACCTCGCCCGCGGCACCGCCGTCCTGCAGTCGCTCGCCGACACCGGCGTCGGCCTGGCCGTCGACGACTTCGGCACCGGCTACTCGTCGCTGGCCTACCTGCGCCGGCTGCCCATCCACGAGGTCAAGATCGACAAGTCGTTCGTCCTCCATCTGCACCGCAACGCGGACGACGCCGCGATCGTGCGAGCGGTCGTCGACCTAGGCCACAACCTCGGCCTGCGCGTCGTCGCCGAGGGCGTCGAGACGCCCCAGGCCTGGGAGCTGCTCCGCGACCTCGGGTGCGACGTCGCGCAGGGCTACTTGTTCGGACGCCCGACCGACGCCCAGCAGTTCCTCGACCGCCTCGTCCGCGTCGACGAGGCGCACGCACCGGCCATCCCGGTCCAGTCGTCGGCCTCAAGCCGGCGTTGATCGGAGGGTTGCGCGCTCGGCGGTGGCAACGCATCGGTAGAGCTGGGTCGACCGCCAGCACCGTCTGTTCGTCATCACTCAACCCGCCCAGGGCGCCATCCGCCAGTGAAGGTCTTCCGTGCGGACGCGCCGGCTGCCCAACAGCCGCCTACGGCATGTCCTCACCGGGCCGCCCCACGTGTACCAGCAGCTGACACCGTTCGGCGACAGGCACAGCGGGCTCGTCGCGTCGGTCCAGGAAGCCCGCCACGGCGCACCATCGCTGGCCGGATCAGCCGCGGCTGCCGTTCGGCTGCTGGCCCGTCGACGGACAGCCGCAGGAACGGCGCACGGGACACCCGCTAGTGACACGGTCCGGCCAGCCGCACTCGTCGAAGCACCACTCCTCGCGTTGTACGGACCTGCGGACTGTCCTCGAGGCAGACCTGCAGTCGCGTGGACGTCCACTGGTGACCGAGTCTGACGGCTGCACTGGCCGGAGCTGGCCACCAGGAAGTGCCCGGCCCCGGCCGGTGGTCCCGAGGCCGCCGTCGGCGGTGCCTCCATCTGCGCCCCCGCCGGGACCAGCGGCACCAAACCAGGACCACCGCTCAGGCCCCATCAGCATCGTGCGGGCCCGTGGGCGGCCCGAGTGACCAGGGGAGGTGAAGCCGGTTCCCGCCTAATGTCTACTACGGCAACGGGCTGGCAGGACCTGTGTCAACAGTCGTCGCCCTGAGCGTCGCCACCTAAGCCGTTCCTGTGGACGCCGTTGGGCCTCAGCCCGTCCTGGAGGGCTCAGGCCAGCCGAACGGTGCGTCACTCGATGCCCGGGAGGCGTCCGGCAGCGGAGCGTCCGCGGCCCCGCTCGAGGCACGTCCGTCTCGTCGGCCCGGGCGATCGGGCGTCCACGGCGACGACGCGACGGCAGCCGCGGCCAGAGCGCTCGACGGCCCTGCTCATCGCCCAAACCCATTAAGGCCACCCGAGTCCACGGCGCCGGCGGCGCCGCCGAACGCCGACGCACCCCTCGGCCAGGTCCGGGCGCTGCCTCGCCGCATCTTGAGGCGGCGCGTGCACGCAGGGCTGGTGCGCCTGCCGGCGCGCCGGCGCCGAGGACCGCGACCGCTGTCAGCCCGGCGCACAACAGCGCGTGCGACCGGGGCGAGACCGTCAGCGGCACGGAGCCGCGCCGTGCCCTGGCGCCTGGGGACACGCACTCGACGCCGTGGCGGACCCGACGTCGCGGCCGGCCGCAGGGTGCGCCGCAGGGGCGGAGCCGCCTGTCCGCCTGCCGTCCGCCCGGCGGCCGGTCGCCGCTATTGCGGACCGGCGAGGAGCTCGCCCGGCGGGATCCGTAGCTCGCGGGCCAGGCGCCACAGGGACGACAGGCGCGGGCCCTCGGGATCGCCTCTCTCGAGTCGCTGCAGGACGGATCGGCTGACACCGGCGCGGTGTCCGAGGTCCTCCTGCGTGAGACCGGCGTCGAGCCGGGCGTTCCGCAGGCGATCGCCGACGGCCGTGCGGTAGGCGAGCCAGTCGTCGGTGTCAGTCACCCGGCCGACAAGAGCGTGCGGCGCGGTATACGGTCAGCACCGCAAAAGACGCTTTCTTCGATCTTGATGCGTCCCGCGCCTCTCCCCGACCCGGAGCGGCCCTCCCTCAGCCCCGAACGGAGCCCGTTGCCATGCCCGCACGCCCTCAGCCGACGCGCCCGGCCACCGCCACGACGCGTGGCAGCGCCGCCGCCTCGAAGCGCCCCGCGCCCGCGCGGCGGCAGACGGCCGCAGCCCCCATCCTCCTGCTGCTGCTGGCCGCCTGCGGGCCCGCCGACGCAGGACCCGAAGACGCCGAACGGGACGGCGTTCCCCAGGGACAGTCAGCCCCCGGCGCAGCCGCGGAGCGCTACTTCGAGGCCGTCTCGAACGCCGAGTTCTCCAAGGCCTGCGACCTGCTCGCGCCCGTCGTCCGGGACCGCTACGCCACGGCGGGCAAGGACTGCAGGACCGAGCTCGCCCAGCTCTTCGACGAACCGACCAGGGCCGCCATCGGCGACGTGACGGCCGACGAGAGCAAGGTCCGGGTCACCGGCGACACCGCCGTGGTCCCAGGCAGCGCCCTGGCGCGAGCCGACCTGCCCCCCGGCGCCGACGTCCCCCGGTTCCCCGACCTGCGCGCCACACGGCAGGACGGGATCTGGTACCTGCTGCCCGAGTAGCACCCCTCCGCTCGAACGAGCGCAGCGGAGCGCCCGACCGCCGACCGCGACGCCGCGTCCGCCTGTGCCCGGACGGCCGTCGCTGCGGCCGCGTCCGGTGCCCAGGGACCGCTGCACCTCGGCCCGCCCACCCGCCGCCCGTGCCGATGCGCTCGCTGCCAAGAACGCGGGCGTGCCGCCGCACGGGGCTCCGCGCCGACGTCCGTGCTCCGCCCCTCGTGCCGGCCGGCCGCGCGCGCCTGCCTTCGGACCCGGCCGGGCGCGACGCCCGGGCGCGGGCGACGGTGCCTGCCCGACCGGCCACAGCCGGACAGCCAACCCGGACCTCACGCGCGCGGCACCAGTCCGCCGCTCGGCAAAGCGCTCCCGCCGCACCGCCCTTCGACCGCCCGCGCGGCGGGATCGGGCCAACAGCGCGTCGCCCGCCCGCGAGAGGCTGGCTCACAGGCGGCGCGTCGCGAGAGCCGAATCCACCGTCGTCACCAGAGGAGGTCGTCACGGGCAGGACACTCGCGGATGGGCATGCCCTGTCGTCGCATTGGCTCCGATCAGATTGCGCGTGTGCGCATCCACGCGGAGCAGCGCTCAGGACGGTTCCGGCAGTGCCGTAGACGAGAACGTGGCCGCGGCGGCCGACAACGCTCGGCGCGGGCTGTCAACGCTGCGGCGCGCCCACCGACCGCGGCGGGACCACCGTCTCGGCGGACGTCGGCCCGCGCGACCGACGCGACGGCTAGTTCAGTTCAAACGGCAAGCCGCAAACAGCGCAGGCGACCGGGGACGTCACGCGCCGACCGACATTCGCTCAGCGCCGCCGCCGCGCGTCGCCGAACGGCGACCGCGCCCAGCGGAGCAACGCCCGCGGTCGTCGTCACGCCGCCGGCGCGGTCCGCGGAGCAGCGCCCCGGCCGCCCGGCTACCGCCGGATCGGCGCGCCGAAGTCGCCGGGCACGGGCTGGTCACTTCCCCTGACCGACGAGCCGGCACACGACCTGCCCTGCCTCCCCCGGGTATCGGCTCGCCGGGCCGGGCCGCCCGTTCGGAACAGCGCTGGCCCGGCCTACGACGACGAAGGCGCCGCCCGGCCCTCGGCCAGAGCCCTCGGCCCGCGGGGTCGCCCACGGACCGCCTCGCGCGACGCTGGTGCGCGCTGCCGGGACCGAGTGACGGCCGCCCGCAGGACGGAGCCTCTTCGCTGCTCCGGACCCGGTGACGTGACAGCAGCCGTGCGAAGCGCACCGGTGGGATGCCGCGCCGTC
The DNA here is from genome assembly GCA_964243385.1 of uncultured bacterium. Taxonomy (GTDB): domain Bacteria; phylum Actinomycetota; class Actinomycetes; order Mycobacteriales; family SCTD01; genus SCTD01. Next base: position 4,348 of record CAXTFU010000162.1, on the reverse strand, counting down.
CGCCTTACGGGGCAGCAGCCCGGTACCGGTCCAGAACGTCGGCCTTGATCCGTCCGCGGGGGCTGACGGGCACGCCGTTCTGCTCCGCCCAGGCGCGCACGGCCTTCGGGTCGAGTTCCGCGGTCCTCTGTTGCTTCGCTGGGCGCGCGGCGGGGCGGTGGCCCCGCTGGCCGGACACCGGGCGAGCCGCCTCCACATACGGGGCGAGGACCTCACGAAGGTCCTCGGCGTGGGCTTCGTTCAGGTCGATCTCGTAAAGGTCCCCGTCGATGCCGAAGGCGACGCTCTGCGTCCCCTCCGAGCCGTCGATATCGTCCACCAGCGTCGTAACCGTGCGCTTCGCCACCATTGCTCCTTGGAATGTCCGCGCGAATCGGGGGTCCCCCCTTCCGGAAGGTAGCCGAAACGACTGCCAATGCGCGTCCCGGGCTCGTCATGCGTTGCCGGCCCCCGGCCCCCGGCCGTCGCGTACGCAGACCCGCCAGACCGGCCGCGGACAGCGTGCCGTGCCTCGGACGTCGTGCCCGTCAACGAGCCGTCACGGACGCGGCGAACACGGACCCTACGGAGGCGGAACCTGCGCAGTCACCGCCGGCAACGACGCGCGGACGTGACCCGAGGCCGCACGGACTTGCTGCGCCGCGGCCCTCCTTCGGCATGGCGGCCGGCGCTCCGAGAGCCGGACGGGCGCCTGAGGGGCCGTCGGAGCGTCCCGGGTCCTACCCGGAGGGCCAAGTCGGCGGCGCCGGGCGGCGCAGCCGTGGCGGGCGCCTCGACGCGTCGTCACCCATCCGCCGTGGGCCTCGTGCGAGTCGTGTGAACGTGCATGAAGGCACGCGCGCAGCGACCCCACGGGCGTCGACCGCGTGGCGCTGCCGAGCCCCGCAGCCACCGCAGACGACCACCAGCTCGCTGTCGTCCGACAGGTCCAGCGTCACCGGTCCGTCCGGCTCGGCGCCGGCGCCCGTGGCCGACGCCGGAACGTCCGGCGAAACGCGACGCGCCGGCCGGGAGCCCGCAGCGCCGTCACCTGCCGTCGGCGACGCGGCCGGATCCGTCGCCGCACCGGACGCGCCGCCGGTCACCAGCGCCCGCGCGTACCGGACACGGCCGCCGGACCGGCACCCGCCGGGCGTGCACGGCCACGGCCGCCGCGGCAGGGACCCGTTGCCATCACTTCCTCCCGCTCCGCTGTCGCGCCGTCACCCCACGTATGCCTTGTCCCGGCCCACAGCGTCCATGCATGTCGCGGCGGGTGAGCCGCACGCGACCGGATGACCAACGCCCCGCCCGCACCCGGCACGACGTGCCCCAGGCACCGCTGCTGTCCCGGACCTGAACGGACTCAAGGCCGTCAACGACACCTGCGGCCACCCGGCCGGGGACCTCGTCCTGCAGCAGCTCGCAGAACGGCCGACCGCCCTGCTGCCGAGGACTCCGCGGCCCTTCCGGGTCCGCCGCCGCGGCGCGGCGCTGCCCGCAACGCCGACCGGCACAGGTACGACCGCAAGCGATCCGTTCGACGCGACGCCCGCTATCTCTCACGTGCCCTCGTCAAGTTGAGGGTGGGCGTGTGGCATCGGCCCGGGACCTGTAGGTGTCGGGCGTGGCGGGTGGCGTCGTGGTCGTGTTCGGCGGGTGGGGCCGGTCGGCAGGCTGATCAGGCGCCGTCGTGCGGCAGGCTCTCGTCTTCGCCGTGGATGGCCCCAGGCCGGGCGGGCGGCAAGCTAGTTGCGCCGTCGAGCGGCATAGCTGCAGCGCCGTCACCGCCCGACCTGGTGCCGAGCTCGACGGTAACGCTGGTCGTCGTAGGCGTCCTGGGTCGTGAGCATCCGGAACACGAGCCGGCAGGCGTGTCGGGCCAAGGACACACGGACCTGGATCGGGCTCATGTGGCGGGCGCGGAGTTGCTCCTCTCGGTCGATGAACGCTGGACAGTGCTGGGACAGGCCCCAGGCGATGCCCATCAAGGCGTCGCGGTGCTCGGGCAGCCCCTGCCGGCTGATGCCGCCGCGCTTGCGAACGGTGGAGGACTCGTAGCGCGCCGGGGCGAGCCCGGTCGCGGAGTACAGGTGCTCGGCAGTCGGATACCGGTCGATCGGCAGGGTGAAGGCGCTGAAGCAAGCGGCTCGGACGTCGGCGACGCCAGGCAGCGTGGTCAGGACCTGCCCGTCGCTGAGCGCGAGCAGCCGGCTCATGTCGGTCTCGACGTCGGTGAGGTCCTCGTTCAGCTGGCGCCAACGGGCGACGCTGCGGGCCAGCCGGGCGACCCGGACATCGACGTCGGCCGGCGGCGGCAGGCACGCCTTCCACCGCTGCGACCAGTACAGCGCCTCGGTCGCGCTCAGCCGCCCCTGCGCCCGAGCCTGCAACGAGCGGACCGTGGCGGGCCGGCCGCCGAGCCCGATCAGGCAGTCCAGGACCGCGCGGCCGGCGACCCCGGTCAGCTCGAGCTTGCGGCCGTGCCCGGCGGGCGCGGACAACCCAGGACACAGCCCGTGGACCTGGTCGTGCAGCCGCTGCTGCGCGGCCTTGCGCTCCTGAAGCAGGCCATGCCGGAACCGGACAGCCGTCAGCAGTGCGTCCTGCACCTGGTGCTCACCGGCTCTCACCGGCCGACCGTGTCCCTGCCGGGCGAGATAGGTCAGGGCGGCGCAGTCCCGGTCGTCGGTCTTGCAGCGCCGTGAGCCGAGCTGAGCCCGCGCGGCCGCGGTCTGCGACGGCGCGAACAAGCGCACCGAGTCCGGGAAGCGCCGCGCCAGCTCCTGCGTCCACACCCGGTGCAGCGCGCCGGTGGCCTCGATCGCGATCAGCGGCTGCTGCCCACCGGCATGCCGACCGATCAGCGCGCTGAGTTCCTCCAGACCCGAGCGCAGGACCGGCAGGGTCAGCGGCTCCACCACCTGACCGGCCGCGTCGGTGCTCAACCACACGCGGTGCTGCACCTTGCCAGGGTCGATCGCCACGACCAACCGATCGACCGGCAACGCCCTCTGCAGAAGATCCCCCACAACAGCCTCCAGCCCCCGGGTCCAAGGTCAGACAGACCCTGGACCGAGGGCTGGATGGCTATCAGCTGCGCCGCCATGGCAGGTTGGTGTGCCTGCTGACGAGGTGGCCCTGCGGATCGCGGTGTGGAACCGGTCATGGGCACTCGTACAGACAGGCCGGCGGATGCCCTTTCTGCACGTTGCCTCGCCGAGGTCGAGCGGGCGGTCCCGGTGCTTCAGGGACGTTCCAACTTGCCGTTCGCCTGCGCCAGTAGGACCGGTGGGCTCGTACGGCATGTCGGGGTCCTGGCACTGCTGGTGCCGTCCCAAGTGCCTTCGGCGGCGCGTGTGACTTCGTGTCGGCGCGTGGGCGCGTGGGTGATGCCGCGATTACCTGGCCTGCGGCGCCCACGGTCCCGCTCTGGCCGACTCCGGAGCATGACGCACGATGCGCCTCGACGACCCGCGAGACCTGTTATGAGCCGTCGACCGCGAGACCGCCGACGAACCGCGCGTGAGCGCTCTCCTCGGAACCGCCGGCGCCTCGAAACGGCTCGGCCTGACGATCGGTCCCGCCAGCGGGACGACGACCTTCGCCTCGTCGTCCTGCTCGACCATGGCGACGGCGCCGCTGCGCTCGACGCCGCCGCGGGCGGCGACGCCACCGTCCTGGTCACCGGCCGCTTCGACCTGACGCGGACCCTTCCGCCACCCGCGAGCGGACCCGTCCGCTGCGGCCCGCGATCAGCATCGGCCGGCCGGCCGCAACGAAGCAGGCACGCTCGGCGCGTTCGTCCGGCTGAACAGCGCAGCACCGCGCCGCTCACGCCGAGAGCCGACGGACGGCCGGCACAGTCCCGCAGCCGGGCGGTTTGGACAGCGGCTCGCAGGCCGACGGAGCCGCCCTGGTCGCCGTCACGGCGCCCCGCACCCCGAACGCCGTCCTCCCGCTCGACGCGGCGGCCGCGGCGCTGGCTCCCGGCGTCGACCACTGTCTTGCAGCCGCGCGGACCGGCGCCCCCTTCGCCGCGTCGCCAAGGCCGGGCTGTGCACGCCTGTCGCGGACGTCGGACGGACGACTGAACTGACCGAGGCGAGGTCGTCGGCGCCGAGGGCCGGCATGGATCGACTACCTACAGGGCGGCGCGCGTCCGCGCGACCTCAACCTGACCCGCGGAGACGGCCGCTTCAGGACCCCGCGTGACAGCGGCGCGGTCGTTGTGCTCGCCGAGGACACCGCAGACACGGCCGCGCCCCACGTAGGCAGACGTCGAGCGGGACGAACCCGACACCGCCTGCGCACTCGCCCACCGGCACCAGGAAGCGCGCGAGCCTGTGCACCCACCCCGCTCCGGTGC
>CAXTFU010000161.1:353-10631 GCA_964243385.1 uncultured bacterium | reverse complement strand
GCTCGACGCGGTGGTGCCGCTGCCGGGCAGCAAGAGCGTCACCAACCGGGCGCTCGTGCTCGCCGCGCTCGCCCCGGGCCGCTCGGTCGTGCGGCGCCCGCTGCGCTCGCGCGACACCGAGCTCATGGCCGCCGCCCTGCAGGGGCTCGGCGTCGACGTCGACGTCTCCGGCGACGACTGGGTCGTCGACGGGGTCGGCGGTCCGCTGTCCCCGCGCGCCGACGCGGTCGACGTCGGCAACGCCGGCACGGTGGCCCGCTTCCTGCCGGCCGTCGCCACGCTGGCCAAGGGCGAGGTCCGCTTCGACGGCGACCCGCGCGTGCGCGAGCGCCCGCTGGGGCCGCTGCTCGTCGGCCTGCGCGCGCTCGGCGCCGATCTCGACGGCGTGACCGGCCTGCCGCTCGTCGTGCGCGGGACGGGCTTCCTGGCCGGCGGCGAGGTCGTGCTCGACGCCTCGCAGTCGTCGCAGTTCGTGAGCGGCCTGCTGCTGTCGGCGCCCCGGTTCGAGCAGGGCGTCGTCGTCCGCCACGAGGGCGGGACGCTGCCGAGCGCCCCGCACCTGGCCATGACGGTCGAGGCGCTGCGCCGCGCCGGCGCGCAGGTCGACGACACCGAGCCGGGCCGCTGGACGGTCGCCCCCGGAGCCCTCGTCCCCCGCGACGCCGTCGTCGAGCCCGACCTGTCGACCGCCGCCGCCTACCTGGCCGCTCCGCTCGTCGCGGGCGGCTCGGTGACGGTGCCCGGCTGGCCGCGCGGCACGGTGCAGCCCGGCGCGGTGCTGCCCGACCTGCTCGAGGCGATGGGCGGGCGGGTCGAGCGCACCGACGACGCCGTCACCGTCTCGGCCGGCGACGGTCTGCACGGCATCGACGCCGACCTGCGCGACGCCCCCGAGCTCACCACGGTGCTGACGGCGCTCGCGGCGCTCGCCGACTCGCCGAGCCGGTTCCGCGGCGTCGGGCACATCCGCCTGCAGGAGACCGACCGGCTGGCGGCGCTGGTGCACGAGCTCAACGCGCTCGGCGGTGACGTCCGCGAGCACGAGGACGGCGTGGAGGTGCGTCCCCGCCCGCTGTCCGGCGGGGTGATGGACAGCTACGACGACCACCGGATGGCGATGGCCTGGGCGGTGCTCGGGCTCGGCGTCGACGGCGTGCGGGTCCGCGACGTCGCCACCACCCGCAAGACCGTGCCCGACTTCGTCGGGTCGTGGGAGCGCATGCTCGCGTGAGCCCCCGTGAGCTCGACGAGGACGACGTCCGGGTCCGTCCCGGGCGCGGCTCCCGTCCCCGCACGCGGACGCGACCCGCGCACGAGCAGGCGGCGCCCGCCGTCGTGCTGAGCGTCGACCGGGGCCGCTACCGGCTGGGCACCGCCGACGGCGGCCTGCTCACCGCGGTGCGGGCCCGCGAGCTGGGCCGCCGGGCGGTCGTCGTGGGCGACCGGGTGGCCGTCGTCGGCGACGTCGGCGGCGGGCCGGACGCCCTCGGCCGCATCGTCCGCGTCGAGGCGCGCACCTCGCTGCTGCGGCGCACGCCCGACGACACCGACCCGGTCGAGCGGGCCGTCGTCGCGAACGCCGAGGTGCTCGTCGTCGTCACCGCGCTCGCCGACCCCGTCCCCCGGCCGCGGCTCGTCGACCGGTGCCTGGTGGCCGCCTACGACGGCGGGCTCGTCCCGCTGCTGTGCCTCACCAAGGACGACCTGGCCTCGCCCCAGGAGATGCTGGCGCTCTACGAGCCGCTCGGCGTCGAGGTCGTCGTCACCGGCCCGGCCGCCGACGACGCGGGCGTCGACGTGCTGCGCCGGCGCCTCGCCGGGCGCACCAGCGTGCTGTTCGGGCAGTCCGGCGTCGGCAAGAGCACCCTGGTGAACCGCCTCGTCCCGGACGCCTTCCGCGCCGTCGGCGACGTCACCGGCGTCGGCAAGGGCCGGCACACCTCGTCGTCGGCCGTGGCGCTGCCGCTGCCCGGCGGCGGGACCGTCATCGACACCCCTGGCGTGCGCTCGTTCGGGCTCGGCGCGGTCACCCCGGACGGCGTGCTGGCCGCGTTCCCCGACCTCGCCACGGCGAGCCAGGCCTGCCCGCCCGGGTGCACGCACCTGCAGGGGACGCCCGGCTGCGCGCTCGACGCCGAGGTCGAGCAGGGCCGCGCCACCGCCGCCCGCCTGGACTCGCTGCGGCGGCTGCTCGCCGCGCTGTCGAGCCAGGACGACTGACCTCGTGGCGCGCCGTCGCTAGACCAGGTTGGCGAAGCGCTCGGCCGGGCGGCGCTTGCCCGCGACGATGAGCAGCGCGTCCGGGGTGATGACCGTGTCGGAGGTCGCGTAGGTGAAGTCCTCGCCGGGGCGCTTGATGCACACGACCGTCACGTCGTGCCGGCTGCGGATGTGCGCGTCGCCGAGGCGCTTGCCGACGACCTCCTGCGGCGGGGCGGTCTCGACGAGCGCGAAGCCGTCGTCGAACTCGTTGTAGTCGATCATCCGCCCGGTGACCATGTGCGCCACCCGCTGGCCCATCTCCTGCTCGGGGTAGACGACGCGGGTGGCGCCCACCCGCTCCAGGATGCGACCGTGCGCGGGCGTCATGGCCTTGGCCCAGATCCGGCTGACGCCGAGGTCCACCAGCACGCCGACGGTGAGGATGCTCGCCTCGACGTCGGCCCCGATGGCGACGACCGCGCTGCTGAACTCGTGCGCGCCGAGCTGGCGCAGCGCCGCCTCGGAGGTCGTGTCGGCCTGCGCCACCGAGGTCAGCCGGCCGGAGTGCTCCTGCACGCGGGCGCCGTCGCGGTCGACGGCCAGCACCTCGTGCCCGAGGTCGACGAGCGCGGCCGCGAGGGCGCTGCCGAACCGGCCGAGGCCGATCACGAGGACCGGCTCGACCGGCTTGCTCCTAGCCACGACCGCTGCCACCGTGCTCGACGCTGCTAGCCGACAAGGGGTCGCTCCTCCGGGAGGCGGTACAGGGTCGGGCGCGAGCGCAGCGCGAGCGCCGACGCCAGGGTGATGGGTCCGAGGCGGCCCACGAACATCAGCGCGACGAGCAGCAGCTGGCCCGCCGCGGGCAGGCCGGCGGTGATGCCGGTCGACAGCCCGACGGTGGCGAAGGCCGACACGACCTCGAACAGCACCGCGTCGAGCGCCAGCCCGGTGAGCGCGAGCAGCAGCAGCGTCGAGGACACGACGATGCCGACGCCGAGCAGCGCGACGGTGAGCGCCTGGCGCTGGACCGCCGCGGGCAGGCGCCGCCCGCCGACGTGCACGTCGGGCGTGCCGCGCACCTCGGCCAGGATGACGAAGGCGAGCAGCGCGAAGGTCGTCACCTTGATGCCGCCGGCGGTCCCGGCCGAGCCGCCGCCGATGAACATCAGGACGTCCGTGACGAGCAGGGTGGCCGGCTCGGCGTCGGCGTAGTCGATCGTGTTGAAGCCGGCGGTGCGCGGCATGACGGCCAGCACGGAGCCCGCGAGCAGCTTCTGCGGGACGGCCAGCCGGCCGAGCGTGTCGGGGTTGGTCCACTCCACGGCCGTGAGCAGGGCGGCGCCGACGACGAGCAGCACGACCGAGGTCCACACCGTGATGCGGGTGTGCACCGACCACGTGCGGGGCGACCCGAGCTCGCGCCGCAGCTCGTTCAGCACGGGGAAGCCGAGGCTGCCGGCGACGACCGTGAGGCTGAGGACGGTGCTGACGGTCACGTCGGTGCGGAAGCCGATGAGGTTGTCGGAGAACAGCGCGAACCCGGCGTTGTTGAAGGCCGACACCGCGTGGAAGACGCCGAGCCACAGCGCCCGCCCGGGCGAGGCGTCCTCGGTCGCGGCGAACCGGGCGGTGAGCAGGACGGCCGCGGCCGCCTCGAAGCACAGGCTGAACAGCACGACGGTGCGCAGCACCCGGCGCACGTCGCCGAGGTCGACCGACTTGGTCTCCGCCGCGGCGGTGATCCGGCTGCGCAGGCCGAGCCGGCGGAACACGAGCAGCCCGAGCAGCGAGGCGAGCGTCGCGATGCCGAGCCCGCCGACCTGGACGCCGCCGAGCAGGACGGCCTCGCCGAAGCCGCTGAACCAGGTGGGCGTGTCGACGACGACGAGCCCGGTGACGCAGACGGCCGAGGTGGCCGTGAACAGGGCGGTCAGCAGCGGCGTCCCGTCACCGCTCTCGGTGGCCAGCGGCAGCGCCAGCAGCCCGGTCACGACCGCGATCGCCGCGGCGAACGACAGCACGACGACCTGCGCCGGACCGGGCCGCGGTCGCCAGGACCGGTCCCGGAGCAGTGCCACGTGCGGCAGCGTAGGTGGCGCGACGGGTCGGCGGCCGTCCGCGCGCGCCGGTACGGTCGCGGCCATGCGCAGCCCTGCGGACGATGCGGACGACGCGGACGACCGGCTGGCCGCGAGCCCCGTCGTGGTGCGGGCGACCGCCCTGGCGGTCGAGCTGGCCCGGGACGCCGCCCGGCTCGAGCGCGAGGGCGTCGACCGCGGCGTCCTGGACCGGATGGCCGCCGCCGGGCTGCTCGCCGTCTCCGGGCCGCCCGCGCTCGGCGGCGCCTGGCCGGCCGAGCAGCGCCGGGTCGCCGAGCTGCTGGCCGGCGCGAGCCCGGACGCCTGGTTCGTGTGGTTCCAGCACGGCCCGGTCGTGCGGATGCTCAAGGCGAGCGAGAACGAGGGCCTCGTCGCGCGGCACCTGCCCGCGCTGTGCCGCGGCGACGAGCGCGGCGGCGTGGCGTGGAGCCACCTGCGCACCGCCGCGCCGTCGGTGACGGCGGTCCGGGACGGCGACGGCTGGGTGCTGACCGGCTTCCAGCCCTGGTGCACCGGCTGGGGGCTGCACGACGTGGTGCTCGTCGGCGCGCACGCCGAGGACACCGACGAGGTCGTGTTCGGCATCGTCGCGAGCGCGAGCGCCGGCCTGGCCAGCGCCGGCGCGCTGCAGCTGGCGGCCATGGGCGGCACCTCGACGCACGCGGTGCGCCTGTCCGGGCTGCGGCTCCCCGACGACGACGTCGTGCTGTGCACCGCGCGCGAGCCGTGGGCGCGAGCCGACCGGGCGCTGAACTGCAACGTGCAGCCGTCCACGTTCGGCATCGCGCTGGCCGCCCTGGACCTGCTCGCCGACCGCGCGCCGGACGAGGCGCGCGTCCTGCGCGGGCGCGTCCTCGCGGTGCGCGCCGACGCCTACCGCCTGCTCGACGAGGTCGACGGCGACGAGCGGCTGGACGAGCGGCTCGCCCTGCGCGCCGCGGCGCTGCTGCTGGCGCTGGAGTGCTGCACCGCCCTGCTCACCGCCCGCGGCGGCCAGGGCATGGACCTCGCCGAGCCCGCGCAGCGCCTGCTGCGGGCCGCGGCCTTCCAGGTCGTGCACAGCCAGGCGGCGCACGTCCGGGCGGCGACGCTGGACGCGCTGGTGGCCTGATGGCGGCCGGCTCGTCCCAGCGCGGCCCGGACGCCCTCGTCGAGGAGGTCGTGCGCGGCGTCCTGGTGCGCTGCTACGCCGACCGGCCGCACTCGGTCGTGCAGGTGCTCGAGCAGGCGCTCGCGACGTCCGCCGACGATGTCCTGCTCGTCGACCCCGCCCGGGGCAGCCGGACGACGTACGACGGCTTCGCGCGCCTGGTCGAGGGCGCCGCGCAGGCGCTGCTCGAGCGCGGGCTCGCGCCCGGCGACCGGGTCGCGGTGCTCGTCCGCAACGGGCTCGAGGCGGCGGTGGTCATCTGGGCCTGCGCCCGCGCCGGGCTCGTGCACGTCGGCCTGCCGGTCGACGCCCCGCCGGCGCGGCTCCGGGCGCTGCTCGGGCTGACCGGCGCGTCCGTGCTGCTCGCCGCTGCCGAGCTCGCGGACGCCGCGCGGGAGGCCGCCGGGAGCGTGCCGGTCGCCGACGCCGCCGAGGTCCTGCTGTCGCGCGAGCTGCCCTGGCGCGCCGGGCAGCCGCTGCCCGACCAGGACACGACGTACTCGCTCATCGCGACGAGCGGCACGACCGGCCACCCCAAGGCGGTGCAGGTCACCGGGCGCATGTCCGGGCACGCGGCCGCGGCGTACGTGCGCGTCCTCGGCCTCGGACCGGCCGACCGCACGGCCGTCCACCTGCCCTTCGCCTGGGTGTCCGGGCACGTCACCCAGCTGACGCCCGCCATGCTCTCGGGCGGCTCGATCGTGACGATGGCGACCTTCAGCGCGCCGCAGCTGGTGCAGGTCGCGGCCGAGCACGACGTGACCTGGCTCGACGTCGTGCCGAGCATCTGGGAGCTGCTGCTGCGCACCGCGGCCTTCTCGGCGCAGCGGCTGCCCGGCGTGCGGCTGGCGGTGTTCGGCGGCGCCCCCGCCCCGCCCGGCACGCTGGAGCAGGTGCGCCGGCGCATGCCGCAGCTGCGGCTCGTCGACGTGTACGCGCTGTCCGAGACCTGCGCGCCGGTGACGGTGCTGTCCGACGTGGAGGCGCTGCGGCGGCCGGGCAGCGTCGGCCGCCCGGCTCCCTACGTCGACCTGCGCGTCGTCGCGGGCGACGGCACGGACGTGCCCCGCGGCGAGCCGGGCGAGATCTGGGTCCGCTCCCCGACCGTGACCCCCGGCTACTGGGGCGGGACGGACGCCCTCGCGCTGCACGACGGCTGGTTCCGCACCGGCGACCTCGGCCGGCTCGACGACGAGGGCCACCTGTTCGTCGGCGGGCGGGCCGTCGACCTCATCATCCGCGGCGGCGTGAACATCTACCCCGCCGAGGTCGAGCGGGCCCTGCTCGCCACCGGCCAGCTCGCCGATGCCGTCGCCGTCGGCGTCCCCTCCCCGGTCACCGGGTCGAACGTCGGGGCGGCGGTCGTCGCGCGGGCCGGCGTCGCGCCCGACCTGGCCGCCCTGCAGGCCGCCGTCCGCGCGGCGCTCGGGGCGCACGCCGTGCCGCGTCCGCTGCGCGTGGTGGCCGAGCTGCCGCGCGGCGCGAACGGCAAGCCCGACCGGGCCCGGGCGCTCGAGCTCCTGCTCGAGCGCGAGCGCTCGACCTCCTGAGTCACGCCGCGAGCACCCGCTCGAGCACCGCAGCCTTCATCCGCACGAACGCCGGGTCGGACAGCACCGCGCGCCCGCGGCCGGCGCCGAACGGGACGGGCTGCTCGTCGACGACGCGCGCCGGGCGGTTCGACAGCAGGCAGAGCCGGTCGCCGAGCAGCAGCGCCTCCTCGACGTCGTGCGTGACGAGCACGGTCGTTGTCGGCCGCTCCGCGAGCAGCGCGAGCAGCCACTCGTGCATGCGCAGCCGGGTCTGGGCGTCGAGCGCCCCGAACGGCTCGTCGAGCAGCAGCACCGGCGGCCGGTTCGCGAGCACCTGCGCGATGGCGGCGCGCTGCCGCATGCCGCCCGACAGCTGCCTGGGCAGCGCGTCCGCGAACCCGTCGAGCCCGGTCGCCGCGAGCAGCTCGTCGACGACGGCGGTGACCTCCGCGGACGGGCGCCGCTGCGCCCGCGGGCCGAAGGCCAGGTTGTCGCGCAGCGTCAGCCACGGGAACAGTCCGCCGGCCTGCGCGACCATCCCCCGGGACGGCGACGGCCCGGCGACCGCGCGGCCGTCGAGCAGCACCTCGCCGGCGGTCGGCCGCTCGAAGCCGGCGAGCACCCGCAGCAGCGTCGACTTGCCGCAGCCGCTCGGCCCGAGCACGGCCAGCACCTGGCCGGCCGAGGCCTCGAGCTCGACGCCGGCCAGCACCGGGAGGCCGCCGAAGGCCTTGTCGAGCCCCCGGGCGGTGAGGACGCCACCGGTCACGCGCGCGCCCAGCGCACCCAGCGGGCGGTGAGCCCGCGCAGCAGCAGGTCGGCGAGCAGCCCGACGGTGGCGAACACGACGATGCCGACGAGCACCTGCTCGGTGCGGCCGCTCTCGCGCGCGGCGTTCATCATGGCGCCGACGCCGGTCGTCACGCCGCTGAGCTCACCGACGATGACGCAGGTCCAGGCGAGCGTCAGCGACAGCCGCAGGCCGGTCACCACCTCGGGCAGCGCGGACGGCAGGTAGACCCGCCGCCACAGCTCGCGCCGCGGCGTGCCGAGCATGCGGGCGGTCTCGACGTGGCCGCGCGGCACGCGCGCGGTGCTGTCGCCGACGGCGACGAGCACCGGCCACAGCGCCCCGAGGAAGATCAGCGCGCGGGCGGACGACTCGCCGATGCCGAACCAGATGAGCACCAGCGGCAGCCACGCGAACAGCGGCACCGCGCGCAGGGCGTTCAGCACCGGGTCGAGCAGGTCGCGGGCGAGCCGCGAGACGCCGAGCAGCAGCCCCACCGCGGCGCCGACGGCGACGGCGAGCACCCACGACACCGCGCACCGGGCCAGGCTCGCCGTCAGGTGGTCGACGCCCGCGCCGGCGAACGGGACGACGCCGGTGAGGGTGACCGTCGACGAACCGAGGAAGAAGTCGCCGAGGGCGGTCGCGACGGTCGCCGGCGACGGCAGCAGCCGGGTGCTGACGATGCCGCGCGCGCTGACGAGCGCCCAGGCCGCGAGCAGGACGAGCGGGGCGAGGACGCCCAGCACCCGGCGGGAGCGGGCGCGGGGCGGCGTGCGGGGCGGGGCCTGCCCGGGCGTCGTGCCGCGGGTCAGGCCCTGCTCGAGCAGCCCCCCGGTCACGGTCGCTGCCCCGGCACGCTCAGCCGTCCCAGTAGTCGCGGGCGTAGAAGCGCTCGTAGTCGGGCTCGGCGGTGATGGTGCCCTGCTCGAGCAGCGTCGCGCCGGCGCCCTCGAACTGCGAGCGGCGCTCGTCGTCGAAGCGCCACTCGGCGCCGACGTTGCCGAGCACGGCCTCGTAGACCTGCTCGTCGTAGCCGAACTGCGTGACCAGCAGGTCCTTCCAGACCTCCGGGTCGTTCTCGCCCTTCGGCGTCAGGTGCTCGGCGGCGGCCTTCTGCAGCTGGACGATCATGCGCGTCTTGTCGGCGTCCTCGAGCACCGCGCTGCTGGCCCACAGGGCGGTGTTGAAGTCGCCGAGCGGGGTCTCGTAGGCGCCGGGCACGCGCACGCCGACGCCCGCCACGACGCTCTGCGTGCACAGCGGCTCGGTGCCCATGTAGGCCTGCACGTCGCCGCGCTCCAGCGCCGTCGGGTGGTCGGCGTAGCCCAGCGGCACGGGCGTCACGTCGCGGCCGAGCTCGAGCCCGGCGCCGCGCAGCAGCTGGGACAGGATCAGCCCCTGCACGCCCGGCGGCGGCACGGCGACCTTCTTGCCCTCCAGCGAGGCGACGTCCTCGACCTCGCCCGCGCGCCCGATCAGGCCGAGCCCCTGCCGCGAGACCATCCCGACGATCTTGCTCGTGATCGTCTCGCTGGTCGAGGTGATCGTGTTGTAGACGCCCATCAGCCCCGCGTCGAACTGCCCCGACTCCAGGCCCGACTGCACCTCGGCGCTGCTCGCGATCGGCGTCACCTCGACCGTCACGCCCTCGGGCGCGAACTGCTGCCAGTACAGCGGCGAGGAGGCGTGGTTCTTGGCGTAGACGCAGGTCCGGATGGTCATCGGCCCCCCGGTGACGCTCTGCGACCGGAAGGCGTCGGCGGGCTCGTCGTCGCCGCAGCCGCCGAGCAGGACGGCCGCGCCGGCGCCGGCGCCCAGCCGCAGCAGGCCCCGCCGGCTCAGCAGGCCGCGACGGTCCGGCAGCGGGGAGTGACGAGGGGCGACCGGCACGGCAGGGCTCCAGGGTCAGGGAGGCGGGGCGGCGGACGGGCACGTCGAGCGCGGCACCAGTGTGCACGCCTGCCCGCGACCGCGCCGGGAGGCCGGCACGGCAGGATGGCCGGGTGGATCGCACCGACTGGATGGACCTGCTGGGGCTGCACGAGGACGAGGTCCCGCGGCTGCTCGTGCTCGAACCGACGTGGTGGCGGCGCAAGACGCTGTCCGAGCGGCTCGGCGTGCTGGAGGGCGTGCGCGAGCTCGGCATGCCCGACCTCTGGCTCGGCTGGGACGGCGGCGTGCCGGTCGCCTTCAGCACCGCGTACGGCGCTTCGCGGGTGGTCGAGCCGGTGCACGTGCTCGGCACGGTCGGCACCCCGGTCGTCGTGCAGATCGGGCCGTGCTCCGCCCTGCAGCCGGCCGTCCGGCGGGGCGACGTCGTGCTCCCCGAGCGCGCCACCATCGGCGAGGGCGTCTCGCAGTACTACGGCGGCAGCGGCGTCGCGCCGGCCAACCTCGGCCGGGTGACCCGCGCAGCGTCCCTGCTCGCCGGCCGCGGCCTGCACACCCACCGGGGCACCGTCATGACGACGAGCGCGATGCTGCGCCAGCCGCCGAACC
>CAXTFU010000161.1:0-343 GCA_964243385.1 uncultured bacterium | reverse complement strand
GAAGTGGGCGACCTCCGGCCACCTCGCCGTCGACCTCACCTCGTCCGCCGTCTTCTCGGCGGCCTCGGCCTTCTCGATGCGCGCCGCGTCGATCCTGTGGTGCCGCGAGGAGCGCACCGACCGCCCGTGGTCGGCGTCGCTGCGCGAGGACGCACCGCCGCAGCAGGAGGACGTCAGCGCGATCGTCTTCGACGTGGCCCTCTCACTGGCCTGACGCGCCGGGCGCTCAGCCGGGGTGGGGCAGGTGCGCGTGCGCGCCGACCGACCGGGCGGCGGCCACCGTGGCCCCGGCGACCAGCGGCCGGGCGACCGCGGGCGCGCCGCTGGCCGCCCAGCCGGCGGC
>CAXTFU010000160.1:0-10637 GCA_964243385.1 uncultured bacterium | reverse complement strand
CGCCGGCGTCAAGGACGTCCGGCAGGTCGTCGACGAGGCCAAGCGGGCGCTCGGCGAGACCGGCGCGCAGACCGTGCTGTTCGTCGACGAGGTGCACCGGTTCTCCAAGACCCAGCAGGACGCGCTGCTGCCGAGCGTCGAGAACCGCTGGGTCACCCTCGTCGCGGCGACGACCGAGAACCCGTTCTTCAGCATCATCAGCCCGCTGCTGTCGCGGTCGCTGCTGCTGACCCTGGAGCCGCTCACCGACGACGACGTGCGCACCGTGGTGCAGCGGGCGCTCGCCGACGAGCGGGGCCTCGGCGGCCGGGTGACTGTCGACGACGACGCGGTCGACCACCTCGTCCGGCTCGCCGGCGGGGACGCGCGCCGGTCGCTCACCGCGCTCGAGGCCGCCGCAGGCGCAGCCGACCACGTGACCCTGCCCCTGCTCGAGCAGGCGGTCGACCGCGCCGCCGTCCGCTACGACCGCGACGGCGACCAGCACTACGACGTCATCAGCGGTTTCATCAAGTCGGTCCGCGGCTCCGATGTCGACGCCTCGCTGCACTACCTGGCCCGGATGTTCGAGGCGGGGGAGGACCCGCGCTTCATCGCCCGCCGCCTGGTCGTGCTCGCGAGCGAGGACGTCGGCATGGCCGACCCGTCGTCGCTGCAGGTTGCGGTCGCCGCCGCGCAGGCGCTCGAGCTCATCGGGATGCCCGAGGCGCGGCTCAACCTGGCCCAGGCGACGATCCACCTGTCGCTGGCGCCCAAGAGCAACGCGGTGCTCGCGGGCGTCGAGACCGCGATCGCCGACGTCCGCGCGGGCCGCACCGGCACGGTGCCCGCGCACCTGCGCGACAGCCACTACCCGGGGGCGAAGCAGCTGCAGCACGGCTCGGCGGGCGGCTACCGCTACCCTCACGACTTCCCGGGACGGGTCGTCGCGCAGCAGTACGCGCCCGACCCGGTCGTCGGGCGGGAGTACTACTCGCCGGGCGGCCTGGGGGTCGAGCGCGTCGCCTCGCAGCGGCTCGCGGGACTGCGCGAGGTCCTGCGCGGTGACCGCGGGGTCGTGCCCGAGGACGCCGCGGACGGCTTCCGGCCACGGTGCCGACCGGCGCCACCCACGGCCGAGGAGCTCGCCGCGCTCGCGCCGGACCCGGCTCCCGCCCCCGGGACAGACGCCCTCGGGCAGGACGAGCCCGGGCAGGACCCCCCCACCGCCCTCGGGCAGGAGAAGGAGCAGACGTGCTGACAGGTGGACAGGTCGCCGGGCTGATCGTGGCCGTGTTCTTCGCGATCCTCGTGCTCGTGCTGTGCCTGGTGCTGCTCAAGCTGGGTCGGGTCGTCGAGGAGACGCAGAAGCTCGTCGCCGGGATCACCGACCAGACCGTGCCGCTGCTCGGCGAGGTGACGACGTCGGTCACCCACGTCAACCAGGAGCTCGTCCGGGTCGACGCGATCACGGCGAACGTGCAGTCGATCAGCGGCAACGTCAGCGCGCTGACCAGCCTGTTCGCCGCGACCCTCGGCAGCCCGATCATCAAGGTCGCCGCCTTCTCCTACGGCGTCCGGTCGGCGGCCGGGCGGCGGCAGGAGAAGGACGTGAACCGGCGGGTGCGCGACGAGCTCAAGACCAGCCGGCGCACCGGATGAGCCGGCGCCTGGTCTACATCGCCTTCGGCGCGGCGGCCGGCATCCTGGCCGTCCGGCGCGTCACGCAGGCGGCGCAGCGCCTGACGCCCGCCGGCCTGCAGCGCTCGCTGGCCGGCTCCGTCGGCGGTCTCGGCGAGGCGCTGCGCGAGTTCGCCGAGGACGTCAGCGAGGCCATGGCCGAGCGCGAGCAGGAGCTGCGCGTGACGCTCGGCCTCGACGGCACCCACGACCTGGTCGACACCGTTCCCGGCCACGTCGGGGGACTGGAGCCGGACGTCCGATGAGCACCCCCACCTCCCGACCGACCCCGGGCGACGGCATGAGCTCGGCGGAGATCCGCCGGCGCTTCCTGTCGCACTTCGAGCGGCGCGGCCACACGGTCGTCCCGTCCGCCTCGCTGATCTCCGACGACCCGACGCTGCTGCTCGTGCCCGCCGGCATGGTGCCGTTCAAGCCGTACTTCCTCGGCGACGTCCCGCCTCCCGGCCCGCGGCTGACCAGCGTGCAGAAGTGCGTGCGCACCCTCGACATCGAGGAGGTCGGCAAGACCACCCGGCACGGGTCGTTCTTCCAGATGGCCGGCAACTTCTCGTTCGGCGACTACTTCAAGCAGGGCGCGATCGACTTCGCCTGGGAGCTGCTCACCGGCAGCACCGCCGACGGCGGCTTCGGCCTGCCCGAGGACCGGCTCTGGACGACGGTGTACCTCGACGACGACGAGGCCTTCGAGCTCTGGCGGCGCTACGTCCCCGCGGAGCGGATCCAGCGCCGCGACAAGGCCGACAACTACTGGCACATGGGCGTGCCCGGTCCGGGCGGCCCGTGCAGCGAGATCTACTACGACCGCGGCTCCGAGCACGGCCGCGAGGGCGGTCCCATCGCCGACGAGGACCGCTACCTCGAGGTCTGGAACCTCGTGTTCATGCAGTACCAGCTCAGCACCGTCCGCACGAAGGTCGACTTCGACATCGCGGGGCCGCTGCCGGCGCAGAACATCGACACGGGCATGGGCCTCGAGCGCGTCGCGACCGTGCTGCAGGGCGTCGACAACCTCTACGAGATCGACACCTCCTGGGCCATCCTGGACCGCGCCGCCGCGCTCACCGGCGTGCGCTACGGGGCGGACGAGGCGGCCGACGTCCGGCTGCGCGTCGTGGCCGACCACGCCCGCACCGCCGTCATGGTGATCGGTGACGGGGTGCGGCCGGGCAACGAGGGCCGCGACTACGTCCTGCGCCGGATCCTGCGCCGCACCGTGCGGTCGATGCGGCTGCTCGGGGCGGGCGACCCGACGATGGCCGAGCTCGTCGAGGCGTCGATCGGCGCGATGGGCCCGCAGTACCCCGAGCTCGTCGAGGACGCCGCGCGCATCACGTCGGTCGCCGTCGGCGAGGAGCGCAGCTTCCTCGAGACGCTCACCAAGGGCGCCACCGTCTTCGACACGGCCGTCCCGGCGGCGCGCCGGGCGGGCGGCGTGCTGTCCGGCGGCGACGCCTTCCGGCTGCACGACACCTACGGCTTCCCGATCGACCTGACGCTGGAGATGGCCGCCGAGCAGGGCCTGTCGGTCGACGAGGCCGGCTTCCGGTCGCTCATGGCCGAGCAGCGCACCCGCGCCAAGCAGGACGCGAAGGACAAGAAGGGCCTGCCCGGGGTCGACACGTCGGCCTACCGCGGGCTGCTCGACACCGCCGGCGCCTCCGAGTTCACCGGCTACCTCGAGGTGCGCTCCGAGGGCACCGTCCGCGGCCTGCTCGTCGACGGCGCGCCGGTCGCGGCGGCGCGCGAGGGCGACGCCGTCGAGCTCGTGCTCGACCGCACGCCGTTCTACGCCGAGGCCGGCGGCCAGCTCGCCGACGCGGGCCGGCTGGTGCTGGCCGACGGCACCGTCGTCGAGGTCGAGGACGTGCAGAAGCCGCTCGGCGACCTCGTCGTGCACCGCGGCCGCGTCGTCTCGGGCGAGGCGCGCCTCGGCGCGCAGGTCGACGCGCAGGTCGACGTCGAGCGGCGCCGCTCGGTGTCGCGGGCGCACACCGCGACCCACCTGGTGCACCGGGCCTTCCGCGCGGCGCTCGGCGAGCAGGCCACGCAGGCCGGCTCGCTCAACGCCCCCGGGCGCTTCCGGTTCGACTTCGCCTCCCCGTCGGCGGTGCCGGCCTCGGTGCTGGCCGACGTCGAGCAGGAGATCAACGAGATCGCGCTGGCCGACCTCGAGGTGCGCGCCTTTCTCACCACCCAGGACGAGGCCCGCCGCATCGGCGCCATGGCGCTGTTCGGCGAGAAGTACGGCGACGCCGTGCGCGTCGTCGAGGTGGGCGACTACGCCCGCGAGCTGTGCGGCGGCACGCACGCCGCGCGCTCGGGCCAGCTCGGCATGGTGAAGCTGCTGTCCGAGGCCTCCATCGGCTCGGGCGTGCGCCGCGTCGAGGGCCTCGTCGGGCTGGACGCCTACGGCTACCTGGCCCGCGAGCACGTCCTGCTGGCGCAGCTCGCGTCGTCGTTCAAGGTGCCGGCCGAGCAGGTCCCCGAGCGGGTCGCCGCGACCGTCGCCCGCCTGCGCGAGGTCGAGAAGGAGCTCGCGCAGCTGCGCGCCGGCCAGGTGCTGCAGCAGGCGGGCGCGTTCGCCTCCGCGGCGCGCGACGTCGGCGGGGTGGCCTACGCGGCCGTCGAGGCGCCGGCGGGCACCTCGGGCGACCTCGTCCGCTCGCTGGCCCTCGACGTGCGCGGCCGCATCCCGGACGACCGTCCCGGCGCGGTGCTGGTCGCCGCACCCGGCGACCGCGTCGTGCTCGTGGCGGCCGTCAACGAGGCGGGCCGGGCCCGCGGGCTGTCCGCGAACGCGCTCCTGCGCGAGGCGGCCGCGGCCGTCGACGGCAAGGGCGGCGGCAAGGACGACGTTGCCCAGGGCGGCGGCACGAAGGCCGCCGGCATCCCGGACGCGCTGGGCCGCGGCGAGGCGTACGTCGCCCGGGTGGCGTCGACCGCGTGACGCCGGCCGGGGGAGCCCTGCCCGGGGTCGTCGTCGCCGTGGACGTGGGCACGGTGCGCGTGGGCGTCGCGGCGAGCGACCCGCACCGCATCCTGGCCTCGCCGGTCGAGACGGTCCCCGCACCGGGGCACCGCCGCGTCGCCGCCATCGTCGCCGAGCGCGGGGCGGTGCTCGTCGTCGTCGGGCTGCCGACCTCGCTGTCCGGACGGTCGGCGAGCGCCTCGGCCGACATGGCCCGCGCCTGGGTGGAGGCGTTCCGCCCGCTCGTCGACCCGGTCGAGGTGCGCCTGGTCGACGAGCGGCTCACCACCGTCACCGCCACCGCGGCCCTGCGCGCGAGCGGACGGTCGGCGTCGCGCAGCCGGGGCGTGGTCGACCAGGCCGCCGCCGTGGCACTGCTGCAGGGTGTCCTGGACACCGGCAGCACTGCGCTCTCGTAGGGTGGGCCGGTGACCGACCTGCTCGATCTCCACGAGGATCCGCCGGCACGTCCCTCCCGGCCGCGACGGCGCCGCCGCCGCGGCCTGGCCCGCACGCTGGCCGTCCTGGTGGTGCTCGGCCTCACCGCCGGCCTGGTCGTCGGCGGGCTGTCCGTCGTCCGCAGCCTGTTCGACTCGGGTCCCGAGGACTACGCCGGGCCGGGCACGGGCGAGGCGACCGTGCAGATCGAGCCCGGTGACACCGCCGGCGACGTCGCCGACACGCTCGCCGCCGAGGACGTCGTGGCCAGCCGCGAGGCGTTCTTCCAGGTCGCGGCGCAGGACGACCGCTCGACCTCCTTGCAGCCGGGCTTCTACCGCGTTCAGGAGCAGATGCGCGCCGCCGACGCGCTGGACCTGCTGCTCGACCCGGCGTCGCGCGTCGTCGGACGGGTCACGGTCCGCGAGGGGCTGACCGTCCAGCAGACGCTCGAGGCGCTCGCCGAGGGGACCGACATCCCGCTCGAGCAGCTCAAGGCGGCCGCTGCCGACCCGTCCGCGCTGGGCCTGCCGCGGTGGGCCGGCGAGGGGCTCGAGGGGTTCCTGTTCCCCGCCACCTACGACGTCGAGCCGGGCACGACCGCGGTGCAGGTCCTGACCACCATGGTCGACCGGTTCGAGGAGGCGGCGCAGAAGACCGGCCTGGAGGCCGGCGCGCAGGCCCTCGGCCGCACGCCGTACGAGGTGCTCATCGTCGCGAGCCTCATCGAGCGCGAGGTCCGCCGCGACGACGAGTACGGCAAGGTCGCGCGCGTCGTCTACAACCGCCTCGACCAGGACATCCCGCTCGGCATCGACGCCTCGGTGCTGTACGGCGTCGGCAAGACCGCCGGCGGCGAGGTCACCGCGTCCGACCTCGCACAGGACACCCCGTACGA
This sequence comes from uncultured bacterium, assembly GCA_964243385.1. Lineage (GTDB taxonomy): Bacteria > Actinomycetota > Actinomycetes > Mycobacteriales > SCTD01 > SCTD01. The sequence goes on along the minus strand of CAXTFU010000160.1, from coordinate 4,650 downwards.
GAACCGCCGCAAGACCGGTCTGCCGCCCACGCCCATCGCGTCGCCCGGCGAGGCGACCATCGAGGGGGCGCTCGACCCCGTCGACGGCGATCTCCTGTACTACGTGCTGGCGTCCAAGGACGGCCGCACCTTCTTCACCGCCGACTACCAGGAGTTCCTGGACCAGCGCGACAAGTCCCGCGCCGAGGGCGTCTTCTAGCTCGCGTCCCGACCGCTCAAGGGCCCGGGGGAGTCGGCCGATGGGCTGGACGTGAGCTCCTGGTGGCGCCGCGGGACGCCGTCCGTCCCGGCCTCGTCCGTCCCCGCCGGCGCCCCGGCGCTCCCCGCCGCGCCGGGCCGCCCGGACGCACCCCGACCCTCCGGAGCCCTGCCGATGACGCCGCTCGTCCCGCCCGTCGAGGTCCCGGCCCGGCGCACCACCGACGTCGTGCCGGAGCAGCGCCGGGCCGACGCCGCCCCGGCTCCCGGCGGGCTCGACCCGCACGTCCGCCGGGCCATCGCCCTCGCCGAGCTCAGCCTGCTGGCCGCCGACGGGTCGTAGGGCACGCCCTCCTGCGGCCGCTCGCACGGCGGCAGGGCTACAGCCGGCCGGTGCTCCTGCCGACGTCCGACCCAGCGCCCACCACGGAGGAGGTCCACCATGAGGCAGCTCGGCGACCTCCTGCTCGAGGCGGGGCACATCACCGACGCCCAGCTGCGCAGCGCCCTCGAGGACCAGGACCGCGACGGCCGCAGCCTCGGCCGCGTGCTCATCGACCGCGAGGTCCTGTCCGAGGGCCAGCTCGTGGCGGCGCTCGCGACCCAGATCGGGCTGAGCTTCGTCGACCTGTCCGACTACGCCGTCGACGGCTCGGCGGTCACGCTCGTCCCGGAGCAGGTGTGCCGGCGCCACAGCGCGCTGCCGATCGGCTTCGACGGCGACCGGCTCGTCGTCGCGATGGCCGACCCGGCGAACGTCTTCGCGGTCGACGACATCCGCACGATGACGCGGCGCGACGTGCAGGCGGTCGTCGCGACCAAGGCCGACGTCGTCGCCGCGATCGACCGCTACCACCGCGGCGACGAGGAGATGGACCAGCTCGCGTCCGGCTTCTCGCAGCCGGACCCGGCCGACGACCTGTCGGCGGTGACGGAGGTCGTCGAGGACGCCCCCATCGTCAAGTTCGTGAACCTGCTCATCACCCAGGCCGTGCAGGACCGCGCGTCCGACATCCACATCGAGCCGGCGGAGAAGGACCTGCGGGTCCGCTTCCGCATCGACGGCGTGCTGCACGAGGTCATGCGCTCGCCCAAGAGCATCACCTCGGGCGTGACCAGCCGCCTGAAGATCATGGCGGACATCAACATCGCCGAGCGCCGCATCCCGCAGGACGGCCGCCTGTCGGTGGCGGTGAACGGCAAGAAGATCGACCTGCGCGTCGCGACGCTGCCGACGGTGTGGGGCGAGAAGATCGTCATGCGCATCCTGGACAACTCCACGGCGATGATGCAGCTGTCCGACCTCGGCTTCGGCGCCGCCAACTACGCCGTCTACGCGCAGAGCTTCGGCAAGCCCTACGGGATGATCCTGGTGACCGGCCCGACCGGCTCGGGCAAGTCGACGACCCTGTACGCGACGCTGAACATCGTCAGCAACCCGCAGGTCAACGTCATCACGGTCGAAGATCCCGTCGAGTACCGCCTGGCGGGGATCAACCAGGTGCAGACCAACGCCAAGGCGGGCCTGACGTTCGCGGCGGCGCTCCGCTCGATCCTGCGCTCGGACCCCGACGTCGTGCTGCTGGGCGAGATCCGCGACCGCGAGACGGCGCAGATCGCCATCGAGGCGGCCCTCACCGGTCACCTGGTGCTGTCGACGCTGCACACGAACGACGCGCCGTCGGCGATCGTGCGCCTGACCGAGATGGGCATCGAGCCGTTCCTGGTGGGGTCGGCGCTCGACTGCGTGCTCGCCCAGCGGCTGGCCCGCAAGCTGTGCAGCCGGTGCAAGGAGGCCTACGTCCCGACGCGCGAGTCGCTCGTCGAGATGCGCATGCCGCTGCCGGCCGACGAGCCCGTCCCGACGCTGTACCGCCCGGTGGGCTGCAGCGCCTGCTCCAAGACCGGCTACAAGGGCCGGATCGCGCTGCACGAGGTCATGGCCGTCTCGGAGGACATCGAGCGCCTGGCCGTCGAGCGGGCCTCGACCCTCACCATCGCGAACACCGCGCGCGAGCAGGGCATGGTGACGCTGCGCGACGACGGGCTGGCCAAGGTGCGAGCCGGCCACACCTCCATGGAGGAGATCCTGCGCGTCGTCGTCTGACGGGCCCGCCCTCTCAAGGGTTCGGGCGAGACGGCCGATGCCTGCTTCGACGCAGCGCCCGGAACCGCCGGTGCGCCGGGAAGGACTCCGTGGACGCGCACCAGCCCACCCCGCCAGGTCTGGACGGCTACTTCGGCCCGGCCGGCGCTGCTCCGCCCGCGCCGCGCGAGCCGTCCGGCGCCGACGCGTCCCGGGTCGCCGCCCCGTCGCTGGCCGCGGCGTACGCACCGCCGGCCACCGTGCCGGCGGTCGCGCCGCGGACCGCCCCGGCGCCCCTCGCGCCGCCGCCGCTCGCCACACCGCCGGCGGCTGCGCCGTCCGGTGCGGTGCGGCTCGGTGGTGAGAGCACGACCGACGACAGCGTGTTCCTCGCCGACCTGCTCATGCACGTGCTCGAGAAGGGCTGCTCCGACCTGCACCTGACCCGCGGCGCGCACCCGACCGTCCGCCGGTCCGGCAAGCTCATGCCGCTCGAGGACTTCCCGGTGCTGTCGCCGCAGGCGATCCAGAAGACGCTGTACGCGATCATGTCGCAGAAGCAGCGGGAGAAGTTCGAGGCCGACCTCGAGCTCGACTTCGCCTACTCGCTGCCCGGCCGCGCCCGGTTCCGCGTCAACGTCTACCGCCAGCGCGACGCGGTCGGCGCGGCGTTCCGCCTCATCCCGCACGAGATCAAGAAGCTCGAGGACCTCGGCGTCCCGCCGACCGTCGGCGCGATGGCGATGCTGCCCCGCGGCTTCGTCCTGGTCACCGGCCCGACCGGCTCGGGCAAGTCGACGACGCTCGCCGCGGTCGTCGACGCCGCGAACCGCAACCGCGCGGACCACATCATGACCGTCGAGGACCCGATCGAGTTCCTGCACGAGCACAAGCGCAGCCTGGTGAACCAGCGCGAGGTCGGCGAGGACACCTGGTCGTTCAAGAACGCGCTCAAGCACGTGCTGCGCCAGGACCCGGACATCATCCTGGTGGGGGAGATGCGCGACCTCGAGACGATCGAGATCGCGCTCACCGCGGCCGAGACCGGCCACCTCGTCATGGCGACCCTGCACACGCAGGACGCCGCGCAGACCATCGACCGGGTCATCGACGTCTTCCCGCCGTCGCAGCAGCAGCAGGTCCGGGTCATGCTCTCGGGCGCCCTGCAGGGCGTCGTCTGCCAGCAGCTCGTCCCGACCGCCGACGGCCGGGGCCGGGCGGTGGCGGTCGAGGTCATGATCGCCACGCCGGCGATCCGCAACCTCATCCGCGAGGGCAAGACGCACCAGATCTACTCCGCGCTGCAGGCCGGGGCCAAGCACGGCATGCAGACGATGGACGGCTCGCTCGCGCAGCTCGTGCGCGAGGGCCGGGTCACCTACGAGGTGGCGCTCGAGAAGTGCCACCACGTCGAGGACTTCACCCGCCTCTGCGGCCGGGTCTGAGAGGGCTGGTCACGATGGCTGCCACGAAGAGCTTCGAGTACAAGGTCCGGGACAAGGCCGGCAAGCTGACCACCGGCAAGCTGGACGCCGAGACGCAGGCACAGGTCGCGACCAAGCTCCGGACGATGGGCTACGCGCCCGTCAGCATCAAGCGAGCGGACGCCGGCCTGAACAAGGAGCTGACGCTCCCGGGCATGAAGCCTAAGGTCACGCTCAAGGACCTCGCGGTCTTCTCCCGGCAATTCGCCGTCATGATCAACAGCGGGCTGTCGCTGCTGCGCTCGCTGACGATCCTCACCGACCAGACCGAGAACAAGGAGCTCGGCCGCATCCTGGGCGAGGTCCGCAACGACATCGAGACCGGCGGCTCGCTGTCCAGCGCCATGGGCAAGCACCCCGGCACCTTCCCGCCGCTCATGGTGAACATGATCCGCGCCGGTGAGGTCGGCGGCTTCCTGGACGGCGTCCTGCTGCAGCTGGCCGAGAACTACGAGGCCGAGGTCAAGCTGCGCGCCAAGGTGAAGTCGGCGATGACCTACCCGGTGGTCGTCTTCGTCATCGCCATCCTCGCGGTGGTCGGCATGCTGCTGTTCATCGTGCCGGTGTTCGCCGGCATGTTCGCCGACCTCGGCGGCGAGCTGCCGCTGCCGACGAAGGTCCTCGTCTTCCTGTCCGGGGCGATGAAGGTCATCGCGCCGGTCGGGGTGGTGGCGCTCGTCGTCTTCTTCGCCCTGTGGCCGAAGGTCAAGCACCACCGGCGGGTGCGCAACCTGCTCGGCCCCCTGAAGCTCAAGATGCCGGTCTTCGGCCTGCTCGTCCGGAAGATCGCGCTGAGCCGCTTCTCCCGCAACCTCGGCACGATGCTCCGCTCGGGGGTGCCGATCCTGCAGTCGCTCGAGATCGTCGCGGCCACCTGCGGCA